>JASHUY010000090.1 GCA_030039755.1 Acidimicrobiales bacterium
CCGTCGACTGGGACCCCGCGTGCTTCGACTACCTCCCGGGTCGCGAGGACTCTCGCAACGACGGGGACAGCGCGCCCCACGTCCCGAAGAGCGTGGTCCACAGCCCCTACTTCGACTGGGGGACCGACCGTCCGCCGGGCACCCCGTTGCACGAGACCATCGTCTACGAGGTCCATGTGAAGGGGTTCACCGTCCGGCATCCCGAGATCCCCGAGGCTCTCCGCGGCACGTACCTGGGCCTCGCGCACCCCGTGGCGATCGACTACCTGAAGCAGCTCGGCGTCACCGCGGTCGAGCTGATGCCCGTGCACCAGTTCGTCCACGACGAGTCGCTCGTCGAGCGTGGCCTGCGGAACTACTGGGGCTACGACACGATCGGCTTCTTCGCGCCGCACAACGAGTACGCGTCCGGTGACCGCGGCCAGCAGGTGCAGGACTTCAAGGCAATGGTCCGCGCGCTGCACGAGGCCGGGATCGAGGTCATCCTCGACGTCGTCTACAACCACACCGCGGAAGGCAATCACCTCGGCCCGATGCTCTCGTTCAAGGGCATCGACAACCGCGCGTACTACCGGCTCGTGCCCGGCGACCTTCGGCACTACTACGACACGACGGGGACCGGCAACAGCCTGAACGTGAGCCACCCGCGCAGCCTGCAGCTGATCATGGACTCGTTGCGCTACTGGATCTCCGAGATGCACGTCGACGGCTTCCGCTTCGACCTTGCCGCGACGCTCGCTCGCCAGTTCCACGAGGTGGACCGCCTCTCCGCGTTCTTCGACCTGATCGAGCAGGACCCCCTCGTGAGCCAGGTGAAGCTCATCGCCGAGCCCTGGGACGTCGGCGAGGGCGGTTACCAGGTCGGGAACTTCCCTCCGGTGTGGTCCGAGTGGAACGGCTCGTACCGGGACACGGTGCGCGACTTCTGGCGCGGCCAGCCTGCGACGCTCCCCGAGCTCGCGTCGCGGCTCACGGGGAGCTCGGACCTCTACCAGGCGGACTCGCGCCGACCGGCCGCCAGCGTCAACTTCGTCACCGCCCATGACGGCTTCACGCTCGCGGACCTCGTCTCCTACGACGAGAAGCACAACGAGGCGAACGGCGAGGACAACCGCGACGGCGAGAGCTTCAACCGGTCGTGGAACTGCGGGGCGGAAGGGCCGACCCGCGACCCGGCCGTCCTCGCGTTGCGGCACCGCCAGCAACGGAACCTGCTCGCCACCCTGTTCCTCTCCCAAGGCGTGCCCATGCTGCTCGGGGGCGACGAGATCGGGCGCACCCAGCGCGGCAACAACAACGCGTACTGCCAGGACAACGACGTGTCATGGTTCGACTGGAACCACGCAGACGGCGAGCTCCTGGCGTTCACCCGAAACGTCGTGGCCCTGCGCCGCGCGCACCCGATCTTCCGCCGGCGCCGGTGGTTCCAGGGGAGGCCGATCCGCGGGACCCCCGACATCGCCTGGTTCAGACCTGACGGCGCGGAGATGGACGACGCCGACTGGGAGACGGGGTACGCGAAGTCGGTCGCCGTCTTCCTGAGCGGCGAGGGGATCCCGGACCGCGACGAGCGCGGCATGCGGGTCACCGACGACTGGTTCCTCCTCGTCCTGAACGCGCACGATCAGCCCATCGACTGGACGCTGCCCTCCCACGGCGTCGCGCGCTGGCGGGTGGTGCTCGACACGACCGGCGAGACCGCGATCGACCTGCATCTCGACTTGGAAAAGCCCTTCGCGGTCCCGGCGCGGTCGGTGACCCTGCTCGTCGCCGCCGAGCTCGAGCCTCGCCGGCAGCGTCACTGACCCGGGGTCACGGTGCAGACCACCGAGCACGAGAAGCGTGTCGCGGCGCAGGCCGCGGCCGAGCTGGTCGAAGACGGGATGTCGGTCGGCCTGGGGACCGGCACGACGGTCGCATTTCTCGTGCCGGCGCTCGCGGCCCGCGGGCTCGACCTTCGGTGCGTGGCGACGTCGCCGCGCACCGAGTCGCTGGCGCGCGAAGCCGGCCTGCGAACCGAGCGGTTCTCCTCGGTCGAGCACCTGGACATCGCGATCGACGGCGCCGACCAGGTCTCGCCGGACGGCTGGCTCGTGAAGGGAGGCGGCGGCGCCCACACCCGCGAGAAGCTCGTGGCCGCGACCGCCGACCGCTTCGTCGTCATCGTCGACTCGACGAAGCTGGTGCCCGCGCTGCGGCCGCCGGTCCCCTTGGAGCTGCTCTCGTTCGGGCTCGCCTCGACGCTGCTGCGGCTCGAGGTGCTCGGTCCGGTACGTCGGCGCGACGCCCCGAGGACCCCCGACGGCGGCGTGATCTGCGACTACCTGGGCCCGATCACCGACCTGCGCCTGCTCGCCGGAAGGCTCTCCACGGTGCCGGGTGTGGTGGAGCACGGGCTCTTCCCCCCGGAGATGGTCGCGGAGATCCTGGTGGGACGGGGGGGCCGTGCGGAACGCCTGCGCCCGGAGGCCGGCGGACCGTAGGAGGAGCTCAGGCTCCCGGCGGTGCCGCAGCCCGGTCGGCCATGACGACCGACGCCCCGGCCTCCACCCGGCCGGCGGGGATCGAGGGGTCGGCCGCGAGGAGCTTCTCGAGGGCGGTTCGCTTGTCCCGGCCGCTCACGAGCCACAGCAGCTGGCGGGCGCGCGCGATGCCCGGGTAGGTCAGCGTCATCCGCCGCCGACCCTCGTACTCGTGGGAGGTCACCGCGACCGGACGGTCCCGGACCTCGAGCACGGGATCTCCCGGCACGAGGGACGCCGTGTGGCCGTCCGGGCCGATCCCGAGGTGCACCAGGTGGAACCGGTCCGGCAGGGCGGCGCCGTAGCGGGCGGCTGCGGCGCCGAGATCGTCGTCCTCGACCGGCATCGGGTGCACGTCCGCGTCCCTGTCTCCCAGGGCTTCCCGCAGGTGCCCGAGGTTGCGGTCAGGGTCGTCGTCGGGAGCCACCCGCTCGTCCACCTGCCAGATGACGGTGCGCTCCCAGGGAACGTCGAGCGAGGTGAGCACACCGAACATCTGCCACGGCGAGCGCCCGCCGCTCACCGCGAACTGGAAGGAGCCGTCGTCCACGACCGCCCGCTGTGCGAGGTCGACGACGTAGCGCGCCGCCGCGTCCGAGAGCGCGTCGAGATCGTCGAAGACGATCAGGTCGTGGTGCACGGCGGCTACGACCCGGCAGGCTTCTCGGCGTGCCCGCCGAACTCGCTACGCATGGCCGAGAGGAGCTTCGCGGTGAGCTCTCCGAGGCCGCGCGACTCGAAGCGTTCGAACAGCGACGCGGTGATCACCGGCGCAGGCACCCCTTCGTCCACCGCGGCGAGCACGGTCCACCGGCCTTCGCCGGAGTCCGAGACGCGGCCCTCGAACTTCTCGAGCTGGGCTGTGCGGGCGAGGGCGTCGGCGACCAGGTCGACGAGCCACGATCCCACGACCGAGCCGCGGCGCCACAGCTCCGCCACCTCGGAGATCGGGATGGAGTACCGGTAGGCCTCGGGGTCACGCAGGGGCGTCGTCTCCGCGTCGCTCTCCTGGGGCTTCGTGCCGACGTCTGCGTGCCCGATGATGCTCAGGCCCTCGGCGATCGACGCCATCATCCCGTACTCGACGCCGTTGTGTACCATCTTCACGAAGTGCCCGGCCCCCGCGGGCCCGCAATGGAAGTAGCCGTCCGGCGCCGTCCCGTTGCCGGTCCTCCCAGGAGTCGGCGGCGCGCTGGCACGCCCCGGGGCGATCGTCCGGAAGATCGGATCGAGCCGCCGTACCGGCTCCTCTTCACCACCGATCATGAGGCAGTAGCCCCGCTCGAGGCCCCACACGCCGCCGCTCGTGCCGCAGTCGACGAAGTGGAGCCCGCGCCCCGAGAGCGCCTTCGCGCGCGCGATGTCGTCGCGGTAGTACGAGTTGCCGCCGTCGATGACGGTGTCGTCGGCACCGAGGGACCCGACGAGCTCGTCGAGCGTCTCGCCCACGATCGCCGCCGGCAGCATCAGCCAGACCGCCCGCGGCGCGTCGAGCTTGGTGGCGAGGTCGGCGAGCGACGTGGCGCCCGTGGCGCCCTCGGACTCGAGCGCGTGGACCGCACCGGGATCGACGTCGTACACGACTGCCCGGTGGCCGTCCCGCATGATCCGGCGAACGAGGTTCGCACCCATCCTGCCGAGTCCGACCATGCCGAGCTGCATCGGGTTGTCCGTGGTCATGTCCAAACCCTAGGCGGAAGTTCCCCCTCGAGCCCAGGCCGGGCAGGCGTCAGCCGCGCAGCTTGAGCGCGCGATAACGCCGGATCAGCGCATTGGTCGACGAGTCGTGGGACAGATCCGGCTCCGAGCTGCTCTCGAGCTCGGGGACGATCGCCTTGGCGAGCTGCTTGCCGAGCTCCACCCCCCATTGGTCGAAAGAGTCGATGTCCCAGATCGTTCCCTGCACGAACACGTCGTGCTCGTAGAGCGCGACGAGGCAGCCCAAGGTGTGCGGCGTGAGGGACTCCGCGAGCAGCACGTTGGTCGGGCGGTTTCCCGGCATCACCTTGTGCGGGACGACCGCCTC
>JASHUY010000091.1 GCA_030039755.1 Acidimicrobiales bacterium
TCGAAGACGAAGCGCCCCTTGTCGCACAGCCAGCCCTGGTTCACCGGGTCGGCGTCGAGCCCGAGGAGCCGCGTGAGCCTGTTGCTCGAGGACTGCACGGCGACGCGGCAACCGAAGGCGCACGTCGTGCACGTCGACTCCACCTGGTCGAGGTCCCAAGGCCTGGCGGTGAAGCGGTAGGGCGTCGCGGTCAGCGCGCCCACCGGGCAGATCTGCACCGTGTTCCCGCTGAAGTACGACGTGAACGCGCGATCGGGGAACGTCGCGACCTCCACGCGCTCGCCCCGCCCGGCGAGGTCGATCGACGGCTCGCCCGCGACCTCTTCTGCAAAGCGCGTGCAACGGGCGCACTGGATGCACCGCTCACGGTCCAACAGCACGAGATCGGAGATCGCGACGGGCTTCTCGAAGTGGCGCTTCTCCTCGACGAAGCGGCTCTCGCCCGGCCCGTAGGCGAGCGTCTGGTCCTGGAGCGGGCACTCTCCGCCCTTGTCGCACACCGGGCAGTCCAGCGGGTGGTTGACGAGGAGGAACTCGAGCACGCCGTCCTGGGCTTTCCTCACCTTGTCCGAGGCGGTGGCGACCTCCATGCCCTCTGCGACCGGGAGGAAACAGGCGGGCTGGAGCGTCGCACCGCGCGGCCCGCTCACCTCCACGAGGCACATGCGGCACATGCCGACCGGTTTCATCCGCGGGTGGTAGCAGAAGCGCGGGATGTAGGTGCCGACCCGTTCCGCCGCGCTGATGATCAGCTCACCGGGGCGGGCTGCCGCCGGGCGGCCGTCGAGGGTGAAGGGAACGGTCCCCGAGTCGTCGATCTCAGTCAAACGGGCACCTCCCCTCTTTCACGTGCTGGAGCAGCTCGTCGCGGAACATGTCGATGGCGGAGTGGATGGAAGACGGGATCGAGGGGCCGAGCACGCAGATCGTGGTCTGCTGCGGCGGCCACTGCAACCCCGGCGAGATGTTGTCGCTCACGTCGAGGAGAAGGTCGACGTCGTCCTCGCGGCCCTCACCCTGCTCGATGCGGCGGAGCACCCGTTCGAGCCATCCCGATCCCTCGCGGCACGGCGTGCACTGCCCGCACGACTCGCGTGCGAAGAACTTCGTGATCCGCCACGCGGCGCGCACGACGCACGTCGAGGAGTCCATGACGGTGATCGCCCCGGAGCCGAGCATCGAACCGGCGTTGCCGACCTCGTCCTGCCCGAGCGGGAGGTCGAGGCGCTCCGGCCCGAACCACGGGGCGGAGACGCCGCCGGGGATGATGGCCTTGACGTCGCGGTCCCCGGGGACCCCGCCGCCGTACACGGGGGCGTAGACGAGGTCGCGGAACGTCGTCTTCACCATCTCGACCTCGTAGGTGCCGGGCCGCCGCACGTGCCCGGAGAGCGCGAAGAGGCGCGTGCCCGCCGAGCGCCCCTCGCCGAGCCCGGCGAACTCCTTACCGCCGTGGAGCACGATCCATGGGAGGTTGGACATGGTCTCGACGTTGTTGACCACGGTCGGCTGGCCGTAGAGGCCGATGGCGGCGGGGAAGAACGGCGGCTTGATGCGGGGGAACCCCCGCTTGCCCTCGAGCGACTCGAGGAGCGCGGTCTCCTCGCCGCAGATGTACGCACCCGCACCGGGGTGCACCACGACGTCGACCGAGAAACCCGAGCCGAAGATGTCGCTGCCGGCCGCGCCGTAGTCGTAGGCCTCGTTGAGCGCCTGGGTGACGCGGTCGAGCCCGAGCGCGAACTCCCCCCGGATGTAGATGAACGCCTCGGTCACCTGCAGCGCGTACGCGGCGATCAGCACGCCCTCGACGAGCTGGTGCGGGTCGCGCTCCATCAGAAGATGGTCCTTGAACGTCGCCGGCTCGCTCTCGTCGCCGTTGACGACGAGGTAGGTGACGGGGTCCTTGCGGAGCATCGACCACTTGCGCCCGGCAGGGAACCCCGCGCCGCCGCGTCCCAGCAGGCTCGCCGTGTCGACCTCGGCGGAGACCGCCTCCGGCGTCATCGAGAGCGCCTTGCGCAGTCCTTCGTAGCCGCCGGTCGCGAGGTACCGCTCGAGCGTGTAGGAGTCGTCG
The DNA here is from genome assembly GCA_030039755.1 of Acidimicrobiales bacterium. GTDB lineage: Bacteria > Actinomycetota > Acidimicrobiia > Acidimicrobiales > RAAP-2 > JAJYVT01. The sequence goes on from JASHUY010000091.1 coordinate 2,078, forward strand.
TAGACGAGGCGTGCGGTGACGATGCGAGGTGCGTCGGTGACCGGCATCAGGCACCCGCCCCCTGCGACTTCGCCGCCCCTGGTCCCTCTGCGGCCTGCGCCCTCGCCGCCTGCTCCCTCGCGGCCTGCTCCCTCGCCGCCCGCGCCTCGGCCGCCGCCGCGCGCTCCCGGGCGACCTGCTCGACCGGGACCCTGAGCCCGCCGTTGCGCCGCACGCGCCCGAGGGTCCCGTGCGGCGGGATCTCGCCGTCCCTGCGCCCCGCGCGCAGGTCCGCGACCAGCTGGTCGAACGCGTCGGGCGTGAGGCCGCCGACGTAGCGGTGGTTGACGGCGACGCACGGCGTCCGGTCGCAGTCCGCCAGGCACTCGGCGTCCTCGAGCGTGATCGTGCCGTCGGAGGTCGTCCCCCCGGCCCGCACGCCGAGCGTGTGCTCGGCGTGCTCGAGCAGCTCCTCGGCGCCCCCGAGCAGGCAGGCGATGTTCGTGCAGACGGACACGAGGTACCTGCCCACCGGTTGGGTGCGCAGCATGTCGTAGAAGGTCGCGGTCCCACGGACTTCGGCGGGGGTGACCCCGACGATCGACGCGATCTCCTCCATCGCTTCGGGTCGCAACCACCCGTCCTGCTCCTGCGCGAGATGGCAGAGGGGGATCAGGGCGGAGCGCCGCTCCGGGTAGAGCGCGACGAGCTCCCTCGCGCGCGCGGCGGTCTCGGAGTCGAAGTGGCTCACCGGTCGACCTCTCCCATGACGGGGTCGACCGACGAGATGATGGCGACCGCGTCGGCGATGAGCCCGCCGCGCATCATCGTCGGGACCGCCTGCAGGTTCACGAAGCTCGGTCCCCGGATATGGAGCCGGTAGGGCTTGGCCGAGCCGTCGGAGACGAGGTAGCAGCCGATCTCGCCGCGCGGCGACTCGATCGCCACGTACACCTCGCCCTCGGGCACCCGGAACCCCTCGGTGAAGATCTTGAAGTGGTGGATCAGCGCTTCCATCGACTCGTCGATCCGTGCACGCGGCGGAGGGGTGACCTTGCGGTCCTGGACCCGGTAGTCCCCGGGCGGCATGCGCTCCGCGATCTGGCGGACGAGCTTGATGGACTCGCGGATCTCGTTCAGCCGGATCGCGTAGCGATCGAAGTTGTCGCCGTAGGTCCCGACGATCACGTCGAAGTCGAGTTGCGCGTAGTCGAGGTAGGGCATCGAGCGGCGGAGGTCCCACGGAACGCCCGTCGACCGCAGGATCGGACCGGTGATCGAAAGCGCGATCGCCTCTTCGGCAGAGATGCTCCCCACGCCCTCCATGCGTTCGCGGAAGATGGGCTGGCCCGTCAGGAGCTCGTCGTACTCGTACGTGCGGCGCAGCACCGTGTCGCAGATGACCTCGACGTCGTCCTCCCATCCGTCGGGAAGGTCCGCGGCGACGCCACCCGGCCGGATGTAGTCGTGGTTCATCCGCAGGCCGGACGTCTTCTCGAAGAAGGCGAGGACCATCTCACGTTCGCGGAAGCCGTAGATCATCATCGAGGTGGACCCGAGGTCCATCCCGTTCGTCCCCATCCAGATGAGGTGCGAGGAGATCCGCTGCAGCTCCGAGAAGAGCATGCGGATCCACGTCGCACGCGGCGGGAGGTCGACGCCGAGCAACGCCTCGGTGGCCAGCGAGAAGACGAGCTCGTTGGTCAGCGGCGAGATGTAGTCCATGCGCGTGACGTTCGTCGAGCCCTGGACGTAGGTCAGCTCCTCTGCGGTCTTCTCCATCCCGGTGTGGAGGTAGCCGATCACCGGCTTGGTGCGGAGCACCGTTTCGCCGTCGAGCTCCAGCATCAGGCGGAGCACCCCGTGCGTGGAGGGGTGCTGCGGCCCCATGTTGATGATCATCGTCTCGTCGTTCGGACGCTCGACGTCGAGGTCGGCCGCGTCGACGGCGCCGCCCTCGGGGAGCCGTAGCACCGCCCCCACCTCCCGCCCGAGCTCCACCGCGGGCGTCGTCGTCCGTGTCGCGAGCTCCTGGGCACCCTCCGACGTCTCGGCGACCGAAGCGCGCTCGGAGCGCCCGTCGCGCTCGGAGCGCCCGTCGCGCCCGTCGCGCCCGTCGCCCACGTCGCCGTGGGCGCGCTCGGCGCGCCGCACCGAGATCTCCTCGGCTCCGACCGGTTCGGACCCGGTGCCGCCGGGCCCGTCGCCCACGTCAGGCCCGTCGCTCACCGCGGACCCGGTGCGTCCTTGAACTGCACCGGCACCCTGCCGACGCCGTAGTCCTTGCGGAGCGGATGACCCTCCCAGTCCTCGGGCATGAGGATGCGCGTGAGGTCGGGGTGGCCCTCGAAGCGCACGCCGTAGAGGTCGAACACCTCGCGCTCCATCGCCTCGGCCCCCGGGTAGAGGTCCCACAACGTGTCCACCACCGGGTCGCTCTCGGGCACCTGGACGCGGATGCGCGCACGGCGGCGCGACGAGAGCGAGAGCAGGTTGGCCACGACTTCGAAGCGCTCGGGTTCGACGTCCTGCGGGAGCGTGCGGCCGGG
>JASHUY010000092.1 GCA_030039755.1 Acidimicrobiales bacterium
CACGTCGATGACGCGCACTCCGGGGGGAAGGCCCGTTCCGGACCCGGTCTGCAACATCGCCCCCACCCGTCCCGATGCGACGGCATCCTTGGGCGGGAGGTCGAGCACCTCCACGATGCCGGCGCGGGGACGGAGCAGGCCGAGGAGCACCGAGATGGTGGTGGACTTCCCCGCGCCGTTCGGACCGAGGAGGGCGAGCGTCTGCCCGCGCTCGACGCGGAGATGGAGGTCGTCCAGGGCGCGCTGCCGGCCGTAGTGGTGCGTGACGCCCGAGAAGCGCAGCGCGGGGCGTGCCACGGGCACATCCGCTCCGGGCGTGCGCGTGGGATGCGGCTCGCGGACGACGTCCAAGCTTTGCACCGCTGCTGCCACGTCCTTCCTCCTCGCACGATTTCGTGCGCACCCCCGGACTGTCGACCCGGGCATGGTAGGGCCCGCCGGAGGGGAAAAGAGGTCGGAAGGCCACATTCTTGCGACCTCTTTACCTTCCCTGTTCCCGGTGACCCGTCGGGGCCGCGAACCGCCGGGCCTTTACACTCGCGTGGTGCCCCAGTCCTCCGATGACCGGCAGCGGCGCGCGCCCCGGCCTCCGCAGCGCAGCGCGCCGCGGCACCGTCCGGGAACGCCGGCCGGGACACCCCGGGCGAGGAGACGAGGGGGTCGGGACCAAGGAATCGGTCGGGACGAAGGAAGAGCCGAGCGGCCGAGACGGCCCGGTCAAAGCGCCCGGGACGGCGGGCGCCGTCCGGGCACCGCCGGCCAGAGGGAGGAGAGGCCTCCCGGTGAACGTTCCCGCGTCAGCGGGCGCCGGCCTGGGAGCAGCGTCCGGACGGACCGGAGCGGCCCCCGTGTGGGTGGCCCCCGTGTGGGTGGGCCCCGCGGGAACGGGTCCCGTGTGGGTGGGCCCCGCGGGAACGGGTCCCGTGCGAACGGGGCGTCCGGTAGCGGGAAGCCGTACGGGTCGCGGACGCGTGAGGACCGGGGTCGCCGGGAGGAACCGCCGTCGGCCACCCGCAGGTGGGGTGGTAGGCCCGAACGCGGTGAAGCCGGTCGTCGTGAACCGGGTCGCCGTGAACCGGGTCGCCGTGAAGAGCACACAGAACCTGCGCGCGACGGGGGAGCTCGCCGGCCGCGGACCGGGCAGTACGGGCGACGCCCCCGTGCCGAAGGGGACAGGCCGTACGCGTCGCGGGCGCGTGAGGACCGGGGTCGCCGGGAGGAAACGCCGTCGGCCACCCGCAGGTGGGGCGGCAGGCCAGAACGCGATGAAGCCGGTCGCCGTGGACCGGGTCGCCGTGGACCCGATCGCGCCGCACCTGCTCGCCGTGAACGGGACGCAGGTCCGGCGCGCGACGGGGGAGCGCGCCGGCCGCGGACCACGCAGTTCGGACGCCGCCCCCGCGCCGAGGGGGACAGGCCGTACGGGCCGCGGGCCCGTGAGGAACGAGGCCGTCGGGAGGAGCTGCCGTCAGCCGCCCGCCGCTGGGGTGGGGTCGCACGACGGGGAGCCCACGAGGTGTCGCGGCCAGAACAGCCGGGAGACCCTGGGCGGGGCTCACCCGGCCGGCGCGAGGGACGCGACCGGCGTGACGGGTATCCGGGCCCGTCCGCACCGCCGCCGCCGATGGACCGGTGGGTACGGGTCGATGCGCCCGCGGCGCCCGCTTCCCGCAGCGCGCCGTCGAGCCGAGCGCCGGCGAAGCTGCCGACGCTTCCCGCGGAGGTCGCGACCGAGATCCGGCGCGCCGCCGACAACGCGACGGCCCGTCATCGCGAGGCGCTCGTCGGCCGCATGGAGAAGGCCGTCGCGGCGTACGAGCGAGGGCGGTACCAGGAGGCGGCGCGCTACGGGAACGAGCTCGCCCGCGAGGTGGGGTCGGTCGCGGCGGTGCGGCGCATCGCCGGCTTTGCCGCGTACCGCCTCGGCCGGTGGCGAGACGCGGTGCGGCACCTCGATGCCTACGTCGAGCTCACCGACGAGGCTGACGCGGTCCCTGCGCTGATGGACGCGTTGCGCGCACTCGGGCGGCACGCGAAGGTCGCAGCGGCGTGGGCGGATCTCCGTCACCGCTCGCCCGACGCCGACCTCCTCGCGGAGGCACGCATGGTCGCCGCCGGCAGCCTGGCCGACGGGGGACGACTGCACGAGGCGATCGAGCTCCTCGCGTCCGGGGGGGCGTCACGTGCGTTGCGGAACCCGTCGGACCGCCACCTCCGCCAGTGGTACGCGCTCGCGGACCTCTACGAGCGGGCGGGGGACCTGCCGAGGGCGCGCGAACTGTTCCAACGGGTTGCGCGCGTGGACGACGAGGCGTACGACGTCGTCGAGCGGCTCGACGCGCTGGGGCCCCGGGTCGCCCGCAGCCGGCCGCGCGCGCCACGCCGTCCCGGGAGCGCGGGCGCTCCTCGGGGCCCGCACGGTGGTCGACGGGGTCCCAGTGGTGCCGCAGGAGAAAGAAGACCGGAGCCGGCTCGCCGCGCGGAGCTGCCGGGCCGCAGCTCGCGGGAAAGCGTCGACGATCCCGGTGAGTCCCCATCAGGCGACAAGTAGGGTCCCAGGCGACAAGTAGGCTCCGCACCATGGCTATCGACATCCAGCAGCTGCTCGGCGACCAAGCCGACTACCTGTTGAACCACGAGGCGAAGGCGTTCCCTGCCGACGGTCTCGTCCTCCCCGGGCCGGACTTCTTGGACCGCACGTTCTGCTACTCCGACCGCTCCTCAGCCGTGCTCCGCGCGCTCGGCACCGTCTATTCGAACGGTCGGCTCGGGGGCACCGGGTACCTGTCGATCTTGCCGGTCGACCAAGGCATCGAGCACTCTGCGGGCGCCAGCTTCGCGAAGAACCCGAAGTACTTCGACCCTGCGAACCTGTGCGAGCTCGCGCTGGCGGGAGACTGCAGCGCGATCGCCACGACTCTCGGGGGGCTCGGTGCGGTGTCGCGCCGTTACGCGCACCGGATCCCGTTCATCGTCAAGCTGAACCACAACGACTTCCTCCACTATCCGGACCGGTACGACCAGGTGCCGTTCGGCACGGCTCGGCAGGCGTTCGAGCTCGGCGCACTCGGCGTCGGCGGGACCATCTACTTCGGGTCCGACCAGGCCGACCGGCAGCTCCACGAGGTGTCGGAGATCTTCGCGGAGGCCCACGAGCTCGGCATGTTCACCGTGTTGTGGTGCTACCTGCGGAACGCCGCCTTCAGGAAGGACGGCGTGAATTACGAGCTCTCCGCGGACTTGACGGGTCAGGCGAACCACATCGGCGTCACGATCGAGGCCGACATCATCAAGCAGAAGCAGGCCGAGAACAACGGCGGGTACACGGCGCTCCAGTTCGGCAGGACCGACCCGCTCGTGTACGACCAGCTGACGACCGACCACCCGATCGACCTCACGCGCTGACAGGTCGTGAACTGCTACGCAGGCCGCATCGCCATGATCAACTCGGGTGGCGAGTCCCACGGTGTGAACGACGTCGCGGAAGCGGTCCGGACGGCGGTCATCAACAAGCGGGCCGGCGGGCAGGGCCTCATCGTCGGCCGCAAGTCGTTCGAGCGCCCGATGGACGAGGGCGCGGCGCTCATCCACGCGGTCCAGGACGTCTATCTCGATTCGAGCGTGACGATCGCCTGAGGTCGAGGTCGTCCGGGATGGCGTGTGGCTGCGCGTGGCCCACGCCCGGCCCGGCGCCTGGCTGCCCTTGCCGGCGCGCCTCACCCCGTCGGGGCTCGCCGTCGGCGCTGGCGGGCTGAGGCCTGGCGGAACGGAGGAGATGCGCGGGCGTCCTCTGGCCGGGGCACTGCGCCGGTAAGCTCGACGCACTGTGACGACCACCGAAGAGCATCCGCACCAGCACCGCCAGCTCGACCGGGTCG
>JASHUY010000093.1 GCA_030039755.1 Acidimicrobiales bacterium
CGCGTGAGCCACTGGTCGATCCACTCACCGGTGATCTGGCGGGTGGCGACGTTCAGTCTGTTCCAGACGTTGATCGCCGCGATCGCAACCACCAACCCGGCGAGCTGTGGCTCGGTGTAGTGCCGGGCAGCTTGCTCCCAGACCTCGTCGGGAACCGGGTCCGAGCGGTCGGCGAGCCGGGTGACGGCCTCGGTCAGCGCCAGGGCGGCACGCTCGGCGTCGCTGAAGTACGGAGCCTCCCTCCAGGCTCCGACCATGAAGATTCGCTCGTCCGGCTCACCCGCTGCCTTCAGCTCACGCGAGTGCATGTCCAGGCACACGCTGCAGCCGTTGATCTGGCTTGCGCGTGCCTCGATCAGGTACAGCGTGGTCTCGGGCACTCGAGCGCTCCGGGCGGCGGTTCCGAGCTTCTGGAGCGCGTCCATCGCGCCAGGAACGGTCATCGCCGGGTTCTTCATCCGTGGTTGCATGATGGTCCTCCCGTGTGGTCGCGAGCGCCGGTCACATCGACTGCGCCCGGCGGGTCTCGTTACTGGTACGACACGCGAGGACGGAGAAGTGTGACATGACCGACCAGCAGTGGCTCGTGGAACGGTTCGAGGAGCACCGGCCCCGGCTCCGGGCCGTCGCCTACCGGATGCTCGGGTCGTTGACCGAGGCTGACGACGCAGTTCAGGATGCTTGGCTCCGGGTCAGCCGGGCGGATACGAGCAACATCGAGAACATGGGGGGCTGGCTGACCACGATCGTCGCCCGCGTGGCGCTGAACATGCTGCGGTCGCGTACGGCTCGCCCACTGGAGCTGCTCGACGTCCACCTCCCGGACCCGGTGATCGACCGCGCCGACGGTATGGACCCCGAGCACGAGGCGTTGCTGGCCGACTCGATCGGACTCGCCCTTCTGGTGGTGTTGGACGCCCTCAGCCCGGCCGAGCGACTGGCATTCGTGCTCCATGACATGTTCGCCGTGCCGTTCGACGAGATCGCGGCCATCGTCGACCGCTCCCCTGAGGCGACCCGTCAGCTCGCGAGCCGCGCTCGGCGGCGGGTGCAGGCCACGGCGCCGGTCCCCGACGCCGACCTCGACACCCAGTGGAGGGTGGTGGACGCATTCTTGGCGGCCGCCCGTGACGGTGACTTCGCGGCGCTCGTCGAGGTGCTCGACCCCGACGTCGTGCTGAGGGCCGACGCCGGGCTGACCGGCCTCTCGCATTGCGTGCGGGGGGCGACCACGGTCGCGAGCCAGGCGAGCATGTGGGGGCGGATGCGCCTCGACCTCCGACGGGCGCTGGTCAACGGGGCAGCCGGAGTCGTCTCCGAGCGCGACGGCGAGCCGTTCTCGGTCGGCGCGTTCACGATCAAGAACGGCAAGATCGTGGAGTGCGACTTCTTGGTCGACCCGGAACGGGTGGCTCAGCTCGACCTCCAGTTGCTCCAGGATTGATGCTCCAGGATCGATGCTCCAGGATCGATCGGCGAAGCGCAACGTGGCGGACGCTCCGCCCACAAGGCCTGGATGGGCGCTCCGTCACGTCTCGCCCGCGTCGGCTTCGCCGCCCGCCGGCACGGGGTCGGCGGTGAAGGAGGAAGTGGGAGTGGGAGTGGAGGATGTCGTCGGGGCAGGGACCGCCTGCTGGGACTTGTAGTCCCGGACCGCCCTGTCGACCTGTGCGAGGAGGTCGGGCTGGAGCCGGTAGAGGTGCCTGCGGTCGTACCATCTGACGACGACCGTGCCGATGGCGAGCCAGATGAGCAGGCCGAGTCCCGCTGCGAGCGCGCCCCGCGTGAGACCGGCGTCCGCCTTCGCCCCGAAGTACATGATCGACCGCGTACCCGCGAGGACCTGGCGCAGCGGTTCGACGTTGCTGAGCGCGCGAAGGACCCCCGGGAGCGCTTCGATCGGCACGGTCCCTCCCGCGGACGCGAGGCCTGCGTAGACGAACAGCAAGACGGCGATCAGCGGTCCGAAGGAGCCGGCCGCGGCGAACAGCACGATCGTTCCGATCCCGACGCTGGCCGCGCACAGCCACATGAACAACCAGAGAACAAGGGGATGCGGCGCGTCCATGCCCAGGCCCCAACCCGCGACGAGGAGCACCAGCGCGGTCAGCAGGCCCGCGAGCGGGGTGACGACGGCCCACTTGATGAGCAGCGTCTGCCATCTGTTGATGGGCAGGGGCTTACGCTGGCGCCATCGCGGCCCGATCTCACTGGTGGCGTAGCCGAGCGCCGAGTCGACGATGGAGTTGACGATCGTGGCGCCCAGGAACCCGCACATCAGGGTGAGCAGCGCCATGTAAAAGGCGCTCAGACCGAGGGCGGCGTTGTCCGGCAACGGACGGTACTGGGGGGTCGCCACGGTCACGGGACTGGTCAACAGCACCGCGGTCGCGCCCGTGCGCGAGCGGGCGGGAACCATCGCGCTCAGCCCACGCCCGATCTTGTGCGACGCCACGGCGAGAGCGTCCTGCAAGATGCCCGTCGCGAGACTCACGCCGACGGTGCCGGCCCGCTCGTTGGTCAGGATCTCGACCTCTGGCACGGCGCCGACCGTCGCGTGTGCCGCCGGGACTCCTGCGGCGCTCAGGAGGGCGGTGGTGAAGTCGGGTGGGACGACGAGCGTCGCGTATGCGCCGTCGTCGCCCATAGCTCTCTCGGCTTGGCGCAGCGTCTCGACCGTGAGCTGCAGCTTGCCGGTGACGGCTGGACTGGCCACGAGACCCTCCTCGACCTGGCGCCCGAGGTCGACGTGCCGCACCCCGATCGTGGCGCCCCGGTCCTCGTTCACGACCGCCACGGGCAGCCCTCGAAGGTGCGCGAGCGGGTCGACCACCGATCCGATGTACAGCGCCGTCATGGCAGAGACCACCACGGCCCCGACGACCATCGGGACCAGCCAGACCGTCCCGACCCGCAGCAGGTGACGAGCACGAACCGGCATACGTGGGTCCGGTGTCCGCCGACCGATCGCCGGGGAGTCGGGAGAGTTCACGGCAGCCTCCCACCGATTGCCGAGCTGAAACGACCGCTGAAGCGATCACAATAGAGAACGAGCACGCCCACCCGCTGGGTGGTCAGGGTCCACGTCGATTCCCTGGAACAATGGGGTGGCGCAGGGGCTCGACGAGCCGTCCCGGTCGTCGCTCGACGGGCGAGGAGCCATTCCATGATCTTCACGCAGCACTATCTGGCGTGCCTCTCACATGCGTCCTACCTCATCGCTGACGAGGCCACCGGGAGGGCGGTCGTCGTCGACCCTCGACGCGACATCGGGGTGTACCTCGAGGAGGCGGACGCGAGAGGTCTGCAGATCGAGCGGGTCGTCGAGACTCATCTCCATGCTGATTTCCTGTCCGGCCATCTCGAGCTCGCTGCAGCCACCGGCGCGGTGATCTCCTTCGGCGATGCCGCAAGACTCGACTTCCCCACCGAACCTCTGGCCCACGGCCGTCGAATCGAGCTGGGTGACGTCTGGCTCGAGATCCGCGCGACCCCTGGGCACACCCCCGAATCGATCTGCGTGACGGTCTACGAGCACACCGGCGACCGCACGCCGTACGGGGTGCTGACTGGAGACACGCTCTTCGTCGGTGACGTCGGCCGACCCGACCTGCTCGCGTCCGCCGGAACGGGATTCGACGCCCGGACGCTCGGTCGCCTGCTCTACCGTTCGCTCCACGAGCAGCTCCTGACGCTCCCAGACGCGACGAGGGTCTTCCCGGCTCACGGCGCCGGATCCTCCTGTGGCAAACAGCTCTCGAGTGAGACCAGCTCGACCATCGGTGAGCAACGGCGTTCCAACTACGCGCTGCAACCGATGACCGAGGACGAGTTCGTCGCCGCGGTGACCGAGGGTCAGCCGACCCGACCGGCCTACTTCACCTTCGACGCGCAGCGCAACCGCCAGCAGCACCGGCTGCTGGACGAGACGGTCGTGCCCACCGAGATGGGGCTGGCAGAGGTCGTCGACGCGGTGGCCCGCGGCGCCGTTCCGCTCGACACCCGGGAACCGCCCGACTTCGCAGCCGGTCACCTCCGGGGAGCCATCAACGTCGGGCTTCTCGGCCGCTTCGCCGAGTGGGCGGGTGACGTCCTCGATCCCGACCGAGAGATCGTGCTCGTGGGTGATCCGTCCACTGCTCTCGAGAGCCGTGTCCGCCTGGCCCGCATCGGCTTCGACAAAGTGACCGGCTATCTCGGTGACCCCCGCCAACTCTTCATGGACCGTCCCGATCTCGTGGACTCCAGCTCGCGGGTCAGCATCGAGCAGCTCGCCGAGCTCGTCGGACTGGTGCCGAACATGCAGCTCGTCGATGTACGGAACCCAGGCGAGACGGCGGCAGGCACGCTGACCGGAGCGCGGCTGATTCCCCTCGCGGCGCTTGTCAGCTCACTCGACGAGCTGGAACGCGACGCTCCTGTGGTCGTCAACTGTGCCGGCGGTTACCGATCGATGGTCGCGGCAAGCCTGTTGCGCCACGCGGGGTTCTCCGACGTGTCGGATCTGATCGGCGGCTTCGGCGCGTGGGCAGCCGCTGGCCTCCCCGTCGTGAAGGGGGGAGCCGCACCGCAGGAGGCGGTCCAGGTCACGCCCGTCGCGGCCGAAGACCTGCTCAGCGCCGGCGCCGTGATGATCGACGTGCGCGAGAGCGAAGAGTGGTCAGCCGGCCATGCGCCTGGTGCCGTGCTCATCCCCATGAGCCAAGTCGAAGCCAAGGTCCATGAGATCCGGACCGGGAGTCCCGCGGTGATCGTGTGCCGCTCCGGGGGGCGGTCGAACACCATCACGCAACTCCTCGCGTCCCTCGGCATCGACGCCGTGAACTTGGCAGGAGGGATGCATGCGTGGGAGCAGGCCGGACTACCCGTCGTGACCGACGCCGGCGATCCTGGCCGCATCATCTGAGCCCGCGTATTGCGTGCCCGCGCCTGGAGGTTCGTATCCGGCCGGGTAGGTCGTCTGGCCGAGCACCCCGAGGCGTGCCCCACAAAGGAAGCGGAAGAACCCGCGATCGTCGCGCCCCATGAAGACCCCTGCGTTGCGCAGGCCGAGAAAGTCCATGAGCAGCACCGCGCCCGTGGGATCCCACTCCTCCACCCAGGTCAGAACGAAGAGCTCTTCACCGAGCTTCCACGTCGTCGAGTCACAGAGGTCAGAGCCCGCCTCGTCCGCCTTGCCGAGCACCTGGGCGCCGAAGCGGCGCGCATTGATGTAGACGTGCTCCATCGCAGTGCTGTCGCTGTACGCGGCGTACGCTCTCCGTCCGACGAGCTCACTGGAGAGCGCCGGAGGGGCCGCGCCCGAGCCGGCGATGGTGCACGGGTAGACGTCCTGACGCAAGTCGCTCTGCTCACCGAGCGTGATCGCGTTCTTGACGAGAAGCGCGCTCCCCGTCTGCGTGTTCAAGGCGAGGGAGGTCGCGACGCGGGTCCGGCCCCCGCCACGAAGCTCCGCGTGCATCATGTCGACGGAGAAGACGCCGTCGCGGAGCTCGACAGCATCGTAGGGCGCCGCGACGGTGGAGCTCTCACCGGGTTCCCGCCAACTGACGTTCTCCGCCTCGAAGGCGTAGGTGATCGTCAGGCCGTCATCTCGCTCGAGTGGGATCTCCCTTCCGGCAAGCGACCCCGTAGAGGGCAGCCGGTTGTCCGACCACGCGAACCGCAGGTCGTACGGTGCCCTGGGGCGAGAGATCCTCGGCTGTAGCGACATGCTTCGAGAAGACCTGTTCATGCCCGGAGGCTGGCACCGGGGGGGATAGCTCGTTCGCCCGAGCATTCCGAGGCGCGCCCCGACGACGAAATGGAAGAACCCTTGATCGTCCCCTCCCATGAACACGCCCGCGTTGCGGAGCCCCGCGAAGTCCATGAGCAGTACCGCTCCCACCGGGTTCCACTCCTGCACCCAGGTCAGGACGAAGAGCTCTTCGCCGAGCTTCCAGGTCGTGGAGTCGTCCATCTTGGCGCTCGAGAAGTCGAGATCACCGAGTGACTGCGTACCGAGGCGCGACGGATTCAGGTAGAGGTGCTCGGCCGCGCCGCCTTTGGAGTACTCGGCGTACGCCCGGCCACCCACCAGCTCCGCGGAGAGCGCGGGGGCGCTCCCGCCTGAACCGGCGATCGTGCACGGGTAGATGTCCTGGCGGAAGTCGCGCCGTTCACCGAGCGTGACGGTGTTCCTGACGAGGATCGCACCTCCCAGCTGCGTGTTCAACGCAAGGGACGTCGCGACCCGCGTCGAGCTCCCGGACGGCGCCTCCGGATGCAGGAGGTCCACGGAGAAGACGCCGTCACGTAGCTCGACTGCGTCGTAGGACGCCTCGGTGAGCGACGTCTCGCCTGGTTCGTGCCAACGAACGGTCTTCTCCTCGAACGCGTAGGGAACCACCCGGCCGTCGTCGCGCTCGACTGCGATCTCCCTGCCGACGAGAGCACCCGTCGAAGGAAGCCTGTTCTCGGACCACGCGATACGGTCGTTGTAGGGTGCCCTCGGACGAAAGATCCTTGGCTGCAACGACTCCATCAGGACGCCTCCTCTCCCGATCCGGGCGGCTCTGAACCCCTTCGAGCCGAGGTCTCTTCGGCGGGGACGCGAATCCCGGGCTCCGGGGCGGTCCGTCACGGAGGAGAAGGTTGCCAGAATGGCGGACATGCGGCCGGCCCCGGCGTTCACGACCCGGACGTCGACGCCTCCGGCGGGATCGGTGCCGGACCCGGTCGAGAAGCGACCCCCATCGCTGAACGTTCGAAGTGGAGACGGATGAGCTCGCAAGACGCCGAGCTCACTCGGCGTTTCTACGGCGCGTACCGGAACCCGCGGCTCGCCGTGTTGGAGGGGTTCCACCCTGCCCGGCACGCGCTCCGCTTCGGAGCACGCCTGGACGTGGCCGTCACCTACGACCGGCAGAAACTGCTCAAGCTGGCCGAGCGCCTGGCTCCCGAGTGTCTCCCCGGAATCGAAGGAGTGCTGCAGGTCGTCACCCGGGAGCGCTTCACGCGCCTGTCGCAGCGAAGTCTTTCGAGCCCGCTGCTGTCGATCTGCGCGCGCCCTGACTACGACATGGTCGCGGTTCTCGCCGAGCGGGCGAAACCGATGGTTCATCTCGATCGCCCGCGCAACCCGGGAAACGTCGGTGCCGTCGTCCGGGTGGCCGCGGCGTCCGACCTGGGGGCGGTCACGGTATCGGGCCAGGACCCCTGGTCGCCGGTCGCCATCCGCAGCGCGACCGGCCTGCAGTTCGCCGTGCCGGTGGCGAAGATGGAGTTGTCCACGTCGTGTGGTCGGCCGATCGTCGCGGTGGACCCCGACGGCGAGCCACTGGACACCGGCAGCCTTTCTCCCGACTCGATCCTCGTCGTGGGCGGCGAACGTCACGGACTGCCGGCGTGGATCCGGGAAGTGGCGCATCGATCTGTCGGCATCCCGATGAGATCCGGGGTGTCGAGCTTGAACCTCGCCACCGCCTTGGCGGCGGTGCTGTACTCCTGGAGGACCTCCGCCTTCGAGCGCGACGGGCGTTACCCGTGGTGAGCCACCGCCCTCCGTGCCGTCGTCTGCGGCTATGAAGCCGTGAAGGACCACCCGACGCACGGGAACCGATCCGGTTCCCGGAACCCGATGCGTCGACGGTCACGCCCTGGGTGACGGTCGTAGCCTCCCACCATGAACCTCCGGGTGGGCGTACCGCTCATGCTCGGCTCGGTGCTGGCGACCGGGGCGGCAGCCACCGCCATGGCGAACGGCCAGTCCGTCTCGCCTCACCCGAAGGCCGCCAGTGTGACGGTTTCCCCAAGGACCGGTCTCGTGGGCGGCGAACGGGTGCACGTGGTGCTGCGTGGCTTTCCCCCCGACGTCGGAGTTGGCATATCCGAGTGTCCGAGTGCAAGCGACGCCAGACGCTTCGTCGGATGCGACGACACAGGCCCGAGCCTTTCCACCGACGCAAGTGGATCGGCGGAGGGGACGTTCCCGGCCCAGATCGCCGCGCAAGCCGCGAAGGGAGCGGCCCTCACGGTCTGCACGACGCGCTGCGTGATCGCCGCTGCCGCGTACAAAGAGCCCGTCCTCGCGATCTCATCACCGCTGTCGTTCCGAGTTCACCGCACCGGCGGCCTCGTCGACTCGTCGCTCATCGACCTGAGCTGGGTCAGCTCCGAGGCCGGCTTTGCCCTGGCGGGGCAACCCTGCACCAAGGGAGTTTGCGCCGTCCTCGCCACGACGACCGACGCCGGCGCCCACTGGCACGAGCTCCCGCCCACTCCCGCCCTCGTCCAGTCCCCGAGCTGCAGCGGCCGCCCGACCACAACCCAATGCGTGGATCGGATCGCGTTCGTCTCGCGGAGGGTTGGCTACCTGTTCGGGCCTGCGATGTTCATGACGACGGACGGCGGCCACACCTGGCAGCCGGCGAGCGGACCCCTGGTGGCGAGCCTCGCGGTCGGTGACGGCCAGGCGTTCCGCGTCGCCTATCCGCACAGCGGCTGCCCAGGTCCATGCACAACCTCGATCCAGGTCGCCCCGGTCGGCACGACGGCGTGGCGAACGGTGCTCACCGGACTGCCGGACGGCACAGTCGGCCGATTCCAGATCCTCGTCTCCGGCGCCGACGTGTACGTGTCGGGTTACGGTGACCTCGCCCAGGGAGCCGGCACACAGCGGGCGTTCCTCTACCGCTCTGCCGACGGCGGCTCCTCCTTCGTGAAACTGACCGACCCCTGCGTCGGAAAGCTCCCCACGCTCCACGTCCTCACGGCGCTCGCGGCGGCTCCGGGCGGAGTCCTGGAGGGCGTATGCACCAAACGTGCCGGGGCAGGCGACCAGTACCTCGTCGCGTCGACCGACGCCGGTTCGGCCTGGCGACGTCCCCGACCCCTTCCAGCTGGCACAGCCGCGCAGCTCGCCGCTGCCAGCGCATCGACGATCGCCGTCGCAGCAGGAGCGGGGGGAGGCTCCGGCACCTGGACCACCAAGCTCCTCGTCTCTACCGACGGCGGTGCGGCCTGGAAGACCGCCGCGATCGACACGTTCCAGCTCGGGACAGCCGGCGTCTCCTGGCTCGGCTTCGAGACATCACAGGTCGGCTGGTGGGCGCCAGACCCTCACCGCATCTTCACCACCACGGACGGCGGCGCACACTGGGTGCAGACGCCGTTCGGTTAGGAGCCGCACGCATGCGCACCCGCTCCAGGTGCCAACCGGGGTTCCCTAGGCGAGCAGACCGTTGGCCGTGACGGGTGCCGGTCCTATCGCGACCTGGGCGGCTGACCTGCGCCTGGGTATTGGGCGACCTTTGGACCCTGAGACGGCAGCTCGTCGAGGACCCTTCAGCGTAGGACCGGCCCTCAGCATGACGTGGCGTGGTTCACACGCCAGAGAGCGGTCCGATCCAACGCTCACTGGCTGCCAACCCGTCGGGGTGTTCCTGCAGCACCTTCTCGATAGCACCGGCGAGGACGGCGACGGCGGCTCGGGTGCGCGTGCGCGTCGACGGGACAAAGATCAGACCGGCGTGCGAACGGCCCTGCGCCAGGCGCGCAGCAGCGAGCGGGCGAAAGTCCTTGACGTTGTTGGTGATCACGGCACGCTGTTCGCTGGTAGCGACCTCAAGAAGAACCGCGTCGCTACTCCCGACGAGCTCGCTACGCTCTGCTACGGCGACGACATCGTGACCGGCCTCGCGCAACAGCGCGGCGATCCGAGGCGAAAGTTGCTCGTCCACCAGTCCCCTCACGCACGGAGCGCCTTCTCACCGGCGGCGGCGGCGGTACGACCCCGTTCGTACGCCAGCTCGTTGGCCGCGATCTCGGCGTCGATCTCGTCCCGGTATTCCCCGTAGTAGGCCACGGCGGCTTCCACCAATCCAGTCGGGACCTGAAGGTACTGCGCCGCCAGTGGGATCGAGCCCTCGTTGTCTCGGACCGTGCCGATGACCTCCCACACGTCCAGCCCGCGGCCGACCAGGCTCGCACGGCGCCCACTCGGGCCATCCAGGAAGTGCACCAGCGGGTGCAGGTCGTGGCGAAGCCCCTCTTCGACGTACCGCTGAGCCAGGGTCCTCTCGGCCACATGGCTGCGGCTCGCTTGCTCGGCGAGGCGAGCTCTCGTGCCCTCTGCAAGGCGCAACGTGTAGTGATCAGTCACCCGTTGAAGAGTACCACCATATGACACGACGTGACACACTGGATCTGAAGACACGCGAAGATCGTGGACCGAAGAGGCGACCGCCTCACCCTGCCGGGTCGGCGCCGCGAGGGTCGCCCCCTAATTTTGGCAACGACCGCGCGTCGTCAGCCCGGACAGCCCAGGAGACGCCATGGCCCAAGTCCCTTCCCGTCCAGATCTCGTCGAGGAGCTCCGCCGGCAGGCACGCAATCTCCTGCGTGCCGCCGAGGCCGGCGATCCGGATGCGATCGAGAGGATGCGTACCTTCTCGGATCGGGCGACACTGTCTGCCTCGGATCGGATGACGCTGTCCGCGGCAGAGCTCACCGTCGCTGGAGAGCACGGCTGGGTGAGCTTGCCCGCCCTGCGTGACCAGATCGAAGGGCATCGACGCCTTCGGGCGATAGCCGACTCGCCCACGGGCCTGGAAGACTTCCTCACCCAAGCGCAGGCGCTGCTGAGCGCAGCCCAAGCCGGGGATCCGGGCTCGATCGAGCGCATGCGCGCGGTCTCCGGTGAGCTCACCTTGTCCGTGGCCCAGGACGCAGTCGCCCGCGAGTGCGGCTGGGCACACTGGGCGGCCTTCAGCGACCGCGTCGAATCACTCCGGCGCATATTCCACACGCCGAGACCACCGGCGGATCCACCGAGCCCGGCCATGATCCTCGACTGGCAAGAGCGCGCCGTCGCGCGGTGGGCGGACTTTCCGGTGGAGGCCCATCCGCGGCCCATCGTTCTCACCGGTGACGGCGTACGGCTCGGCGACCGCTTCGCCGGCGACAGCTTCAAGTTCGTCGAGAGCGACTTCAAGCGGGCATTCGCGTTCGGCATGATCGAAGGCGCTCCCGGCGTCCCCGAGGAGCCCGTCGCACTCCTTCGACGCCGCCGTCGACCGGATCGGGAGGTACCCGGCGGCCCACCGCTCCTCCTCACCCGTGCGGAACGCTCGGAGACCGAGTTCTGGACCGACAGGGGTCGACGGATCCTTTCGGCCTGGCGGATCGAGTCTTCGGGTGCACGAGGCGTGATCTGGGCACTGGACGAGGCGGCCCGCGGCAAGTGCTGGGTTCCGCCACCGTCGCCGGACGCCCCCGAACGGAAGCCGCACAATCTCAGCCTTCAATGCGCGACCCTCCTCGTCGACGGCGTGACGCTGCGCGTGCGGTTCAGGGGGGAGCTCGAGTCGATGGTCGCGTACCACGCGTCCGTCCTGGAGACCTCGACCGCCGTGTGCGTCCTGCCGGTCGAGAGTCCGCTCCAGAACGAGGCGCGAGCGACAGCGAGCTGGCCGCTGGTCGCCGACAGCCACAGCAGGGAGCTCACCGTTCGTCTCGACCGCCCGCTCGGTGCCCGCGTTCTCGTAGGTCTGGGCGGCCACCCGGTCGTGGTGCTCTCCTGGGCCGCATGACCGCGGCCCGAGGTCGAGCGAGACCAGAGGCTGACGGCCAACTCCGCCACGGTCGGTGCTGGCGGTGTGCGTCACCCGCGCCGAGAGGCTCGAAGCCTGCGGCGAGGGAGGTGCCGTCCCCAGGTCACAGATACCGGCGCTGACAGACCTTCGCGCGCTCGTACGACTTACGGGCCTCCTGGGTGGACGCAAGCTCCGACGTCTCCGCGACCGGCACGTCCCACCATGCGTCGCTCGACGACGCCGACAAGAGGGGGTCGGTCTCGATGCACACCAGAGACGGCCCCGGCGCGGCGGCCGCATCGATCAGCGCGGCGCGCAGCTCGTCGACGCCGTGCACCCTGCGGGCAGCGACGCCGAGACTCGCCGCGTTTGCGACGAGGTCGACGGGCAGGACCTCGCCTTCCAGCCGACCCGTCCTCATGTCGCGGCGCCGATGGGCGGTGCCGAAACGCTGCGATCCCACAGACTCGGACAGCGTGCCGATCGAGGCGAACCCGTGGTTGTCGACGAGGACGACGATGAGCTTGATCCCCTCCTGGACGGCCGTCACGAGTTCCTGGGCCATCATCAAGAATGAGCCGTCGCCCACCAGCACGTACACGTCCCGCTCAGGGGCGGCCAACTTCACGCCGAGGCCCCCGGCGATCTCGTAGCCCATGCACGAGTAGCCGTACTCGACGTGGTAACCCCCCGGCTCGCGGACGCGCCACAGTCTGTGCAGGTCGCCGGGGATGGAGCCCGCCGCGCAGACCACGGCGTCGTGGGGGCGGATCACCTCGTTCACCACCCCGATGACCTCGCTCTGGGCCGGCAACGGCTCGTGACGGGTGAGGTAGTCACGATCCACCGTCTGCGCCCACGCGTCAGCGAGGGCGCGCACCTCTCTCCGGTAGCCCTCGGCGACCGGGTTCCCGGCGAGCGCGTGCCGCATCTGTTCCAGCGCGACCCGGGCGTCGCCGGTCACCGCCGTTCCCGCCTGCTTCAGCGCGTCGGGCCGGGCGACGTTCACACTCACGAACCGGACGTCGGGGTTCGCAAAGAGCGTACGGGACGCGGTCGTGAAGTCGGTCCAGCGGGTCCCCACCCCCATGACGACGTCCGCCCGACGCGCGAGCGCGTTCGCCGCGGTGGTGCCCGTCACACCGATCGCGCCGACGGCCTGTGCGTGGTCGAACGGCAGGGACCCCTTGCCCGCTTGCGTCTCGGCGACCGGGATACCCGTCGCCTCGACGAAGGCGCGCAACTCCTCACCCGCCTCCGAATAGATCACGCCGCCGCCCGCGACGAGCAGGGGGCGGTGCGCGTGGCGCAGGAGCTGCACCGCGGCATGGAGCGCGGCGGCGTCGGGCGACGGCCGCTCGACCCGCCACACACGCCGGCCGAAGAGCTCCTCGGGCCAGTCGAACGCCTCCGCCTGCACGTCCTGGGGAAGACAGACCGTCACCGCTCCGGTGGTCACCGGATCCGTGAGCGTGGCCATCGCGCCGAAGAGCGCGTCGGGCAGCTGCTCGGGGCGGTCCAGACGGTCGAAGAAGCGCGACACCGGGCGGAACGCGTCGTTGACAGAGACGTCGCGCCCGATCGGGTGCTCGAGCTGCTGGAGCACCGGGTCGGAGACACGCGTGGTGAAGACGTCACCGGGCAGGAGCAGCACCGGTAGGCGGTTCACGGTCGCAAGCGCCGCACCGGTCACCATGTTGGTGGCACCGGGCCCGACCGAGGTCGTGCAGGCGAGGGTGGACATCCGTTTACGCGCCCTTGCGAACCCGACGGCGGCATGCACCATGGCCTGCTCGTTGCGCGCCTGCCGGTACACGAGCAAGCCCGGAGTCCGGAGCTCCGCCTCGAGAAGTGCCTGGCCGATCCCGGCGACGTTGCCGTGGCCGAAGATCCCGAAACAGCCTTCGATCAAGCGGTGCTCCACGCCGTCGCGCTCGGTCCACTGGTTGCCGAGGAACCGCACCAGGGCTTGGCCGACGGTGAGGCGCAAGGTGGTCATGCCGGGAAGCCCGTCGTCGACACGGGGACGTCCGTCATCGAAGGTTCGAAGTGAGCCGAGAATCCACCGGCATCTCGGCCCAGGTGTCCCGGACCCACGCATGTGCAGGGTCGTCGGTGATCAGCCAGGCGCGCTCGCCCGGACCTGCCATGACGTTGAGGTAGTACAGGTCGTACCCCGGCGCGGCCATCGACGGCCCGTGGTAACCGTGCGGAACGAGGACGACGTCACCCTGCCGAACCTCGGCCAGAAGATCGATCGGTCGCGTCCCGGTCCCGTAGAGGCGCTGGTACGCCACACCTTCGTCCACGGGCCCGCGCGCGACTTCGAAGTAGTAGATCTCCTCCAGCGCGGTCTCGCCTGGACGGACCTCGTCGTGCTTGTGCGGCGGGTACGAGGACCAATTGCCGGACGGCGTGAACACCTCGCAGACCATGAGCCGGTCGGCGTCGAAGCCGCCGGGCATGCAGTAGTTCACGACGCGCCGAGAGCAATTGCCCGCGCCGCGCAGCTCGACGGCGTCGTCCGCGACGCGTTGCGCGCGGAAGGTGAAGATCCGGTCTGCCTTCGCGCCGGCGATCGCGAACCTGCCTCCACGCTCGGTCGACACGGTCACGTCAGCCGTCCGCGGCACGTAGCAGAAGTCCGAAGGTCCTGCGAAGACATCCGTACGACCGCGAAGATCCGCCTCCGCGTCGCCGCACTGTACGTGACATCCACCTGCGAGCGGCACGACCAGCGCCTCCTCGTCGCCGGTCGCGAAGGCGTGCGACTGCCCGGGTGCGAGCGCGAGGATCCGCAGCGAAATCCACGACCAGCCGGCGCGCTCCCGGGTGATGTGAAGAGACCACGGAGGTCGTGCGGTCGAACCTGCAGCGATGTGCAGCTCGGGCGCCCTGGGAGCAGTTCCGTCATCCAACTGCGGCACACGGGCCATCACGTGATGGTATCGAAGTCCGTCCGCACTGCATATCGAGAGTCGCAACCGGTCACTCGGTCTGCGATCGAGGCACGCGCAGTGCAGCGACATGCTTCGACGTCGTGATCGCCGCGCCGGCGAAGAGGGTGAGGTCCACGAACGCGAGCGCCGCGATCACGAACGGCACGGCTCTGACGCCGAAGGCGGACACGGCGAGGCTCTCCGCGCCGGGCCCGAGGATCCCGCCCGCCATCGTGCCGAACAGGAGGTACGAGACGCCGTTGGACGACCGTTTCTCGAGATGGGTGTACCAGGCGATTCCCATCGGGAAGACCGCGGCGAGAGCAAGCCCGTCGACGGGGTATGCGACGAGGGCGACCCTTGCCGACGACGCCAGCAGATCCAGCACGATGGAGACCGCCAGACCTCCGATCACGAACGCAGGCTCCGAGACGATGCGGTGCACCGGGACGGCGAGGAACCTGCCGATCGCAACGCCGCACCAGAAGCCGGCCGTGACGACTCCTCCGACCGCGACCGAGTAGCCACCGCCATGCAGCTCCGTCGCCAGCCAGCCCGACGTACTCGTCTCGACCGAGACGTAGAACACGTAGGCGAGGAAGAACGCTCCGAGCAGGCGGTGACGTTCCACACCGAGGGTGCTCGCCACGCGTCCCGATCGCGCAGCTCCGAACTCGGCCCTCCGTGTCAATCGACCGGTGGGTCGTGCCGTGAGCCCGCGACTCGACAACGAAAGGACGGCGGCGACGACCGCGAAGGCGGCGAACAGGTCGGGGAAGCGGTCGGCGGTCAGCCAGGAGACGACGAGCGGACCCGCGACCGCTCCCACGCCGTACGTCGCGTTGACCATGGTCAACCGAGACGCGCGCCCGCCGGTTGCCGTGCGCGCGAGAAGCTGGTTCAAGGTGAGATCGAGCGTGCCGAAGCCGACTCCGACCACGGCGACCCCGAGGAGGAAGAGCGGCCAGCGTCCACCGAACGCGACGATGGTCGATCCTGCGCCGACGATCAGCAGTGCCGAGCCCAGAAGGTGCCGAGCGGGAACGCGCCGGACGAAGTACATCGAGCTCACCACACCGATCGATGCGCCGACGAAGTGCGCCGTCAACGTGAGTCCGGCGACCGGAAGGCTCACGCCGTACCTGCGGCTGATCGCTTCGAGCAACGGCCCGTAGACGGCGGCAATCGCACCCATGAGTGCGAACGTGGCGGCAGCGCCCACGAGGGAGGTGCGGTCGAAGGAAGCGACGGCATCGGCCCGTGATGTGCATGGTGTGCCGGCAGCCGCGCCGGAGCGGGGTTCGGTCGTCACCCCATACAGGGGCTGCCGGGCGCCAGCGCGATCACAGCAGCGACGCGGCTCTCGTGACCGCGCCGACCACGTCGCCGCCGGGTGGGTAGAGCATATTGCGCCCGACCACGAGGCCACACACCCCCGGCAGGCTCAGGGCCTTCTCCCATGCAGCGAACATCTCGTCGGGATCGTTCCGGCGCTCGCCACCCAAGAGAAGCAGCGGACAGGTTGCCGCCTGAACGACGCTGTGCAGGTCTTCCACCACCGGGATCTTGAGCCACGTGTACGCAGACGTCGCACCGAGCGCAGTAGCGATCCCCATAGAACGGATCACCGCTTCGACGGACAGGTCGTTCCGGGCACGACCCGCTTTACGCCTGACCATGAACGGTTCCAGGATGGCGATCAGCCGGTGCGACGCGAGCTCGGTAACCGCCGCGCCGCACGCTTCGAGAGCTCGCGCCGTCGCCGGTTCCTCCAGGTCCATGCGGAGCAGCATCTTGCCGCCGTCCAACGCGCTGTCGCGGATGGAAGCCGGAGTGTACGCGGTGAACCGGTCGTCGATCTCGAACGCAGACCCCGGCACACCCCCTCGGTTCATCGAGCCGAAAACCACCTTCTCGTCCAGTGCCCCGAGCAAGAGCAAGTCCTCGATGACGTCCGGGGTGCCGAGCACGCCGTCGACCCTTGGCACGCTCAACGCAGCGACGAGTCGATCAAGGAGCGCGTAGCGGTTCCCCATCGTCATATCGCCCGATTCGATGTCGATCACCCCGCGTGCCGGATGATCGGCTGCGACCAGGAACAGCCTGCCGTTCTCCCCGATGACGGGGCGACGGACGCGTCGCCGGGCGGCATCTGCGACCGCCTCCGGATGACGCAAGCGTGCCTCGGAGAGGACGCGACGTTGCCGCTCATCCATCGAGAGAGCCCGCCATGATCTCCAGTATCTCCTTGTCAGTGGGCATCGCGTCAGAGCACGCGAGTTGCGATGCGACGATGGCGCCTGCCGCGTTGGCATAGCGGATCGAATGCTCGAGCGGCCAACCCTCGAGGAGCCCGTGGCAGAGCGCACCGCCGAACCCGTCTCCCGCACCGACGCCGTTCACCACTTGGACCTGCACGGGCTCGACGACGACGGACGTCGTTCTCGTCTTCGCCAAGACGCCCTCCGGCCCGAGCTTGACTACCGCCAACTCCGGCCCGAACGAGAGGAGGCGGTCGGCTGCTTGCTCGGATGTGTCGGTCGCGGTCGCGACGGATACCTCGCCCAGGTTGCCTACGGCGACGGTCACGAGTGGCAGCGCCTGCCGTACCGCCGCGCGTGCGTCGTCCTCACTCGCCCAGAAGAGCGCCCTGTAGTCGAGGTCCAACACCGTCGGGTGTCGGCGTGCCCGTGCCCCTAGAGCGGCGAGCGTCGCGGTGCGGCTGGGCTCTGCGGACAACCCGGTACCGGTCGCCCAGAAGAGGCGCGCCGTGCGGATCGCCGTAAAATCGAGGTCCTCCGAAAAGATCTCGAGGTCGGGCGCCTTGGGGAACCGGTAGAAGTAGAGGGGAAAGTCGTCCGGGCTGAGGATCTCGCAGAAAGTGACCGGCGTCGCAAGATTGGCGACGGAGGACACGAACCGGTCTTCGACGCCGTAGGCACGGAGCGCCTTGTGCACGAACTCGCCAAACGGATCGGCACCGGTCCGCGTGATGACAGCCGAGCGCCGGCCGAGCCGGGCAGCTGCAACTGCGACGTTCGTCGGGCTCCCGCCAAGGAACCTGTGGAAGGTCTCCACGTCGACGAGCGGGCCGCTCGACGCAGGATAGATGTCCACACCGACGCGCCCCATCGTGAGAACGTCAAACGACTCCGTCACCGGATCTCCTCGACTGCCGCTGCGAAACCGGCTGCCGCACGCGGGCTCGCAGGCGCGTGGTCTGCGACGCACGCACGGGAGCCAGTCTAAATGTTCTTACAATATACCGACAACTCGACCTCTGGCTAGACTGCTCCCGGAGGCGGCCCGGATGACGACCACGCAGCTCGCAGGAGCCGATTTGTTCCGCGGCATCGTACTGGACCGTTCGAGTCCGTTGCCGCTCTACTTCCAAGTCGCGCAGCATCTGGAGGGGCAGATCCGGATGGGCCGTCTGACCACCGGAAGCCGCCTCGACAACGAGTTGCGTCTCGCCGAGGTGCTGGGGGTGTCGAGGCCGACCGTTCGCGCCGCGCTCGGTTCCCTCGTCGACAAGGGCCTCCTCGTGCGACGGCCCGGGTACGGCACGGTCGTTGTCAGAGGGAAGGTCGACCGTACCCTGGAGCTCACCAGCCTCTACGACGATCTTGTCGAGGCGGAGAAGAAGCCGACGACGAAAGTCCTGCGTAACGAGGTGGTGGAGGCCTCCGAGGCCGTCGTGGGGGCGCTCGGGGTGGAGGTCGGCGAGCTCGTGATCTACCTCGAACGCCTGCGGTTCGTCGACGGTGAACCGATTGCCCTCATGCACAATTTCCTGCCGTCGTCGCTGGTCACCTTCAGCACCGACATGCTCGAGAAGCGTGGGCTCTACGAACTGTTGCGAGCAGCCGGTATCCGGCCCACGAGGGCGACGCAGCACATGTCGGCCAAGAACGCCTCCAACGTCGAGGCCAACCTGCTCAACGAAGCCCGTCGAGCCGCGCTGCTCACCATGGAGCGGACGACGTACGACCAGCTCGGGCGACCCATCGAGTTCGCCCAGCACGTCTACCGGGCTTCTCGGTACGCCGTTCGCACCTCCCTGACGGCTCCGTCGGGGCAGTGGGCCGCGCCGGTCGTGCAGCTGGACACTTTGTAAGTACCGATCGCGGAGAAGTAATGCGAAGTTCAGTCCGGCATCACTTGCGTGTCACGGAGGGATAACTGCGGATTCCTATCTTTCCGTTGTTGCCGGGCTCCGACCGGCGCGATCAGCGGATCAGGAGGCTCGCAGAGGAATGACAACGACGAGGATAATGACGAGAAGGTCGAGCCGTTGGGGTGCTGGGGGTGCCCTCGTCGGCATGGTCGCCATGGCCGCATTGGTGGTTGCGCCGATCTCGGGCGCAGCCCCGAGCAAGGACCACGCGTCCTCGACAGCGTTGCCGAGCACGCTGACCATCTACTCCTCGGGGACAGTCAACGTGCAGAACGAGTGGCAGAAGGTCCTCATCCCGGATTTCGAGAAGGCCTACCCTGGGAAGAAGATCAAACTGGTCTTCGGGACGACAGGCGAGACAACAGTCGTCTACGACGACATCGCCGCCGCCGCCAAGGCGGGTAAGGACACTCAGTTCGACGTGGTGACAGGCTCCGTCCCCGCGGAGGCAGGGCCGGCGAACCTCCTCGTCAAGGTGAACAGCAAAGAGCTGCCGAACCTCGACGACATCAGGGCGTCCACACTCACAGCCGTCGACGGTGAGGCGGTTCCCCTGCGCGGCTCGCAGGTCCTCATCGCCTACAACTCGACTGTGGTGAAGAACCCGCCGAAGACGCTCGCGGCGTTGATCAAGTGGATCAAGGCGAACCCGGGCAAGTTCTCCTACTGCAACCCGAGCGACGGTGGCTCCGGCGAGGGCTTCGTCCAGGACGTCCTCAGCTCCTACACTCCGGCTTCCGTCAACACCAAGCTCGCTCTCGGTTACGACCCGAGCCTGGAATCGTACTGGGACAAGGGTCTTTCGGTGCTCAAATCGCTCACGCCGGATGTCTTCCAGGGGCAGTACCCGACCAGCAACACCGCCGTCTTGACCGAGCTCGGGTCGGGCGCCATCGACATCGGCTCGGTGTGGTCGGACGAAGCCACCGAAGCGCTGGACGACGGGCAACTGCCGAAGACGGTCAAACTGGCCGGCATCTCGCCGCCGATGCCGGGAGGGCCGGACTACATCGGGGTTCCGAAGAACATCCCCGCGTCCTACCAGAAGCTCGCCTTCGAGTTCATCAACTGGACTCTCACCCCGCAGGTCCAAGGCGACATCGTGGGCGTCATGTACGGGACGCCCGGCATCGAGATCAAGGACCTGCCGGCGGCCTACCAGTCGCGCTTTGCCGGCTACCCGCCGCCCCAGCTGCCCTACTCGTCGAAGTCGGAGAGCGACATGGCACGCGACTGGACCAGCCAGGTCGGCTAGCCAGCCACGAAGGAACCGCCAGCACGTGCCGGCCCCTCTCGTCACCGCATCCGCACCGGTACCGGCTACTGCGGACGAGAGGGACCGGGCGGGGGCCCGAAGGGAGGTCGGTGGGTGAAGGTTCTGCGAAGGTTCGGGCAGCTGCTCATGGTGGCGCCGCCGCTCGCGATCATCGCCGTCTTCGTCGGCCTGCCGATCGTCATCTCGGTCATCTACACGCTCGGTCACGTCGGTGGCCTGAATTCGGCGGTCTCGGCCATCGCCCTGCACGACGTGAGCACGAGAGGGCTGCTCACCTGGGCCGCCTACAGCCAGGTCTTCGCCGAGCACGACTTCATCGCCTCGCTCATCGCCTCGGTCGTGGTGACGATCGTCTCCACCGCGGTCGTGCTGGTCGTCTCCTGGGCGATCGCGCTCTACGCATGGCGGGCGAGATCTCGCCTCGGTCGGGTGCTCAGTGCGCTCGCCATCGTGCCGATGTTCATACCGGTCGTCATCGCCTCGTACGCGATGCTCCAGTTCTGGACCTACGACGGCTTCATCAAGACGGTCGCCAACGGCATCGGCATGGCGAACTTCCCGTCCTTCGGCTACAGCCTCCAGCTCGTCGTGATCGCCGAGATCTGGGTCAGCGTCCCCTTCGGGGTCCTCATGATCAGCGCGGGCCTCACCGGCATCCCCCCGTCTGCCTTCGAGGCGGC
Organism: Acidimicrobiales bacterium; assembly: GCA_030039755.1. GTDB lineage: Bacteria > Actinomycetota > Acidimicrobiia > Acidimicrobiales > RAAP-2 > JAJYVT01. Next base: position 20,646 of record JASHUY010000093.1, read on the forward strand.
ACGTGACGCCGGCGCGTCGGTGGCGCGGGCGACCTGGGGCATCCTCGTGCCGATGAACCTCCTGCCTACGATCATCGTCACCTGCTTCACGGGAATCTCGATCCTCGGCAGCTTCACCGTTCCCTACCTCGTCGGGCCGACGTCGCCGAACCTGCTCGGGCCCGAGGCGACGGAGACGTTCACGAACTTCCACGAATCTCAGCAAGCCGAGGTGATGGCGATGGTGCTCTTCGGTCTCGCGATCATCGTCGCCGTCCCCTACGTCTGGGCGACGTACCGGACCAACAAGACCACGGGGGGGCAGGCGACATGAGCGTGGGAGTGGTCGCACCGGTGCAGAGCGCCCAGGAGACGGCCGAGCAGCGGGCGAGGCCCGCGTCGCGCCGTGCGGTGCGGATCAACGGAGCACGCGTGGTCAGCTCGGTCGCGGTGGTCCTCCTCTTCGTCTTCATCTTCGGTCCGCTCTTGTGGCTCGTTCTGTGGGCGTTCGCAGGCGCCTGGCGCTATCCGGCGCTCCTGCCCCAGCAGTGGTCCCTCTCGTGGTGGCTGAAGGTCTTCGACTACCCCTCCCTCCTCCACTCCGTCGCGCTGAGCTTCATCTTCGCCCCGATCGTCACCGCGCTCTCGGCCGTCATCTGCCTGCCGGCGGCCTACGCCTTCTCGCGGTTGCGGATCCCCGGACGGCGGGCGCTCATGATCAGCCTCTTCTCGGTCAATGCCTTCCCGATGATCGGTCTCTACATCACCATCGCCACCCTCTTCTACGCGCTCAACCTCATGGGCACCTTCTTCGGCGTCGTCCTCATCCAACTGCTCGGGACGATCGTCTTCATGACCTGGATCCCCACGGCTGCCTTCTCCGCCGTCCCGCGCTCGTTCGAGGACGCCGCTCGCGACGTCGGGGCGAGCCGGCTGCGCACCTTCTTCTCGGTCACCCTTCCCCTCGCCGCGCCCGGGATCTTCGTCGCCATGGTGCTGGCGTTCCTCGTGTCCCTCGACACAGCCCAGGGCACCTTTCTCGTCGGCATCCCGAACTACGTCACCATGCCCGTTCAGATGTACTCGCTCGTGAGCGATTATCCCCCGGAGGCGGCTGCGGTCTTCGCCGTCCTGCTCGCAATCCCGTCGGTGATCCTGATGCTCCTCGTCCGGAAGCACGTGATGGGGGGCGCCCTGGCTCACGGGTTCCAGGTCTAGGGACGGGCGGGCAAGCATGGGAGGGGAAACGACCGCGGGTCTGGAGATCACGGATCTCTCCAAGCAGCTCGGAGGCAACACCGTCGTCAAAGGGATCTCCCTCAGCGCGCGGCAAGGAGAGCTCGTCTGCCTGCTCGGGCCCTCCGGTTGCGGGAAGACGACGACCCTACGGATGATCGGCGGCTTTCTGAAACCCGACGGCGGTCGAATCGCGATCGCTGGGCGCGACGTGACGGACCTTCCGCCGGAGCGTCGCCCCACGGCGATGGTCTTCCAGAATTACGCGCTCTGGCCGCACATGTCCGTCTACAAGAACATCGCCTACGGTCTTCGCCTGCGTAAGATGCACAAGCGCGACATCGACGAGCGCGTGGACGCGGTCTTGAAGATGGTCAACCTCGCGCACTTAAGAAACCGCAGTCCTGTCGCGCTCTCCGGCGGTGAGCAGCAACGCGTGGCGTTGGCACGGGCGGTCGTCCTCGAGCCGTCATTGCTCCTCCTGGACGAGCCGCTGTCGAACCTCGACGCCAAGCTCCGGGTGGGTGTCAGAGAAGAGATCCGGGAGATCCAGCAACGGCTTCAGATCACGACGGTCTTCGTCACCCACGACCAGGACGAGGCGCTCTCGATCGCCGACCGGATCGCGGTCATGTCGAGCGGGAACATCGAGCAATGTGCCGACCCCGACGAGCTCTACCGGCGCCCGGAGTGCCGGTTCGTCGCCAGCTTCATCGGCACCATGAACCTCTTCGAGGGCCGGGTCGCCTCCGGCGGCGTCGTGATCGGTCCCGGGGAGGTGTTCGTCCCCTGCGAGGACGGCGTGCTCTCGGACCTTCCCGCAGAAGACTGCACCAGGTGGGAGATCGCGGTGCGGCCCGAGGACGTGCGCGTGAGCGCCGTCGGCGCGACCGATGTCCTGCCCCACCTGGGGAGCGTCGTGCGCCAGGTCCCCCACGGGCATTTCAAGGAGGTGCTCGTGGGATTCGATCACGAGGTGAGCATCCGGTCCTTCGTCGGTCCGGAAGTCGATTGCTCGGGGCCGGTGGTCGCGACGATCCGCCGGCTCCTGCTGTATCGCGACGGAGCTCTCGCGTACGAGTCCCGAAGCCCGCAAGCCGACGCCGACGGACGGCGGATACCGCTCCCTGCACGAAGCGTCGCGGAGATGACCGGATGACCCAGGCGATCGCGCACCGGGGAGAGCCGGTCGGCCACCGGGAGAACACCCTGCCCGCGTTCGCTGCCGCGGCCGCGGCAGGTGCGGACATGGTCGAGCTCGACTGCCGTCTCACGAGCGACGACGTGGTCGTCGTCCTCCACGACCCCACCCTCAGCCGACTGTGGGGCGTCCCTGCGCCCGTGAAGGACCTGGACCTCGCCGAGGTGCAGGCGCTGGGAGACGGCGACGAGCGCATCCCGACCCTCGCCGAGGCTCTCGCGGCGATCGATCTCCCCGTGATGGTCGACCTCGACGACCCGAGCGTGACGGCGCGCGCGCTGCGCGTGGTGGAGGAGGCCTGCGCCCTCGACCGTGCGCTCTTCGCGGGCAACCTCGATGCGCTCTCCTGGCTTCGGGGCGCCCGGTCCGACGCGCGCATCGCCCTCAGCTGGGACCGGCGCGAGCTGCCGGACGCCGAACTCCTGGGGACCCTTCGACCGGAGCTCTTCAACCCCCGCTTCGACCTGCTCGACGACGCGGGTATCGAGGCGATGCACGAGGCCGGGATCGGCGTCTCGGCGTGGACGGTGGACGACGAGCAGGTGATGCAGCAGCTCGTCGAGCGTGGGGTCGACGCCATCATCACCAACAGGATCAGGACCCTCGTCGCTCTGCTCGGAATCGGCGAAGGCCCGGAGACGACGTAGGCGCCGCGTGAGCCACACCCGGGAGGACCTCGACGCCTACGAAGCCCTCGCCCTCGAGCTCGCGGCGTTCGCGATCGGCGAGATCGGCGGCCGACGTGTCAACCCCGACGAGCGCTCGACGAAGGACCACGCGGCGGACTGGGTGACGACGGTCGACGTCGGCGTCGAACGGCATGTCCGCCGAGAGATCTCGCAGCGCTTCCCCGACCACGCGATCGTCGGCGAGGAGCTCGGCTCGAGCGGTGACCCGTCCGCCGGCGGGCTCGTCTGGTACGTCGACCCGATCGACGGGACGACGAACTTCGTGCACTCCCTGCCATGGTCGTCGTTCAGCCTCTGCCTGGCCGACGACGAGGGCCTGCTGCTCGGGGTGGTCGCCGACCCCCACCGGCAGGAAGTGCTCAGTGCCAGGCGTGGCGCAGGGTCGAGGATCGACGGCGCGGCCACGCGCTGTCGCGACGCCGACACCCTTGTCGGTGGGGCCCTCCTCACCGAGCTCGCCGGCGTCGAGTGCTGGCCCGGCTTCTTCGAGCTGGCGGCTGCCGTCAGCCGGCACAAGTGCGTGACCCGGGTCATGGGCTCCTGCGCCCTGTCACTCGCGTCTCTTGCCGCGGGTCGCGCGTCGGCGGTCGTGCTGTCGGGATGGAACCCGATCGACGTCGGGGCCGGCGTGCTCGCTGCCCGCGAGAGCGGCGCGGTGGTGCTCGCAGGACCCGGCGCGCCCCACGTGCTCGGCGCTGGCGGCCTCGAGCACGACCTGCTCGTCGCGGTCGCCCCGGGAGCCACCCGCGAGCTGACCGAGATCCTCGAGGGCCTGCCGACGCGATGAAGCCGATCGGGATCGCGGTCGTCGGGCTCGGGACGATCGTCGAGGCGGTTCACCTGCCGGCACTTCGCCGGCTCACCTCCCACTATCAGCTGCGGGCAGTGTGCGACCTCTCGTCGGCGAGGGCGAACTTCGTCGCTCGTCACGCAGGGCAGGATGTGCTCGCCACGACCGACCCGGAGGCTGCGATCGACTGCCCCGGCGTGGAGGCCGTCTTCCTGCTCCACAGCGGGGCGCACGACCGACTCTCCGCACTGGCGCTCGACGCCGGCCGCCACGTGTTCGCCGAGAAGCCGCTGACGATGAGCCGACGAGAAGCGCTGGCGCTCGACGAGCGGGCGGCGAAGGCTGGGCTCGCGCTCCAGGTCGGCTACATGAAGATGTACGACCCGGCGGTGGAAGAGGCGCGGCGGGCGATCGATCAACTGAGCGGGGTCCACCTCGTCCGGGTCACCGTGCTGCACCCGGACGAGAGGCATCAGTTCGCCCACCTGAGAAGGATCCCCCCCGCAGACGACGTCGACGAGGGCGCTCTCCAGGCCGAGATCGCCCACGACCGCAAGCGAACCACGGAAGCGCTCGGCAACGTTCCCGATTGGGTCGCCACGTTCTACGCCGAGGTGCTCAACGGCTCGGTGATCCACGAGCTCTCCCTCCTGCGCGCCCTCGGGCTCCCACTGCCGTCGCGTTTCGAGCACGTGGCGGCGTGGCCAGGCGGGCCGCCCGATCCCCCACCGAACCCGCCCTGCATCGATGCCTTCGCGGTGCTCAGCGAGGAGACGCGGCTCAGCCTCAACTGGAACTTCTTACCTGACTATGCGAATTACTCCGAGGAGCTTGCGGTCTTCGCCGAGGGCGGACGCGTCTTTCTCGATCTCGCCCCGCCGTACTTGCTCGACGCGCGCAGCACCCTGCGCGTCGAGCGCTCAGAGGGGAAGCTGCGCCGGGTCACGACCAGCTTCGGTTCCTTCGAGAGCGGCTTCCTCATCCAGCTCGAGCAGTTCGCGGCCTCGGTACGAGAAGTACGGCCGGTGCGCTCGACGGCGGCCGGCGCTGCGGACGACATCGCCTGTCTCCTCGCGATGACCAAGCGATTGGCGGCGGGGTACTCGATCACCTTCGGTGGCGAGGCCGCAGTGGCATGACGCGGTCGGAACCTGATGTGGAGGAACGCTGAGAGTGGCCTTCGGCAAGGTTCGCATCGGGAACGCCCCGGTCAGCTACGGCGTCTTCGGCCGAGCGGCGGGAGGCCCGGGGGCTTCCCCCGAACAACTGCTGGCGACGATCGCCGCGGCCGGATACGAGGGGAGCGAGCTCGGCCCCCCGGGCTTCTTCGGGAGCCCCGAGGAGACCGCGGCCGCCTTCGATCGGGTCGGGCTCTCGGTGATCGGCGCCTACGTGCCGCTCCATCTCGGTCCCACCGATCCGTCGGCGTTCGAACATGACCTCGTCCAGATGGACCTGACCTGCGAGGAGCTCGTCGCCGCGGGTGGCGACGGCGTAGTCGTGCTCGCCGACGAGGGTGACGAGCTGCTACGTCTCCACGCCCCGCGGGGCCCCGGGGATGCAGGGTTGGGACTCGACGACGCCGGCTGGGAGCGCCTCGGCGGGCGCCTCCGGCGGGCGCTCGACCTCGCGGCTTCCTACGGCCTGTCGGGCGTGTTCCATCCCCACGTCGGCACCTTCGTCGAGTCCCCCGGAGACGTGGAGCGGCTCCTCGAGCTCCCCGAGGTGACGTTGGCTTTCGACAGCGGGCATCTCGCGCTCGGAGGCGGGGACGTCGTGGCTTGCGCCCGGCGTTGGCGGGGGCGGATCGGCCACGTGCACGTGAAGGACGTCGACCTCGACGTGCTCGCCAAGGCGACGGCGAAACGGCCGCAGGACCTCGACACGTGGTTCGGGGACGTGTGCACGGCCCTCGGCGCCGGCGACGTCGACCTGCGGGGGCTGCTCGACGAGCTCGCCGAGGCGGGCTACGCGGGATGGATGGTCGTCGAGCAGGACCGGCCGCCGACCGCGCTCGACCAGTATCCGCATGTCGCTGCCGCGCAGCTCGCGAATCGGGAATGGCTCGCCCGAGAGCTGGAAAGCCGGTGAGTGGCGGCAGACGGGGCGGGCGCCGAACACCCGATCCGAACGGACTCCGTCGCGTTCAGGGCCTGCGCGCCTCAGCTGCGCGAGCAGGGACGCGTCACGCCAAGCGCCGCCCGACCGTGCGAGGGTGCGCTCCCACGGACTCGCCGTGGACGCCGGCGAAGAGATCCGTTTCCATCTCCTCGAGCGCTCCCCGCCCCGTAAGGTCGCGGGCGAGGACGAACTCTTCGTGGCCGAACACCTCGTCGGCGACCTCAGCGGGGATGCGGAGGAGCCGGTCCTTGGCGGGCCTCAGCTGGGATCGGTGCGCCCGCATTCCCTCGATCCAGAGGTGCACGTAGGAGGTGACGTCGATGACCGTCGTCACCCGGCTCTGCGGCGGCGCCATGCCCGGGTCTCCCCGGCCCTGCAAGCCGCCGCTCGCGTCGGCTGAGAAGGGAGCGTCCATGCCCAGGCTGGCGTACCTTTCGTTGACGGATCGGCGCCGCTCACGCGAGGTGACGGTGTAGTAGAGCTTGCTCGGCTGCCACGGCGGACCAGCGTGGGGCCAGGCCGAGGCTACGCCTGCGGCGTCGAAGGCCCTCACGGCGACTTCGTGGGCCCGGATGTGATCGGGGTGCGGATACGCACGCTGATCATCGCTGTACGTGACGACGACTTGCGGGCGCTCGTGCCGTATCACCTCGACGACCCTCACCACCTCCTCGTCCAGCGGCAACTCTGCGAAGCACGAGGCCGGACGATCGACCCTGTCGACCGCCCCGGAATCCGGGTAGCCCAACAGGACCACCTCGTCGTAGCCGACGATGGCCGCCGCCCGCCGCAGCTCCTCTCGCCGCATCACGATGACGTCGGTACGGTCGTCGACCGAACTGATGTCGGGGTTCGGGACCCGCCCCTCGCCCCCGTCGGTGCAGCAAACGAGAACCGTGCGGGTCCCGGCACGGTGATAGCGCACAACGCTGCCCGCCCCGAACTCGGACTCGTCGTCGGGATGCGCGTGAACCGTGAGGAGACAAGGCTTCGGCTTGGTGACGGTCAGTTGGGACTCCCCGTGAGCTGTGGGCGAGCGTACCAAGAGGCGTAGAGGCGTAGACCTGCGGCAGTGCCGTCGATCCCGACCGCGGGGATGGTGAGCTGGCGGCCTCCTCATGGGTAGGCGCGTCTCTCATGGCAAATCCCCGTTCGAGGAGGATGACCATTCGCTCGGCGGCATGGGGCGGGCGGGCACGCGGAAGTTGCACCCCACTCGGCCCGCGTGGCGACGAGCTCGCTTGGCGCCCAACCGTATCGTTACCCCAACAGCCGAATGGTTGACGAGACAAATCGAATAGACGCTCCACGTCCATGGTGCAACGCTCTCGGTCGAGGGGAGGAAGGGGTGGTGGAGCTATGGCAGACAGGCATCCCGCGGCAAGCGCTCGACTCCAAGGCGTGCAGCCGCCACCGCCGAGTTGGCGGGCAGGCGGCCGCGTCCGCCGGTCGGTCCTGGCCGTCGCATTCGCCGGCACGGTCGGCACGGTCGGAACCCTTGCCGCGGTGGCACCCGCATCGGTCGCGACACCGGCTGCAGCCGTCGTGCTGCGGCCGGCGAAGCTCCCCAAAGGATTCCCCGGCTCCGTTCCGCTGCCCAAGGGCGGCACCTTGCTGAGCTCGACCGAGACAAAGCTGGGCGAGGAGTTGGGGGTCAACTTCGCGGTGAAGGCCAGCATCCCCGCTGCAACCCACGCCTACGAACATCAGCTGAAGGCGGCCGGATTCAAGGTAACGGTCGGCACCATCTCCGCGTCCGGCGCGGCGATAGAGGCAACGGGCCACGGCTGGGAGGTGGACGCGACCGTCGAGCCGGGTAAGGACTTTCACCTCAAAGCGGGTGAGTCCTACATCGGGATTGGCGTAGAGAAGAGCTGACCCAGCGATTCCTGACAGCAGACGACGTGCGGGGTCCCACACCCGGACAGATCGGGCGCCGCCACGTCATCGTCAAAGCCAGGACGTTTGAAACGGGGTCGCGCCGCTCGGCGCCTTCACGACGACCCGTTCGTTCCAATGCCCGAGGACGATCATCGAGGTGACGCCTTGATAGGTCGCCTTTGCCTCTACGGGCAGCGGCACACCTTGCGCCTTCACGTACAGGACCAGCATGGACTCTGGTTGCCCCGCGTGGGGAACGCTCTTTCCCTTGAGCCCGACGACTTTCTGGCCGAGGATCACGCTGTCTGCGAGGGACGTGATCGGTCCAGTCAGCTCCAGCTCGGAAGTCGTCGAGGCAATGGTGAGACCGGCGGCGGCGACCGAGAAGTCGGGGTTCGAATGGGGAACCGCAACCCAACGATTCGCTTCGTCGCTTGCCGCCTTTGTCGTAAAGCCCATGTAGTTCGACAGCGCGAAACTGTCACCGTTCACATACGCGGTGTCTCCGACGAGGTCGACGGTGATCTCGCCGTGGGAGCCTCCCTTCACAACGGTGACGGACTGACCCCCCTTGTCCGCGCCTGCGTTCGTCGTGATCGTCTCGGTGAGCCCACCGAACACCGTGCGACCTGTCCAGCGTACGGACGACTGCGCGCGGCTCGCAGCCAGCGCGTTGGCGAGAAGTTGAGCGGGGGAAACCGAGTGCGCCGTTCCGTAGAGCATGAAAGGAAGCGAGACCGCGATGGCCAGACACCCTGCCGGACCTCGAATCGCACGCATACCCGGACCCGGCACCGCTACCCCCTCACGGTTCTGAGATTCATTCGTTTCCAGCGCAGAAATTACGGCATGCCGAGACTCTCTGCATCTACAGCCCGACCCTTGCCGCCGCGTTCTCGGTGACCTACGAACTCTCTCGGACGTAGCGCCGCAGCATCGCCGTGCCCTTATGTCGGGTCGTGTGGGCGATCTCGCGTTCGAGAGACCCCACCAGTCCATCCCGCACTTTCTTGGTGGGCCTTTGACCTCCGGGGGTGCACCGTGAGGGATGTCGAGCTCGAGGATCTCGACCGTAAGCGTTTCCCCGGCAGACGTAATCCCGACTTCGACCCCGTGAGCTACGTCAACCTATCGGGTCGCCAGCTGTTTCGAGTCGCCTTCGCTATCCGGCGCGTCCCGTGGCGACTTGCCATTGTCGAGGTCGAAACCGACTTCGCCATTCCAGGAATGCCGAGAGAAGACGACGTTGCCCTCGTAGCATGGGTCGGTGGTCTTACGACGATCATTCGGGAGGATCCGCCGTCGGCAGAGGTCCTCGGTCCTGACGACGGCACCCGCGGTGACAACTCCCCCGGGCGGTTGCTCCAGCCCGAGCCTCTTGAAGCTGTCGCCCCCCGCCCTGGTCCCCGCATTTCGAGATTGCAGGTAGCACCCTCGAACCGACGAAGAGATGTTCGCTGTCCCAGAACTCATCACGATCGGCGTCCACCACTGCCCCTTGTTCACGGCGCCCTGAACTCGCAGAGAACGCCGGGTCGCGGCGCTACAGACCGATCACCTTGTGACCCGTGCAGTGGATGGCCGTCAGCTCCATCACATGACGACGAGCTCGGCGCGCGGGTCGAGACGGCGCATGTCGTCAGGGTCGCTCGTCGCGATCCGATGGTTGCGGGATCGCGCGCAGAGGACCACCGTGGCATCGATCACGTCGTTGCCACCTGAGACACCGAGGAGCTGCCCCGCGGCACGAGCTCCACGGTCATCCAGACCGACGATGTCACAGGACTCCGATCCGAGGAGCCGGGCGAGGTTGGCTTGGCGTCTCCCCTCTCGCCACACTTGGCCGACGACGCCGGCGGGAATGCACAGCTGTTCACCCCGTTCTCGCGCACGGGCGATGAGCGCGACCGCTCGGCGTTGTCCGCGATCGAACGCCACCAAGGCTCCGGCGTCGAGGGTGATCCCTACCGCCATCCGGCCTCACCGTCGATCCGGTCGCGCTCGGAGTCGATCAAGGGCCCGCCGCTCTCCGTGAGCAGTTCCTCGAGGAGCGCGTCGAGGTCGTCGAGTTTGATTTGCTCTTCGAGCGCGCGCGCAACATAGGCGGAGACGCTGGAAGCCCGGCCTCCAGCCACGGCAGCCCGTGCGGCGTCGACGAGGGGCGGGGGCAGGCTCACGGCGATCTTGGTCTTGGACGTCATACCAACCATCATACCCAAGGCCTGTCCGCTGCCGTTCCCGGCACATCACGCTCGACGGCACCTACGCGGACAAGGAGGCCGCCTTCGGGCACAGAAAGGGCGGGGGGCCCGGGGAGAGGGACGAGGTGTTCTTCGGCGTCGACCTGTCGCTTGCGACCACGGTGAACGAGGACCCTGCCCGAAAGCTCGTGCGGCGGATGAACCTCGTCAGCTGCGACGGTCCCGGCGCCAAAAATGGCGGAGGTCGCGTCCGCACGTTCGGCCCCCGGGGGTCACTCCCGATGATGTGAACTGCGACTCGGGCTAGGCCCACCGGCTGCCCGAGCACTTCGCCTTCTCCTTCGCACCGCGGAGCGCGAACCTCGTGATGGACCTGCTCCCGCACGACCGCGGGTTCCAGGGCACGCGCGCCCGTGCGATCTGCCACCACGGGATTCTGTACTGGCCGATAACGCGTCCCGGCTCTTCGACCGGACGCCCCTGGCACGCGGACCTGGCGAAGAGGAGATCCGCGCACACGACGAGCGGGTCGCAGAGCTCACCTGCTGCCGGCGCGTGCACAAATACGACGCCGGCGGCTATCACCGCGTCATGTGTCCGGCCGATCACGTTCCCGCGGAAACACTGTGCTGGACTGGACTGAACTTGATCTGAACCCCAAAAAGTGGAGCCCTATAGGACAATTTAGTCCCTGACCGGCATGAGCCAGATATGCCAAGGCACTACCCCGCGGAGCTTCGGCGTCAGACCTGTGAGCGCATGCTCGCCGACGAGGCCGTCAAGGATCTCTACGCCGAGCTCGGCATCGCAGGAGTCATCCCGCTACAAGTAGCGGCGCGAGGCGCTGATCGACGCCGGTGCAGGACGCGCAGCAGCCACCTTCGAGTTGAGGACCGGGCTGCGTTCGCCGAGCGGTGTTGGCACTCGCGCTCAGCGGCTCGGTCGGAACCCTGGTCGCGGTGGTGCCCGCATCCATAGCGACGCCGGCCGCAACCAGTGTGTTGCGGGTGGAGAAGCTCCCCGCGGGCTTCCCCAAGTCCGTCCCTTTGCCCAAGGGCGGCACGGTGCTGAGCTCGACCGAGACAAAGCTGGGCGAGGTAGTTGGGAGTGAACGTCGCGGTGAAGGCCAGTGTCCCGGCTGCAACGCACCCCTACGGGAAGCAGCTGAAACCGGCCGGCTTCAAGGTGATGGTTGGCGACATCTCCGCGACTGGTGCGGCGATTCAGGCGACGGGCTACGGCTGGGAGGTGGAAGTTACGGTCGAGCCAGGTAAGGACTTTGACCTCAGAGCGGGCGAGCCCTACGTCGGGATCGGCGTGGTATAGAGCTGATTCAGGCGGCTCCGACGCAAACAGAGTCGATTCGGCATCGAACGCCGCTCATCAAGCGGCGGGAGACGCCACGTGGCGCTCAATCGAGCGTGCCGGAGGGCACGGCCCGTTCGCACTGCCGGCCGTCGCCTCAGCTCGCCTGCCTCCCCACGACTTCCCGGGACTCAACCGCCTGGAGTGGTCCTCAGCCGAGGCGGAGGAGCTGGCGGGCGTTTGCCGAGGTGACGAGCTCGCGCGCCGCCTCGTCGAACCCGGCGGCTTCGACCGCTTCCAGCGCTGCGGTCGGGCTCCAGCACGGGTAGTCCGTGCCGAAGAGCACGCGATCGGCCCCGTAGAAGGTGGCGGCCGTGGCGATCGTGAGCGGCTGTGGGGCAACCGTGTCGACGAAGCACCGGCGCAGATAGGTGCTCGGCGGCTCCGGCAGCTCGGCGCCGCCCCCGTTTTTGTCGATCCGCCCGGCCTGGTACGGCAGCAGCCCACCGGCGTGAGTTTGGAGGATGAGGAGGTCCGGGTGGCGCGCGAGGCAGCCGCTGAAGATGAGCCGAAGCACCGACATGCTGGCGTCCAGCAGTCGGCCGATCGTCAGCTGGAGCGCGCCACCGAATTCCTCGCCCATCTGCGACCCGTACACGAGGTCCGTCGGATGCACGATGAGGGGCACTCCGAGCTCTGCGACCCTCGCGTAGTACGGGTCGAGCCGCCGGCTGTCGACGAGCTCGCCGCCCGTGATCGACGGGAGGTTGACGGCGTGCAGCCCGAGCTCCTTCACGGCGTCGTCGAGCACTTCGACCGCCACGGTCTCGTCCTGGAGCGGTACGGTCGCGGTCCCGTAGAACACGCCGGGGTAGCGGTGCTCGGTGGCCGCCATGATCTCGTTGTGCTCACGAGCGATGTCCGCCGCCTCGGAGGCCGGCAGCTGGTCGAGCAGGCCCGAGAGGACTCCGGCGGTGCAGACCACCGCCGTGCCTTCCGCCGATCCCTCGGCCGAGACCTCGAGTCCGCGTTCCAAGTCGACCCAGACCTCAGGCAGGGAAATCCGGCCGCGCCCTTCGTCGTAAAGGTATACGTAACCCGTCCCCTCCCGCTCAACACGGGGATAGCCGGCGCGCTCGCACAGCCGCTCGAGGTATGGGCGAGGGAACCAGTGGAAATGGCAGTCGATCACCCTCATCGTCTCTTCACCTCCTGCGCGGGCTGGCGCGCCCACCGGCGTTCACATCTTGTCAACTTGCGCACCGGCGAGCGACCGAGCCCGCCCGACCGGCGATGGCGCCGTCTGCGGTTGCGACTCTTCCTGATGCGCCCGTACACTTCTCCGACAGCCCCCTCGACCGTCTCATGCCCACCAGGACGCCAAGATCGCCCGGGAGCCGTCGGCGGTCACCTCAAGGGTCGAGGCGTCGGCGCACCATCCCGCGGTCGTGCTGCCGGTGACGCACCGAAGCGAGAGGACCTCGCCACCCTCGAGCCGTGCCGAAGACCTCGGCACGATTGCCAGTTCCTCCTCGACTCCAAGGCCGAGACCCTGCCCCAGCCCGATCTCGAGCACGAGCGAACGGACCGCCGAATCGTCGAGCTGCGACAACGCGGCCTCCGACACCTCGCCGAGGGACGTGCCAGGACGCAGCGCCGCCTGCATCGCAGCGACGGCCGCGACCGCTGGCGCTGCGGTGGTGGGGCGGGGGTAGCTGACCGTGGTCTCGGCCCAGTAACCGGCCCGTTCGAGGCCGACGTGGAGCACGAGGTGCTGCGCGATCGATCCCGAACTCCCCGTGATCGGCCGAAGCTGCGGTCCGTCGCCGACGTTGGCAAGAGTCCGCACGTCGCGCGCACCGAGCGTGCGAGCAGTCCGTTCGGCGACGAGCGCCGCCCGGTAGGGAACTCCCGAGGCGTCGAACTCCGCAACTGCAGCATCCCGCGCCTTCTCGATGATGCTAGCGGAGCGCTCCAAGAGAGCGATCTCCCGTGGTCGCTTGTGACGACGGAGCTGGAAGAACGCCTCGTCGAGCGCGACCAGTTCGAAGCCGTCGAGCCCGGCTTGCAGCCGGGCCGAAACCTCGAAGGATGCCGCCGACCGGATCCCGACGACGCCGAGGCGGCCACCGGTCGCTTCCCACTCAGCGAGGACAGCCCTCACGCCCTCGGCGGATGAGGCGTAGTAGCGCACGTCGTCCACAAAGTTGACGGCCCGAACGTGGTAGAGGTCCCTGCCGCCACCGAGGCCCGCGAAGAGAACCGTGTCGTGATAGAGATGCACGAGCATCACGGACGACATGAACCCGGGGCGAACGCCCGTGAGATAGGCGATGTTCGCGTAGGTCGAGGTGCTGCCGAGGACGACGCAGGCCGAGACGTCGTGCTCCTCGAACACCTCACGGACCCGTCGATGCCGCTCCTCGTACTCGTCGCGAGGCAGCTCCCCGAGATCCCACGCACTACGCCCGTGGATCAAAACCGGGTGGAAGGTCGCGATCGCCATCGTCGTTCGCTATCGTCCCGTGACGTCGAGCTGGGCGATGCGAGCCGAGAGCGCCTCGCCCCCGTCGGGGCCGACGACGACGTGGTCACCGCAGAGCAAATAGCCGGTTGGAGGCAGGTACTGGTTGGGATGGAGCACGAAGCTCATCCCCTCCTTCAACTCGATCAACGAGTCAGCCGAGACGCTGATCGGCAAGGGGGAGCCGATCCCCATCCCATGGCCTCGCGTGCGCATGTAGGGCGGCCGACAGAACTCCTCGAAACCGGCCGCTTCGATCGGCCCGTTCACCGCCTCGACGACCTGTCCCATGGTAGCCCCTGGGCGGACGGCGGCAAGGCCTTGCCGGTACGCCTCGCGGAGCAACTCGTAGCCATCGGCCAACGTGAACGAGATATCGCCGATCACCGCCGTGCGGCAGATCTGAGCGAACGCCCCCTTGAACGATGGGGAGATCTCCGCCAACAGAATGTCGCCCTCGGCGAAAATCCGGTCGCCTGGCGCGTGCACTGAGAGATTGTGCAGGGACGCCGACACGATGAGGAAGTTGTCGTCGGCCCCGAGCTCGCGCATGAACACATCGAGCTGCCCGGCAAGCTCGTACTCGCGCATTCCCGGACGCACTTCGGCCAAGGCATGGCGATACCCCTCCTCGGCGATCCAGGTCGCCCTGCGAATGAGTTCGCGCTCGTGCTGGTCCTTCACCACGGCTACCTGCTGGGCGCCTTCGTCGAAGTCCCGCCAGCCGGTCCCGACCGCAGCGTCGAGGCGTTCTACGTCGGACGCGCCGAGCTTCTCCGTCCCGCACACTCCCGCCGCGCCCACGCCGACGCCGGTCGAGGCGAGGTCCCTCCCGAGCGACGCGAAAAGGTCAGTGCACGGCCGAACCTCGACCGTTGCCGACTCGCGGGCTCGCGCGAGGTCCCAGGACGGCTGGATGTGGAGAACGGGATCACCACCGGATGCAACGACGAGACCACTCGGACCAAGCGGCTTGTGACCGGTCGCGTACCACACGGGGTCCATCTCGATGAACGAGTGGATCCCGCTCGAAAAGCACACGAGCGCCTCCAACCCGACGGCCGCAGCTGCATCGAGCAAGCGCTCGCGGCGTCGTACGAAGGGCTCATCCATCGGATCCGACTTTCTCTTTGCGCAAGGCCTCGGTAGCGTCCTCGTCAACAGTCAGCGTCAACTCGTCAATCACCACGCCATAGTGGTCCCTGGCCGACTCGAGGGAGACGTAGCCCTCTACGACATCGGCCAAGACCGACTCGGCGGGGCGTTGTCGCGGAGAGCCCCAGCCACCGCCGCCGGGGGTGCGAATGACCGCGGTGCTGCCGGGGGCGGCAGGGATTTGGCCGCTCGCCACCTCGATGAGCGGTGCGTGTTCGCTCGCCCGGAAGGCATGACTGCTGGCGGTCCCCGCCTCCCCACCCCACAGCCCCCACGGCGGGCACTTGTCGCGTGACGGCATGCTGAGCTTCCACGTCCCTTCGACGAGGTTGGTCACCTCCGTAATCAAGCCGAGCCCACCCCGGTAACGGCCCGGCCCGCCGGAGTCGCAGCGCAACGCGCGTCGACGCACAAGGATGGGCCACTTGAGCTCCATCGTCTCGATCGGCGCGTTCCGCACATCTCCTTGGCACACCGACACGCTCGACGACTCCCCGTCCTCCCACGGCCGACCCCCCCAGCCGCTGCCCTCGATGCTCTGGGTGACGAATCGCGCGCCCGTCTCGGGCTGCCTGCCGACGAAGATGACCGCTCCTCCGAGGGTGCCGGAATGGGCGGCGGGGATCGTCTCGGGGAGCGCCGGTGCCAGCGCCGTCAGGATGGTGTCGACCACGGTTGGCAGGGCGACGCTCCACGCGGCCATGGGTGCCGGGTAGCGGGCCATCATGAAGTTCCCTTCTTGTATCTCGACCGTGAGCGCCCGGAAGGATCCCTCGTTCACCGGCTCTTCTGGCGTGGTAAGGGACTTGTAAGCGATGTAGGCACCCGCGAGCGTGCGGGAGTTGACCGCTCCCTTGCGCTCGGAAGAGCACCCGGTCAGATCGATGGTGAGATCGCTTCCTCTGACGACGACCCTCACCTTGATCTCGAGCGGTCTGTCCAGCTCGACGAAGTCGTTGTCGAGAAACGCCTCGGCGAAGTACTCTCCGTCAGGAATCGCCTCGACGACCCGCCGGCAACGGGCCTCTGAGTGGTCGAAGAGCTCTCGCACGGTCCTCGTGAACGACTCGAAACCGTAGCGGTGGACGAGCTCGGTGACCCGCTCCTCGGCGAGCCTGCACGCAGCGAACTGCGCCCGCATGTCACCGAGACTGGATTCGGGGAAGCGAATGTTGTCCCGGATGATCCCCAGGACCTTGTCGTCGACCAGACCTGACTCGTAGAGCCTGACCTGGTTGAGCTGGAGGCCTTCGAACCACGGGTCTGCCACGCTCGCGCCGGCACCGAACCCGGTGCTCATACCGCCGACGTCGATCCAGTGGGCGCGTACGAGGGCGAAGCACACGAGACGCCCATCGACGAAGACGGGGGTGTAAGTGACCACGTTGTTCAGGTGCTGGCCGGCGACGGCCTGGTGGTTGGTGATGAACCCGTCACCGGGGGCGAAGCCGTCGGTGCCGTAGCGGAAAACGGCGTCTTTCACCACGACGCCGAGGTCGGCAACGAAGTGGGACACACCGCCAACGTTCTGGCACAAGAGCGCCCCGTCTGGATCGACGAGCGCACAGCAGTAGTCGCGAACCTCGTAGATCATCATGTTGTACGAGCTACGCTGCAGCACATACGACATCTCGTCGGCGATCGCGGGAAGCACGTTCCGGATGACCCCGCGGGTGATTGGATCGACGCCGAGCACGACCGGATCTTCCGTCATCACTCTCCTCCCACCGCGACCAGCAGCTCGCCGGTCTCGCTTCTTCGCAGCGCGTCGCCCCGCCAGAGCACGGTGGTCGAGGCGTATTCCTCGACGATCGCCGGTCCCTTCACCTCGTCGCCGACACGTAGTTCGTCGCGTTCGATGATCGGGACCTCGACGACTGCTCTGGCTCGCTCGAAAGCGACGTGCCGACATCCGCGCACTTGCGCGCCGCTCCCTTCGGCGGCCCGCAGGGGCGGTCGCTCCCGGCACGCCGACGAGGTCACGCGTACGTTCACGAGCTCGATTGCCTCGGTCGGCGCCGAGTGACCGTAGCGCCGGTGGTGCAGCTCGGTGAAGGCCGCCCGTATGGAGGACACCTCGCCCGCCGCGAGCGGTGGGCGCTCGACGGGAGTCGTCAGCGTGAACTCCTGGCCGAGGTAGCGCAGGTCGAGACCGATCTCCAGGTGCACCGCCGCCTCGGCGGCTCCCTCCCCCCGAAGCCGACGACGTCCCGCATCGAGCATCTCGTCGACGATCGCCAGAACCTCGTGCCAGGCCACCTGCTCGAGCTCTCGGTAGACGGTCCGGACATCGTCGTGGCGAAGGTTCGACGCCAGCATGCCGACAGCGGAGAAATGGGCAGGGAAGAGCGGGATCACGACCGTGGGGATGTGCAGTTCTCGGGCGATCGCACACGCGTGCAATGGCCCCGCACCCCCGAACGCGACAAGAGCGAACTCGCGCGGGTCGTAGCCTCGCTCGATCGACACCGCGCGGACCGCCAACGCCATCGACGACATGGCGATGTCGACGATACCGTGCGCCGCATCGACGGTCGAGATCGAAAGGTGGCTGGCGATCTCCTTTTCGATCCCGGCTGCCGCGGCGTCGACGTCGAGCGGCATCTCACCACCGAGGAACCGGTCCGGGCTGAGACGGCCGAGGACCAGGTTGGCATCGGTGACGGTCGGGCGCGTTCCGCCCCACCCGTAGCAGATCGGTCCCGGATCGCTCCCGGCGCTCGTGGGGCCGACGCACAATGCGCCGACGTCGTCGATCTTGGCGATGCTGCCTCCGCCCGTGCCGACCTCGACCACGTCGACCACGGGCAGCGTCAGCGGCTGACCGTTGGCGTAGCCGCCGATGTAGTAGCCGTCGCTCACGCTCGGCTGGAAGCCGGTGACGAGGCTTGCCTTAGCGGTCGTCCCTCCCATGTCGAAGGCGATCAGGTTCGACAGGCCCAAGCTCTTGCCGACCTCCGCAGCGGCGGCGATCCCGCCCACAGGCCCGGACTCCATCATGGCAACTGGGACCGTGCGTGCGATCCTCGGAGTCATAGCGCCACCGTTGGACTGCATGAGAAAGAGCCGCCCACCAAAACCCCGCTCGTCGAGCAGGCGCTCGAGGTCATCCAGATACGTGCTCACACGCGGACCGACGTAGGCGTTCAGCACGGTCGTCGAAGTCCGCTCGTACTCCCGGTACTCCCGTAGGATCTCGCTAGAGGCAGTGACGAATACGCCCTGCAATGCTTCCCGCACCACGGCTGCGACGCGAATCTCATGCGCTGGGTTGGCGTAGGAGTTCAGAAGGCAGACGGCGACGGCCTCGACTCCGGCCGCGGCAACCGCACTGGTTACCCGCTCGAGTGAGGCATCGTCCAGCGGTTCGATCACGGAACCGGTGGCGCTCATCCGCTCGTCCACCTCGAACGTGAGACGACGAGGCACGAGAGGTCGTGGCCGGCGAAAAAAGACGTCATACGCGTCGGGTCGGTTCTGCCGCCCGATCGCGTAGATGTCCCGCATTCCCTTCGTCACTAGTAGCGCCGTGCTCGCACCAGTCCGCTCGAGCACCGTGTTGATCGCGATGGTCGAGCCGTGGACGAAGTCCTCAACTTTGTCCAGCGACGGGGCTGCCTTCAGCAGGCATTGCACGATCCCATCGGTCAGTCGTTGCGGCGTAGTCGCTGACTTCCCGTGACTGAAGCGTCCGGCCTCGCTGTCCCAGACGACGAGATCGGTGAACGTGCCGCCGATGTCGAGGGCTACCGTGAGCGCCATCTCCTCCCCTTCTTCGCCGGTTATCTCGGTCAAGCCCGAAGACCTGCCGGGCAGGCGGTCTGGCGGGGACCACCGCCTCACTTCAACAGGGTCGGGGACGACCCCCGAGCAGCGAACCGCCGCGGATGCAGACACCCGGCGAACCCCTAGGTAGAGCGACCGCATCCCCTGCGCGGGGTCCGGTTGAACACCGCGACGTCAGCCTCCGGCAGGAGGCGCCCGCACCTTGTGCCTCCATCGCGTCAGGCTCCGTCCGACCCGAACGCACGCGACCCGTCACGCTGCGCGCTCTTGCCCACGTCGGTGGCGACAAGAGGGAAGTGGCAGGCGGCTTGGTGGTCGGTGCCGCTCACAGCTTGGAGCACCGGCTCCTCGACGGTGCAGCGCTCCTGTGCGCGCGGGCAGCGAGTGCGGAATCGGCATCCTGACGGGGGATTGCGGGCGGACGGTAACTCGCCATTAACGGGAATCCGTCGCTTTGCTCGCTCCCTTGCCGGATCCGGTATCGGCACGGCAGCCAACAAGCCGGCAGTGTAGGGATGCGCTGGTCGCCCGTACACCTGCTCGCACGTCCCGATCTCGACCAGCTTTCCGAGGTACATCACTCCGATGCGATCGGCAAGGTAGCGGACTACGGAGAGGTCGTGCGAGATCACGAGGTACGTGAGCTCGTGCGCCTCCTGGAGGCGCTTTATCAGGTTCAGCAGCTGCGATCGGATCGAGACGTCCAGTGCCGACACCGGCTCGTCGGCAACGATGAGTCGCGGACTGAGCGTGAGGGCGCGTGCGAAACCGATCCGCTGACGCTGGCCTCCGGAGAACTCGTGCGGGTAGTACCGAACAGCCTCCTTGCTGAGACCCACGTCGCCGAGCAGCTCGGTGATCCGCCGGTCCCGAGAGACTCCGTTGCCGATCGCGTTGATGACCATCGGTTCGCGAAGTGCCGGCCCGACCCGCATCCGGGGGTCCAGTGAGGAGTAGGGATCCTGGAAGATAAGCTGGAAGTTCCGGCGCATCGTCCGGGTCGCACGGTTGGACTGCTTCGTCAGGTCGATACCGTCAAAGACGATCGATCCCGCGTCCGGCCTCTCTAGTGCCACGATCATCTTGCCGAGCGTCGTCTTTCCACAACCGGACTCCCCCACGAGGCCGAGCGTCTCGCCCTGGGTCATCGTGAACGACACGTCGCTCACTGCATTGACCGCGCCGATCCGCCGACGGAGCACGCCGGTCGTCACGGGGTACGTCTTCACGACGTGGTCTACTACGAGCAGGGGCGCTCGCTTGTCGGCGCTGGACGGGGGAGGCCGCCGAGGCTCGACGGCAACGGCGTGCATCGGCGAGCGGCCACTGCCCTCCTCCGTCGTGAGCGGGTTGAAACAGGCGGCGCTATGGTCGGCGCACCCTTCGAGTTGCGGATCGTCAACCTCGCAACGGCCAGTCGCTCGGTCGCAGCGCGGGGCGAACGCGCAGCCTTGACGGTCCTGTGAGAGGTCCGGCGGCACGCCCGGGATGCTGTAGAGGACACGGTCGGTGCCCTCGTCGACTTCGGGGATCGATGCAAGGAGCGCGCCAGTGTACGGATGGCGCGTCTGGGCAAAGAGCTCGCTCGCATTCGCCTCTTCGACGATTCTCCCTGCGTACATCACGATGACCCGGTCCGCATGCCCGGCGATGACCCCGAGATCGTGGGTGATGAGAAGCATGCTCATGCTGAGCGCCGCCTTGAGCCGGCCCAGGAGCTCGAGGATCTCCGACTGGATCGTGACGTCCAGCGCGGTGGTCGGCTCGTCAGCGATGAGCAGCTTCGGATCGCACGAAAGCGCGATCGCGATCATGACTCGCTGGCGTAGTCCCCCCGAGAGCTGGTGGGGGTAGTCCTTGAGGCGCTCCTTGGCTTGAGGTACCCCGACAAGGTCGAGCAGCTCGAGGGCACGCCGGCGCGCAGCCTTCCTGTCGGATTCACGGTGTGCTCGAATGGGCTCGACGATCTGGTCACCGATAGTCATGCAGGGGTTGAGGGAGGTCATCGGATCCTGGAAAACCACCCCGATACCGGAACCGCGCACCGCTCGCATGGCGCGCGCAGGCAGGCGTGCAAGGTCCTGACCGAGGAACAAGATCCGTCCCCCGACTACCCGTCCTCCGGGCGGCAGAAGGCCGATGATCGAGAGCCCGGTCATCGTCTTTCCGGATCCCGATTCGCCGACGAGCCCGACCGTCTCTCCCTGGGCGACCGAGAAGGAGACGCCATCGATTGCACGGATCGTGGCATGGCGCTGTCGGATCTCGGTCTTCAGACCGTCGACCCTCAGCAAGCTCGTACACTCGACACGCTGCGCTTCGGTCACGTGGGTCCCCTAACGCCGCTGGAGGCGCACTTCGACGGCGTCTCGCAACGCATCGCCTATAAAGTTGAAGGCCACAACGACGAGGACGATGCACAGTCCCGCCGGGTAGACGAGCCACCACCAGCCGTCCGCAATGTAGTTGAGACCGTTGGAGAGCATTTCCCCCCAGTTCGCTGCGGGCGGGGGGATGCCAAGGCCGAGGAAGCTCAATGCTGCGACGAGCAGGATGGCGTCCGCGACCGCGAACGTCGCGTAGACGATCATCGGTCCGACGGCGTTCGGAAGGATGTGTCGGAGTACAAGCCGGCGATCACGGCTCCCCATCCCCCGAACCGCCAGGATGAAGTCGCGTGACCGCAAACTGAGCGACTCGCCGCGCACGAGGCGGGCCGGGATGACCCATGAGACGAAGGCGACAACGAAGATGAGCATGGACACCGAAGGCGTGAAGGCCGTGGCGAGGAATAAGAGCAGGAAGATGGGCGGAATCGCCAGCACGGAGTCGACGATGCGCATCATGACGGCGTCCACGGCCCCTCCGACAAAACCGGCCACGGCGCCCCACAGCGTTCCCCACAGCGTCGCCACCACCGCCGCCGCGAGGCCCACTTCGAGCGAGGTCTGACCTCCGACCATGAGTCGGCCGAGCTCGTCGTATCCGTCCGCGTCCGTGCCGAGCAGGTGCTGCGAGCTCGGAGCCAGGTGGATCAGTGTGAGGTTCGTCACGACCTGTGTCGTTCGATAGATGAGCGGCCCTACGAAGCAAAAGAGCAGGAAGAAGACGACGATCCCTACGCCGACCACCGCGAGACGATTCTGGAGGAAGACGTCCAGGATGACCCGCCAAATTCCCCGCGATGCGACGGCCTCTCCGCCTTCGGGAGCCGCCGTGCGCTCCACCAGCGCACGCGTGGCGAGCGGATCACGAGTCGTCGCCACGTGTTGCTCCTTTACCTCTCCTACACGTACCGGACTCTTGGATCGAGGGCTGCGTACGCGAGGTCCGCAAGCAGCGATCCCACGACTGCCGCCGTCGAGACCACAAGCGTCCCACCGACGAGGATCGGATAGTCGTGGATCTGTGCTGCGTTCCAGAACAACAGGCCCATTCCCGGATAGTTGAACACCGACTCCACGATCAGCGCTCCCGAGAAGATGAACGGCATGCTGAGGCCGAGAATGGTTACGACGGGAATCAGTGAGTTCCGAAGCATGTGCCGGAGGAGGACTACGCGTTCGGGGATCCCCTTCGCTCGAGCGGTGCGAATGTAGTCCTGCACGAGGTTGTCGAGAGCAGCAGAACGCACGTAGCGGCTGAACAGCGCGACGTTGACGACAACGAGCGTCGCCACTGGGAGGACCATCGCCCGAGGTTGGCTGAACGCGGCACCGACACCCGCTCCCTGGGGGGCCTCGGCCGGGAACCAGTGAAGGTCGAGCGCGAACCAGCCGATGAGCACGATCCCGAGCCAGAACACCGGCATCGAGTAGCCGACAAAGCTTGCGCCCGTAAAGACGTAGTCGACCGGACTGTTGCGCCTTACAGCCTGTATCACACCGAGCGGCAGTGCGATCAGGAGTGCGATGACCACTGATACGCCGACGAGCAGGGCACTCTTCGGGATGTTGGCGGCGAGCAACGAATTCACCGACTCGTTGTAGTGATAGGAGTAGCCGAGATTCCCGTGCAGGAGCTGGCCCATGTAGTCGACGTACTGCACCCAGATCGGATGGTTCAGACCATTGGCCACGACGAATGCGTGGACCTGCACTGGCGTCGCTCTGGCGCCCAGGAGCGCCCTCTCGCCCCCCGGAAGGAGGTGCATCAGAAAGAACACGATGATAGACACGCCGATAACCACAGCCATGGCCTGCCCCACCCTGCGTACGAGATAGGCAAACATCTCTCCTCCACGACGCGGCGAACTTCACCACGAATGGTAGATCATGGCGCGCGACGCCGGTGAGCGGGAGAGCGCCGCACCCGCGTCCCAGGTTTCCGACCGCGGACCACGGCAGCGCCGGCATCAAGCGGCGTGTGCGGCGTTACCAGGGCCCGTGGCCGGTCGACAGCAAGCCGGTCGGATGGTTCCGCTACGACTAGGTCGTTTATGTCGAGAAGGACCAGTTCTCTGGGAAGATGTCGCCCTCCACGCTCTGCGGCGTCGCCCCGTGGAGGTTCTTTGCGATCTCCGACAGCTGCCGCAGCGCCTCCGGCTGCCACTCGACGGGTATTTGGCTGACCATGTAGTGCTGGTAGACGTCGAGCGATTTCTGCGATGTGTTCGGTTCCAGCGTGGCTGCGATGAGCCGGTTGGCTGTGGCGTTCGAGTAGTTCTCGTAATTCGATCCGGCGCCGGTGGAGAACAGAAGTTCGCCGGTGGGATAGAAGTCGGGCTGATAGCCCCATCCAGCCCCCCAGTCGGCGATCTCCGTGTTGCAGCTCGCCGTCGGCGCCACGCTGCCGGGTCCGCACGGCGCGATCGCACCGAGCACGGCGCCGAACGTCGCGGATTTCAGTTCGTAATCGATGCCCGCCTTCTCTGCGTCCGACTTCACCACCGCGAGTGAGGCGTCAAAGGCTGTCCTGCCGGTCGCATAGAGGAATGTGAACTCGAGCTTCTCGCCCTGGGAGATGCCCGAGCCGCACAACGAGGGCTTCGAGCAGTACGAGACACCGCCCGGCTCCACCGTCCAGCCGTGGGCCTTCAACGCTTTGACGGCCTTCTGGGGATTGTAGCCGTACGGGCACGACTTCTCGTAGCTGCTCACCCACGGGTTGGACGGCGCGACCGGCACCGGGCCGCAGAGAACCTTTCCGTAGCCGTCGTAGAAGGCTTTGATGATCCCCTTCTGATCGATCAGCTCCTGGATCACCTGGCGAATGTAGGTCTGCCGGAAGATCGCACCAACCTTGGGGTTGTTCATATTCAGCACGAAGTACGTGACGATCATGTCATCCCAAGGCTCACTGGTGTAGTTCGTGAGCGAAGAACTCTGCGTGGCGTCTGTCAGGGGGATATAGCCGTAATCGAGCCCGTTGGAGCGGATCTCGTCATATTCGGCCGTGCTGGAGGTGAACGTGTCCTCAATGAAGGTCGTGATGTGGTTCTTCGCGACGGGGCCAGAGTAGGACGTGTTGAACTTGTACACGGCGTGGCCGGTCGTCGGGTCGAATGTCGTGAGACGCCATGGCCCGTCGATCGCCTTCCACAGCGCGTTCGTCGTGTAGGTGCCTTCGTCCTGCGCTTGCTTGGAGATGAACTTATACACGGCGACCGCACCCTTCGTGGTCAGGTCGTCTGTGCCCACCTTGCAAGTCGCGCAGGTCTTGTCCATTACCTGTTGAGGAAGCGGGGTGATCTGCGAGAGTTCGTTGTCCGTGAACCACGTCGTGTTATAGGCCTTCGTGAGGTTGAACTGGATCGTGGTCGCGTTCAACACCTTAACGCTTGCGATGTTGTCCGGGTAGTAGCCGGGAACGTAGGAGAACCATGTCTCCTTGTTGGCCTTAACCAGGTTCTCCCAAAACTCGACGTCCCTCGCGGTCACGGCCGCTCCTGTGGACCACTTGTAGTTCTTCATCCGGATCGTCACCGTGCGATCGCCGTTCGAGTAGACGGGCGGATAGGCCAGGCTGAGCGCTGTGTCCAACGTCACGCTGCTTCCTGCACCGATCATGTAGAGGGGCCGGAAGAACAGGTACGTGAACCACTGGACGTTCTGGGGGTCGGAGTAGGCGCCGCTCATCATGGGGAAGATGTAGTTGGCGGCCCCCGCCAGCGGTAGTGCGAACGTCGCCGTTCCTCCCGAGGTCGCCCTGGCGTCACGGCTCCGGCTCACACCCGCCGAGGCTACGTTCGCCAGAGCGCCGATCGCCGCGACGGCAAAGGCAACCGCGATGAGCGCTCTCCGCAGACGCCATGCCGACTCTTTCGATGCACACCGCGCCATTCGCATGTTGTCCCCCCTTGTTGACGGACTGGTGTCCGTTGTTTGGCAGGTTAGTGTTGGTTCAAGGAGTCGAGCCAACGGGTTCGCGGCTCGTCTCGAGTAATCCTTCCGACTCGAGACGGCCGAGCGCGGCGTCGTAGGCTGCGACTACGCGGTCGACGTCGTCCTCGGTGTGGGCCGTGCTCACAAAACCCATGCCCCGGAGCACGCCTTCGAGCTCGAGGTAGACGCGTAGAAGATGCGTTGCAAGGCCGTTCGCCATAACGAGATCGCGAGGGCTTTCCGGACGGGTCGGCGTGAGGTGCACCCGGAACATCGAGCCGAGGCCCGTCACGTGCGCCTGGGTGCCGCGTCGGGCGAACAGCTCGGTGAGTCCCCGGCGCATCCGGTCGCCCAACACCTCCAGACGCTCGTAGTGTCCCGGGACCGAGAGAAGCTCCGACAACTGAGCGCGGCCCGCCGCCACCGTCATCGGGTTGCACGCGAACGTCCCGCCGGCTCCGACGACCGCTCTGCTGCCCACGCCTGTCCTCGGTGCCACAAGGAGCTCCATGAGATCCGCTCGCCCGCAGACCGCCCCGACCGGCTGACCCCCGCCGATCGCCTTGCCGAGCGTGGTCACGTCCGCCGCCACTCCGTACCGTCCCGCTGCGGAGTGGGGCCCGAGGCGGAAGCCGGTGACGACCTCGTCGAACACGAGTAGCGCACCCACCTCGTCGCACGCCTGACGCAAACCTTTGAGGTAATCCGGCGAGGCGGGGATGCATCCGGCACCGCCGAGCACGGGCTCGACGATGACGCAGGCGAGCTCAGGGCCTTCTTCGCGGATGCGGCTGAGGGCCGCCTCGTCGTTGAAGGGCAGGACGACCACATCCGCGATCGCCCCATGCGAGACGCCCGCGCTGTCCACGTTCGCGTCCACACGTCCGAGAGGACCCGAGAGAGTCGTGAAGCTGAACAGCAGGTACTCGTTCGCACCGTGCCAGGCACCTTCGACCTTCGCCACCTTCCTGCGCCCGGTCACTGCCCGCGCGAGCCGGAGGGCGGCCAGCGTCGCCTCGGTGCCGCTGTTCGTGAAACTCACCCGCTCGGCTCCAGGCACCGCTGTGACGATCGTCTCGGCCAGCGCGACCGCCTGCTCGGTCGCCGGTCCGAAGTGGGTCCCGCGCGACAGCTGGGACCGCAGCGCACCCACCACCGCCGGATGGCTGTTGCCGAGCACCAGCGCGCCTTGCCCGAGGTTGCAGTCGATATAGCGGTTCCCGTCAACGTCCTGGAGGTAGGCGCCCTCCGCCCGCTCCACGTAGATCGGCATGGGCTCCCAGTAGCGCGCGCGCGTCGTGCCCCTTGGCAGGACCTTGCAAGCCCGCTCGTAGTGGGCTGCCCCCTGCGGTCGGGCTTTTCGCAGCTCCTGGTAGGCGGACTCGAGGAGCTCTGCGGCCCGTCCCTCAGGCGGCATCGGAGCGGTCCTCTCCCTGTGACTCGCGGAGCATCCCCTCGCGCTGCAGCCGGGCGAGCGCGCGGCGGTGCGCTTCGATGACGAAGTCGACCTCTTCTTCGGTGTGCACGGTGCTTACGAAGTTCAGGTGCGAGGGTGAGGTCACGAGCACACCTTCGAGGAGGAGGTAGATGCTCAACAGCTTCCCAGCGATCGCGTCACCCGCAACCACGCCCCGGAACGTCGTCGGTGGCTCTTTAGTGAAGTACGGGCCTCCCCAGATCGACCCCATGCCCGTCACGAACCCGCTTACGCCCTGATCGGCGAGCGCCTTCGACAGCCCGTCGCGCATCTTCGTCCCGAGCTCGTTCAGGCGGTCGTAGGACACTGGACTTTCGAGCAACTCGGAGAGCTGCGCCACACCGGCGACTGAGGTGAGCGGGTTCCCCGAGAAGGTCCCGCCGACGAACACGGCCTCCCTCGCCGGATGGTCCGGTGGCGTCGAGGTCAAGTCGATGAGGTGAGCGGCGCCGCACAGGGCGCCGATCGGAAGCCCGCCACCCACCGCCTTGCCCAACACCGTGAGATCTGCCGTTACCCCGAACAGTCCCGCGCCGGAGAGCGGGCCGAGACGGAAGCCGGTGATCACCTCGTCCAGCACGAAGATTGCCCCGATCTCGTCACAGGTCTTGCGAAGTCCCTGGAGAAAACCCGGAGCAGGCGGTAGTGCCCCGGCGCTGCCCTGGAGCGGCTCCACGATCACGCATGCGATCTGCTCGCCGACCTCGCGAAGAAGTTCGAAGGCGACCTCGTCGTTGAAAGGCAGCACAAGCACGTCAGCCGAGGTGGACGGCGGCATTCCGGCCACGTCTGGGCTGGCGGCGGGCCGCCGCGGCGGGCCGGCGAAGCTGAGCACGCTGTGGCGGAGGGGCTCAAAGCTCCCGTGCAGGCCGCCTTCGCATTTCGCCACGACCCGTCGGCCAGTCGCAGCTCGTGCGATGCGCACCGCCGCCATGGCCGCCTCGGTGCCGCTGTTCATGAACACCACGCGCTCCCCGCCGGGGACCCCTTGGACGGTCAGCTCGGCGAGCAGCGCCTCGTGGGCGGAAGGCGGGCCGAAGTGGTTGCCCCTGCCCAGCTGCCCGTCGATTGCCGCCACGACGCGGGGATGGCAGTGGCCGAGGATAAGGGGTCCGTGCCCCATGTTGCAGTCGACGTAGTCCCAGCCGTCCACGTCGACGAGGTGCGAGCCCGCGCCATGGTCGACGTAGATCGGCATCGGCCAGAACCGCTCCCGAGTCGTCCACAGTGCGGGCTGACGCGACGATCGCTCGAAGCGCTCGGCGCTCTTCGGCAGCGCGGCGCGCAGCTCGGCCTCGGCGTTCCGCAGTAGATGCGCAGAACTTCCAGTGTCCTTCGGCACCGATCCCCTCCTCATCCCGAAAAGTTGGTCACATATCGATCACTTTTCGTATGCTCAGCGTATGGTAGCGGCGGGCTGGGCACTCGTCAACGTTGCCAGTACCGCCAACCCGTCGGATCCAGCGTGCGGCAGCTCTCCCTGCCTGGCGGATGTGCCCTCGCAGCGTCGGTGCATCGGAGCTCGCGCGGCAGGCGCCGTCCCTCGCCGACCAGAGCTGCAGTCCCTCTCGAGGCGGTGGCCGGGGGCAGCATCTGCGGGATGCCCCGAAGTGCTCGCCGAGCTCGTAAGGCCAAAGGGCAGGCGAAAATCCCCGCACTTCGAGGAAGTCCGCATCGGCCACTGGGTCAGGCGGGTCCTTTGGAATCGTCCGTCTCTGGAATCATCCGTCTCAGCGTCGTGCCATCAGGGCGAGGTCTGCTCGAGGAACCACTCGACGGGCACCGTGTGGCCGAGCCCGAGCCGCTCGGCTTTCTCGAGAACGAGAGCGCCGACCGCTGCGAACTGAAGACCCATTCCGGTGTTGTTGGCGAACACCGTGATCTCTTCCGCTGTGGAGCGACCGGGGATCGACCCGAGCAACAGTTCGCCCAGCTCGCCGATGTCCTCAAAACGCTTGAGTCCTCGCTCAACGGGGCCAAGGATGTCAGCCTGGTTGTCGTGGTGGATTTGCTCCCGTGAGAGGACCACGATCCGACCGGCGCGATCGAAGGTGGTGTCGTCGAGCTCTCGGCGCATCGCCGTTCCGTCCGGACTCGTGATCGACGTGACGTGCGTCCCCGGCTCGAGCCACGAACCATCGAAGCACGGATCGAAGCCGGCAGTGGCGCAGGTGACGATCTGGCAGCCCTCGACTGCGAGGCGCGGATGGTCGACGGCGACAATGCTCCTTTCGGTCTTCTCGCTCCACTGACGCGCGAAGGTCTCACGGTGCGAGCGCGTCGGGCTGTAAACTCGCACCTCCCCAACGCTTGGCACCACCCGGAGCAGGTACTCGAGGTGCGCCTGCGCTTGCCAGCCCGAGCCGAAGAGGCCGGCTACGCGCGCGTGCGGGTTCGCGAGCTCGCGCATACCGAGCGCGGACGTCGCGCCAACTCGCATTTTCTGGATGTAGCTGTCGTGGATGACGGCGATCGGCTCGAGGTCTTTCATCGAGTAGAGCGTGACGAGGCCGCAGAAGGAATCACCAGTCGCCACTGGCAGGAGCCGGCGCCGCGTCACCCCACCTTCGAGCTTCTCGGTTCCCGCCATGTCGGAGGTGATCCGAAGTGCCCACACGCCGCTCGAGAGGTTGCCACCCTCTTGAGACTTGAATCGGAACCTGAAGCCAGGGAAGCGTTCATCCTCGAGGGGGAAGTACGTATGGTTACGCGGTCGGTTGACAGCGCGCCCCTCGGCGAGCTCCTTGTAGGCGGCCTCTAGCACCGCCATGCACTCGTCGAGGTCGAGCACCTGCTCGACGTTCGCGTTCGTGAGAATCCGCATCGAATCTCTCCTCATGCGGCCGAGACGACGGCTTCGTCCGGCAGCGCGTTGGTAAGGCGGTCGGCGTTGGAAGCGCCGAGATGATAGGTGTCGGCTGCCACGGCCCTGGCCCCGTCCGGCAACTCGATGCTCAGGCGCATCGAGGCGACAGCTCCGGCACGGAAAGGCTTGTCTAGCGCGGTCGGTGCCCGGTAACTGCCGCCACTCTCTACGTCGACATGCTGCAACAACCGGATCTGCCATGGCATGGCGAGCCCGGAGAGGTGCGCGCCCGCCGCCGAGCGCAGGGAGTAGGGGGTTACCCCGTCGCGAAGCAGCGAGGCCGCTGCGCGGTATCCCGCCACCATCGCCCCGCCCCACGGGGGAGCGCCCTTCGAGAGCACCCGAGCTGCGGCCGTCCAGTAGCCCCGGTACTCGGCAACAACCTCAACGGTCCCCGCGTCCGGGCCGGCGTCCCTGCTGTAGACGGCGACGTCCTCCACGCCACCGAGGCGTGCCGTGAGCTCGGCACGACCCGCCCTCTCGTCGGCGGTGAGATTCACGTCGAGCGCCTCGCCCACCGACCGAGCAGTGAGCGTCGACGCCGACCTCAGCAGCCGGAGCTCGGGCTGCGAAGGGGCTTCTCGCTCACGCCGTACGACCTCCCCCAAGTCGAGCGTGTGTCGCGCGCCGAGAGCGTCGCGCAGCCCTGCGAGAAGCGACGCTGGCCACCACGCCTCTTCGACAAGTCCAACTGGGCCGTTGCCGAGACCGTCGACGAAGTCGCGCGCCAGTGCTGGCAGATTCGTACCGCTGCGCAGGTCTTCGAGAGACGACGTCGATCGCATCCATGGATGCACACGTCGCGACAACTTCGTAAGCAAGGCAGCTTCGCCTCGTGCCGGCACCGCAAGTATTCCCTCGTTCCAGTAGATGCAAAGGTTCGACAGATAGGTGATGTCCCCGGAGCGATAGACGTCGCCGTAGACAAGCGCGGCTACGACGCCCCGTTCCTCTAGTGATCGCTGCAGCACGCCGACGCGACGTTCGAGCGCGGCGCGCGTCGTGTCCTCGTCATCGAGCACGACCAACCCTCGCTTCACCGTTCCTCCTCCAACCTGCTCGGTTGCTGCCGCGTCACACCGCTGCAGAGAACAGGATTCGCTCCGTCGTCAGCAGCGGCGCGAAGCCGCTCTTCGTCACGATCACCGGATCGCCGAGGACGTGGTAGCCAGCGATCGGCGTGTAGGTGTTCGGGTGAACGATCACGACCGCGTTCTCCTCGAGCACCGTTTCCTCCCCCTCTAGCAGGGATGGGATCTCGTCGGGATGCAGTCCATGCCCGTGACCCCGGACGCGCGTGTACTGGCTCGTCGTGTACTCGCCGTAGCCGTGCTTGCGAAACACGTCGTTCTCCGCCCGTGCCACCTCGTGCGCGGTCACGCCGGCGTGGAGCGTGTCGAGCCCCGCCTGGAGCGCCTCATCGAACAGCTCGAAGGATGTACGTTGCGCGGCGCTTGGCTCTCCGAGCACGGCGCTGCGGCAGATCTGCGCATAGTAGCCGTCGAGTTGGGGGGTGAGCTCGGTGCGGACCATGTCGCCGACCTCGAGCTTGCGGCGCCCCGGCGGGGTCATGCCCATGACCTCATCTCCTCCCGAGGCGAACAGCATGAAGTTGTCCTCGGCACCGAGCCCCTTGATCTGTGCCTCGACCTCCGCCACAATCTCGTACTCGCGGATACCAGGGCGAAGCGAGCCGACGAGCGCATTCCAGGCAGCTGAGCACACGACACCGGCTCGCCGGACCTGCTCGAGCTCCCAATCGGTCTTCACGAGCCGGACGAGGTCCATAAGTCGCGTCGCGGAAACGAGCTCCACACCCGGAAGCGACGTCTCGAGGGAGGTGAAGATCGCAGCCGGCATCAGCTCGAGGTGGGCTACGCCGACGCGGCCTGCACTACCGAGCGCCGAGGCGACCTCGGCGCAATCGGGAAAGTCGAGGAGCCGAGGCTCGTGCACCCAGCCCGCCGACACCACGGCTTGCTGATCCTCGACGCTCGCCACGAACGCGTGCGCGTCGCCGTCACCCGGAAGGTAAGCCAGAGCGAACGCCTCCCTCAGTCTCGCATTGGTGAGATAGCGGACGTTCTCTCGACGCCATCCAGGCGCGAATGCCAGCAACCCGTCGAGCTCCGCCTGGTCCATCGCCTCGCGGAGCCGGCTCGCCCTGACCGCAAGTTCCTCGTGCACAGCTACTCCTCTCCCGTCAGTCGAGGCGCGAGCGCGATGAGCCCACCCGCCAAGAGCATCTCCATGAGGAACGGATCCACCGGCCTCGACGCGAAGCGCCAGCCGTTCGTCTCGTCCTCCACCGAACCCATCGCGACATCGACCGAGAGCACGTCGCCGTCGTTCACACCCTCGGAGATGCCGGGGCACTCGAGCAGCGGAAGCCCGATCTCGAAGCAGTTCCGGTAAAACAGGCGAGCCGCGTACTCGACGACGATGGCACCCAAGCCGGTCATCTTGAGCACCTTCGGCGCGATCGCTCGCCCGGAGGACTGGCCGAAGTGCCGGCCCGCAACGAGGATGTCACCTGGTTGTACGTTCCTCGCGAACTCCGGGTTCAGGTTCTCCAACACGTGCGCACGCATCTCCTCGAGCGAGGAGAGCGCGCGGTCGGACCGGACGATCTCGTCCGTCGGGACGTTGTCGCCGAACTTCCAGCACCGTCCATGCGCTCTCATCACGTCTCCGTGTCGAGGAAGGCCCTCGGGTCGGTAATCGCTCCTCGAAGCGCAGAGGCTGCAACAGTTGACGCGGAGCCGAGGTACATCATCGCCTCCGGGCTCCCGTTCCGGCCGGGGAAGTTCCGGGCGTGCGTCGACACCATCGCCTCGGTCGCCGCCATGGCGCCCATGTTGATGGCCTGATTCGATCCGGTGCTCGGGGGAAACCAGGTGCAGCCCGCCAGGTGGAGCGCCTCGACGAGGCCCTCTCGGCACGCTTCGGTGAACACCTCCCTGCTCGAGGGAACGAGATTGAATTTCACGCCGTCCGCGAGGCGGCGTCCGCGCAGGATCCTCGCCGCCTCGCGGATGTCCTCGAGCCGCCCACCTCCGTGGCCACCGAGCTCTGCCCACTGGATCGGGCGTCCCTCAAATCGGCTGACTGCCCCAACGTTGCCGAGCGTCGGCGAGGCCGCCACTTGCGGCTCGAGATCGGACACCTCGTATTCCCAGATCGCCGCGCATTCGTCGGCGCTATCTGAGGTGACGACGTTGAACGGGGTGTGCGCGACTTCCTTGACGAAGGCCACCGTCTTTGCGTCCGGCTCGAGAAAGGCGCACTTCGCTCCGACGTCGATCGTGATGAGCGGGAAGAGCCAGCGGTCCCAGAGGTCGAGGGAATCCATGAAGGGACCGGTGAAGGTGAGCGCCTTGTAGACGGCACCGCCTTCACCGATCTGGCCGGTCAGGTGGAGGGCGACGTCCCTGGGCGTGGTACCGGGACGCAGCCTCCCACTGAGCTCGACCCGGATCGTCTCGGGGACCCGGAACCACGCTTTGCCGAAGGGCATGACCATGCCCGCGTGCGCGTTGTTGCCAAGTCCGGTGGCGAAGCATCCGAACGTGCCGTGCACCGGCGTGTGACTGTCGGAGCCCACGACAACGGTGCCTGGCCGCACGAACCCGTTGCGCACCCCCACGTGGTGGATGTTCCCGCTCCCGCAGTCGAACAGGTGCACACCATGGCGCCGGGCGAACGCGCGGTTCGCTTCGAGGACCCGAGCCCGCTCCTCGGTGGGCGGCGAGAAGTGGTGGTCGAACACCATTACGACCCGCTCCGGGTGCCGCATGGGAAGCCGGACCTCCTCTTCGAAGACCCGAGAGGTCAGGTAGCCGCTCAGGTCGTGGAGCAGGAGGCAATGGACGTCGGCAACGACGACCTCCCCGGGGGCGACCTTCGGCCGGCCGCTCGCCCTCGCAAGAATCTTCTCCACTAGGTTCATCTCGCAGCTGCTCGTGCTCTCAAAGG
>JASHUY010000016.1 GCA_030039755.1 Acidimicrobiales bacterium
TGCCCGGTGTCCCACACGATCGGGTCGGTGGGTGAGTCGAACACCCGGTGGAGCGCGATCGTGAGCTCGACCGCGCCGAGGTTGGAACCGAGGTGGCCGCCGGTCTCCGACACCGACGAGACCAGGAACCGCCGGATTCCGGCGGCGAGCCGGTCGAGGGCGGCCCGGTTCATGGCGCGGAGCCGCGCCGGGGTGAGGGAGAGGAGCTCGTCCGGAGCCGGGTCCTCGAGCGTGCCGTCGAGCGTGCCGTCGCCGTGACCCGTGCCCTCGAACGCCGCCCCGTGGCCGTTGTGGCCGTTGGTGCCGTTGCCGCCAGCCCGCTCCGCCCGGTGACCGCTGCCGTGGCCGTGGGCGTTGCCGTTGCCGTTGCCGTTCGTTGGGGCGGGGGCGGGGGCGGGAGCGGGAGCGGGAGCTTGGGCAGGGGCAGGCGCGTGCTCGTCCCAGGTGGCCGGAGCCGCCCCTGTCTGCAACCCGGTGTCGCGGAGCGTCGTCACGCCGTTCAGTGCGTGTTCACGAGCGCGCGCAACGATTCGCGCAGCGATCCCATCGATGCGATCACGGCCGAGGGTTCGTAGCCGCAGTGTGCCATGCAGTTCGCGCAGCGGGGGTCCCTCCCCCTTCCGTACTTCGACCAGTCGGTCGTCTCGACGAGCTCCTTGTAGGAAGAGACGTACCCGTCGGACATCAGGTAGCACGGCCGCTGCCAGCCGAACACCGAATAGCTGGGGATCCCCCAGGCAGTGCACTGGAAGTCGCGCTTCCCCTCGAGGAAATCGAGGAAGAGCGGCGAGTGGTTGAGCCGCCACTTCTTGCGCTTGCCCGCGAACGCCTCCCGGAAGAGCTGACGGGTCTGCTCCACCCCGAGGAAGTGCTCCTGGTCCGGCGCCTTCACGTACGCGTACGCGGGGGAGATCATCATCGCGTCCACCTCGAGGTCGTCGTTCAGGAAGTCGAGGAGATCGCGCACCGTCTTGGGAGAGTCCGTGTTGAAGAACGTCGAGTTGGTCGTCACGCGAAAGCCGCGTCGCTTGGCCTCGCGGATCGCGTCGACGGCCGTGTCGAAGACGCCTTCACGGGCGACCGCCTCGTCGTGACGCTCCCGCAGCCCGTCCATGTGCACCACAAAGGAGAAGTACTCGCTGGGCGTGAACTTCTCGAGCCGCCGTTGGAGGAGGACGGCGTTGGTGCAGAGGTACACGTAGATCTTGCGCTTCACGAGCGCCTCCACCATCTCCCCGATCTGGGGGTGGAGCAGCGGCTCGCCTCCCGCGATGGACACCATCGGCGAGTCGCTCTCCTCGACCGCGTTCACGACGTCCTCGACCGAGAGGCGCTTGCGCAGGACGTCGGTCGGGTACTGGATCTTCCCGCAGCCCGGGCACGCGAGGTTGCACGCGAACAGCGGCTCGATCTCCACGATGAACGGGTAGTACTTGCGGCCCTTCAGCCGCTGCCGGAGGAGGTGGGCTCCGATCTTCATGTTCTGCTTCATGGGAATTGGCATCAGCGCACCTGTATGGGAAGAGCGAATCGGACGGTTTCTGCAGTGGTCATGCGTTCGTCGACCTCGGTGTGCCCGAGGGCCGACAGCGCGTGGACGACGTCGGTGACGAGGGACTCGGGGGCGGACGCACCAGCCGTGACCCCGACGGTTCCCGCACCGTCCAGCCACGAAAGGCAGAGCTGGCCGGCGTCCTCCACCAGCTCTGCGCGACAGCCCTCCCGCAGGGCTACCTCGACCAGTCTCGCCGTGTTCGACGAGTTGGCCGAGCCGACGACGAGCACCAGGTCGCACTCGCGGGCGATCGCCCGCACCGCATCCTGCCGGTTCTGCGTCGCGTAGCAGATGTCGTCGGCGCCCGGGCCCACGACGTCCGGGAACCTGCGGCGCAACGCGTCGACGACCGCGGCGGTCTCGTCGGTGGCGAGCGTGGTCTGGGTCAGGTATGCGACCGGCGTGTCAGGCTCCAACGCGAGATCGTCGACTTCGGCGGCGCTGCCCACGACGTGCATGCGGTCGGGGGCCTCGCCGAAGGTGCCGACCACTTCTTCGTGGTCGTCGTGGCCGACGAGGACGATGTCGTACCCGCGCGCGGCGTACCGGCGGGCCTCGTGGTGCACCTTCGCAACGAGCGGGCACGTCGCGTCGATCACGGTGAACCCGTCCCGGGCCGCGGCTTCGCTGCGGACGTCGGGAGAGACGCCGTGGGCGGCGAGCACCACCGTCGCCCCGTCGGGAACCTCGCAGAGCTCCTCCACGAACACCGCTCCCATGGCGGCGAGGCGCCCGACCACGTGCGTGTTGTGCACGATCTGCCGCCGGACGTACACCGGGGCGCCGTAGCGCTCGAGGGCGCGCTCGACGATCTCGATCGCGCGCTCCACGCCGGCGCAGAACGAGCGGGAAGACGCGAGCACCACGCGGCGTGACCGGCACGCACGCGCCCACCGTTCGATCGGCTCGCGGATCCCCGCGAGCGAGCCGGCTGCGTGGCCGGAGCCGACCGCCGCCATCGCTCCCGGTCCGGGAGGCTCCTCGACGGCCCGTACGACGGCGAGCGGGCGGTCGCCATCGGCGAGCGTCGCCGCCCACGCGGAGTCGTGGTCGAGGACGAGCGCACCGAGCCTCCCGAGCTCCCCGAGCTTGTCTGATCCTCCGAGGTCGAGATCGAGATCGAGATCGAGTCCTACGTCGAGGTCGCCCGGGCACCCGGACGCCACAGACTGCCCGGACACCGAGACCACCGGGCCCACGGTCACGAGGTGGCCGTCCCGGCGGAGCTCGGCCCCGAGCAGCGATGCCGACGGGAGCCTGCGGACGAGCCGCGGCGCCGACCCGTCGCCGGCGACCCAGAGCTCGCTCGCGACCACGAGCTGCCCGGGTACGAGCTCGGGACGGAGCCGCGCG
>JASHUY010000094.1 GCA_030039755.1 Acidimicrobiales bacterium
AAGGGGAGGACCGACCTCGTCGTCGTGTGCGACCTGTCCGCCTGGAGGCGGGGCCACGCCCACGAAGGCGAGCCCTGCCAGCTCGTGGGGGGCGGCCCGATCCCCGTCGCGCTCGCAAAGGAGCTCTCCACCGACGCGTTCTTGAAGGCGGTCCTCCACGACGGGGTGGCCATCCACACGGTCTCCCACCACGGCCGCCACATCCGAGCCGAGCTCAAGACCGCCTTGGACCTCGGGCCCGTCCCAGGCTTTTTGGGGGTCGGGTGCGCCGACTGCGGGCGCCGCTACGGCGTCGAGTACGACCACGACGTGCCCTTTTCCTGTGACGGGCCCACCTCGTATGCCAACCTGAAGGGCCGCTGCCGACCCTGTCACGCAGAGAAGACCGAGCGGGACCGCAAGGCGGGGCTGTGGGGCAAGAGGCCACAGGGAAGGGCGACGGGGGGTCGACCGCCGCCCGGGTCCCCCAACGGACCGCCCGCTCCGAGAAGTGGGGCTCCCGCACCTGGCGGCCACCGGGGACAGAACCCTCCGCCGGGCCCCGACCCGCCGTAGGAGAAGGGCCGGTCGCGCCCCGGCCCGCCCCGACCCGCCGTAGGAGAGGAGAAGCGGAGACCCCGGAGCTCCCTCGCCGCGCGGGTCAGCCAGACGCGGCCGAAAAATCGCTGGACGATGGATCGGACTCCGGGGATGATCGGAGACCGGAGAGAAGAACGAGCCTCACCAGACGGGCGTTCAGAGTTCCTTTTCGGGGAGTCGTTCGATGTTCACGTCGCGCCACGTGACGACGCGGACGGAGGGCACGAAGCGGGCCGGGCGGTACATGTCCCACACCCACGCGTCGGTCAACTCGAGCTCGACGCATGCCGGTTGCGTCTCGGAGCGGATGTTCACCGATACCTCGTTCGCAAGATAGAAGCGACGTTCGGTCTCGACCACATAGGCGAACATCGGGAGAACCGCCCGGTACTCCTGGACGAGGGCGAGCTCGATCTCGGCCTCGTAGCGCTCGAGATCCTCCTCGCTCACCGCGGCAACCTCATCACCGCGGGCGGGTCGCGTGGGACTGCGGAGCCACCTTACGGGCGGACGGCCCGCTTCTCCTTGACCTTCGCCGCCTTCCCTGACCGCTCGCGCAAGTAATACAACTTCGCGCGTCGCACGTCCCCGTGCGTGAGCACCTCGATCCGGGCGATGGTCGGCGAGTGGACCGGGAAGGTCCGTTCGACCCCGACGCCGAAGCTCACCTTGCGCACGGTGAAGGTCTCGCGTGCGCCCACGCCCTGCCGACGCAACACCACTCCCTGAAAGACCTGGACGCGCTCCCGGTTTCCTTCTACGACCCTCACGTGGACCTTCACGGTGTCTCCCGGGCGAAACTCGGGCACGTCGTCACGCAGGCTGTCGCGATCGATGATCTCAGTGGGGTGCATGGGGCGCGTCCTTCGGGTCTGCTGGGAGGCCGTTGCCGAGTTCCGCATCGTAGCCGTGATCTGCCAGGAGCTGCACCTCGCCCGCTTGCGCCAGAAGCGCCACTTCCTCGGGGGTGAGCCCGCCTCGGGCGGCGAGGAGGTCGGGACGTCGCTCCAGCGTGCGGCGGAGCGCCTGGACTCGCTGCCACCGCGCCACGCTCGCATGGTCGCCGGAGCGCAGCACGTCGGGAACGCCCCATCCTCGGAACTCGGCCGGCCGGGTGTACTGGGGGTGCTCCAGCAGGCCGGCGCGGAAGCTCTCTTCCTCGGTTGAGGCCTCGTTGCCCAGCACGCCGGGGAGGAGCCGGGTCACCGCCTCCACGACGACAAGCGCGGGGAGCTCTCCGCCGGCGAGCACGACGTCGCCCACCGACAGTTCGCCGTCGACCAGGTGATCGGCAACTCGCTGGTCCACCCCCTCATAGCGACCGCACAGGAGCGAGAAGCCGTCTCCCGTAGCGAGCTCCCGGGCGAACGCCTGGTCGAAGCGCATGCCACCGGGTGACAACAGGAACAGCGGGCGCGCGAGCCCCTCCCGAGCCTCCACAGCTTCAACCGCCGCAAAGAGAGGCTCCGCCATGAGAACCATCCCCGCGCCGCCCCCGAACGGCGCGTCGTCGACGGACCGGCGCGGGTCAGTCGCACCAGCGCGCAGATCCCGGACGCGCAGGTCGAGAATCCTCCGGTCGCGCGCCCTGCCGAGGACACTCCCGCGGCAGTAGCCATCGACGAGGTCCGGAAAGATGGTGAAGACGTCGATTCGCAGGCGCGTCAATCGACGAGCCCTTCGGGGATGTCAACGGTCACCTTCCCCCCCGGCTCGAACGCAATCACGAACCGAAGCGGCACGAGCGAGCCGTCCTCGAGGACGAGGAGATCGCTCGCGGGATTCGGCTCGAGCGCCACCACCGTGCCGATGGATCTACCTGTGGCGGTCACGACCTCGGCGCCTACCAACTCGTGCACCCACAAGGCACCTTCGACGCGCAGTGGTGCAGCACGCAACTCCAGCCCGCGAAGCGCATCGGCGCCCACCCGATCCCGGATTCCCTCGAACTGCACGAGGTAGCGGCCCTGATGCGGTCGGGAGCCGACGACGCGTAGGTCTCGAGCCTCAGTCGTGAGCGTCGCCCCGACGGCGAGCCGCTCGGTGCGGTCGGTCCAGAGTTGCACGACCACCTCCCCGAAGAGGCCGTGCGGCCGGATCACGCGCCCGACGGCGAGCAGCGGGGCCGATGGCGGGGTGGACCCGTCGTCAGTCGTCGGCGATGTCAACGACGGTTTGCACGCCGTCGCGCGCACCCGCGACGCCGACCAACGTCCGGATCGCTTGTGCCGTCCGACCGCGCCGACCGATCACGCGCCCCATGTCGCGAGGTGCGACGTGGAGACGCAGGATGGTCGACCCGCGGCGCTCCTCCCTGCGGATCACCACCGCGTCGGGATCGTCGGCCATCGCCCGTGCGAGGTAGTTGAGCACGGCGATCGGCATCTCGCCGCCGGTGGCGGCCGCCGCTTCGGTGGTGCGTGCAGCGGGCGCAGAGATCGTGTTCACGTCACCGGCTTCGTACCGTGAGGCCTCGACCGAATTCACGTCCCCAGGCTCGTACTCGTCAGCTACCTCGTCGTCGAAGTCCTCATCTTCGCCGTCGTCATCGTCATCGTCTTCGTCGTCATCGTCTTCGTCGTCCTCGTAGCTGTCTTCGTCATCATCGAGGTCGTCGTCTTCGTCGTCATCGTCGTCGTCATCGTCGTCATCATCGTCGTCGTCGTCGTCGAAGTCCTCGTCATCGTCGAGGTCGTCCTCGGAGTCTTCGTCGTCTTCGACATCGTCGTCTTCGTCCTCGACCCCATCGGGATCGTCGTCGTCCGCGTCGGGATCGTCGTCGTCCACGTCGGGATCGTCGTCTTCGTCGTCGAAGTCCTCGTCATCGTCGAGGTCGTCGTCGAGCTCGTCGTCAGACACCTCATCGCCGTTGAGGTCGGCGTCGTCGATCCGCCCCTCGGGCCGTTGTGCGCTGCTCACGCGGTCACCGAAGCCGGACTGATCGCGTCACCAGCACCCTCTTCCCCGCTGTCTTCCCCGCTGTCAACGTCCTGGGTGTCCGCCGCGCCGACCGTTGGTGCGGCCGGCTCGGCCCCCACCTCACCCGTTCCCCCGGCGAGACGGTCGAGCGTCCCCGAGGCCTTGAGCAGGCGTTCCACACGCTCCGTCGGCTTCGCCCCTTGGCGCAGCCAGCGCAATGCCTTCTCGTGGTCGATCGAGACAATGGTCTCGTCGTCGGAAGTCGAGCGGCCACGGGGCGCGTACGTACCGACAACCTCAAGGAAGCGCCCGTCACGCGGGGAGCGGCTGTCCGCCGCGACCACGCGGTACGTCGGCTGCTTCTTCTTGCCCATCCGCACCAGGCGGAGCTTCACTGCCACGAGTCTGCTTCCTCCGTCGTCGGGGCCCGTCGGGCCCGTTCTGCATGCTTCGGCCGACATTCTCGCAGGTCTCGAGAGACCCGCGTTCACTCGATCCTGCTCATCGGCCTTTTGGTGGGGTGACCCGGCCGCCCTTCTTCTTACCCTTGGCGTTCTTGCCCCTCGCCCCACGCTGGCCTCGGGACGTCCCGCTCCCTCCCACGGGCCGGCCGCCGGAGGCGATGGCGTCCAGGGAGGGCGGGTCCTCGCCGTCGCCGAGAAGACCGGAGAGGCCCTGGAGGCCGCCACCCATCTCGTCGCCGAGCGCGCGCAGCGCCGCCAACTGCTTCCGACTTCCGAGTAGCCCGCCGAGGCCGCCGAGTCCGCCGATGCCCCCGGGGCCCTGCCCGCCGGGAACGCTTCCGAGCCCGGGCATCCCCGGGAACCCGCCACCCGTCGCCATCCCCTTGACGAGCTTCTGCATCTCGCGGTGCTGCTTCAAGAGATGGTTGACGTCGGCGGTCGCGGTCCCGCTCCCGTGCGCGATCCGGACCCGCCGCGAACCGTCGATGATCGAAGGATCCGCCCGCTCGCCGGGGGTCATCGACCGCATGATCGCTTCGACACGCGCGAGCTCCCGGTCGTCGACCTGGTCCGCCGCCTGACGAAGGTCTTTGGTCATGCCGGGGAGCAGCTTCATCACCCCGCCGATCGACCCCAGCTTCTTCACCTGCTGGAGCTGTTCCAAGAAGTCGTCGAGCGTGAACCGGCCCTCCATCAGCCGCCCCGCCGATTTCGCGACCGACTCCCTGTCCATGGTCCGTTCGGCCTGCTCGATGAGGCTCAAGACGTCGCCCATGCCGAGGATGCGGTCGGCCATCCGATCGGGGTGGAACAGGTCGAAGTCGGTGAGCTTCTCACCCGTGGACGCGAACACGATGGGCCGGCCGACGACGCCCTTCACCGACAAGGCGGCGCCGCCGCGTGCGTCCCCGTCGAGCTTGGTGAGGATGACGCCGTCGAGCTCGAGGGTTTCGTGGAAGGCGCGCGCGGTCGCGACTGCGTCCTGACCGGTCATCGCGTCGATGACGAGAAGGGTGTAGTGCGGTTGCACGGCGATGGAAACACGCCGAATCTCGTCCATCAACTCGTTGTCGATGGCCAGGCGGCCGGCGGTGTCGACGATGCAGATGTCGCGCCCGAGCCGGATCGCCTCCTTCAGACCAGCTCGGCCGACGGACACCGGGTCGGTCGGCTCGCTGAACACCGTCACGCCAATCTGGCGTCCGAGGACGCGGAGCTGTTCGACGGCGGCAGGGCGTTGGAGGTCTGCCCCGACGAGCAGCGGGTGCCGTCCCTGTTGTTTCCACCACCGTGCGAGCTTCGCGGCGGTCGTCGTCTTCCCAGAGCCTTGCAGCCCCGCAAGCAGCACCACCGTCGGCGGACGCGATGCATAGGTGAGCTTCAGCGTCTCCCCGCCGAGGACGGCGACGAGCTCGTCGTGCACCGCCTTCACCACCTGCTGGCCTGGCGTCAGGCTCTTCGACAGCGCCTCGCCGGAGCATCGCTCGCGGATCTTCTGCACGAAGGTGCGCGCGACACCTACTTCGACGTCGGCTTCGAGCAGTGCGACGCGGATCTCGCCCAACGCCTCGTCGAGGTCCGCGTCGGAGAGCCGGCCTCGACTGCGGAGACGCCCGGCGATCCGCTCGAGGCGATCGGAAAGCGCGTCGAACATGAGACGCCCAGGTTACCGGAGGCCCGGGTTACCGGAGGCCCGGGTTACCGGAGGCCCAGGTTACCGGAGGCCCGGCGGGTCGGCGCTCCCGCGAGCTCGATGTGGCTGGAGCCGGGCTCTCTTCCGGCCTCGCCCGATATCCGACCACCGGAGAAGCCGACTACCGAGAAGCCGCGAGGGGGGG
Organism: Acidimicrobiales bacterium; assembly: GCA_030039755.1. GTDB lineage: Bacteria > Actinomycetota > Acidimicrobiia > Acidimicrobiales > RAAP-2 > JAJYVT01. Next base: position 5,801 of record JASHUY010000094.1, read on the forward strand.
AGGGGCCGATGGTGAGACGGAGAAGCCACCCGGACATGTCGAGGACCGGCCTTATCCCAAGAGCGCACCGACGAAGCCGGTCGGGTCGAACGGCACGAGATCGTCAGCGCCCTCGCCGAGACCGACCAGCTTGACCGGAAGCCCGAGCTCCCGCTGGATGGCGACCACAATTCCCCCCTTTGCAGTGCCGTCGAGCTTGGTGAGGACGACCCCGCTCACTTCGACAGCCTCGGTGAACTGCCGCGCCTGGACCAGCCCGTTCTGGCCGGTGGTCGCATCCAGCACGAGAAGGACCTCGGTGACGCGCCCCGGGGGCCGCTCCGCTACCCGCCGGATCTTCTTCAGCTCCTCGACGAGGTTGACTTTCGTATGCAACCGGCCGGCGGTGTCGGCGAGCACAAGGGAGTTGCCGCGCGCCGCCGCGCGCTGCACCGCGTCGAACACCACCGCGCTCGGGTCACCGCCCTCCGCGCCGCGGACGATCTCTGCGCCGACCCGCTCCGCCCACATCGCGAGCTGCTCCCCGGCCGCCGCTCGGAACGTGTCGCCCGCTGCGAGGAGTACGGACCGACCGGCGGCGACCTGCTGGCGTGCGACCTTGCCGACGGTCGTGGTCTTCCCCACGCCGTTCACCCCGACGAACAGCCAGACGTTGACGACGCTCTCGGCATCGTCGAAACGGAGCCCTCGCTCCACGGGCTCGACGACCTCGAAGTCCGCTCCCGGCGCCGCGCCGCCTCCCGATGCAAGCTCGGCGTCCGTTGCGCCGTCCCACCGCTGTTCGATCGAAAGCAGGTCGACAAGGTCACCGCGGAGGGCCTCGACGAGTTGGTCGCCGTTGCCGATCTCCTTGTCTCGGACGCGACGCCGGAGGTCGTCCAGCAACGCATCGGTCGTCGTGACGCCGACGTCGGCGCGGAGCAGGCTTTCTTCGAGCTCGTCCCAGGTCGCCGGGTCTACCCCCTTTCCCCGGAGGGAACGGAGGCCGGCGAAGACGCCGCGGGTACGCCCGAGTCGCTCGCGAAGCGTCGGCGGCGCGACCTCGAGGACGGGCGCCTCCTCGAGGACGGGCGCGACCTCCAGGACGGGCGCGACCTCGAGGACGGGCGCGACCGACTCAATGACGGGCACCCCTTCTTCGACACCGATCGCAACCTCGAGACGCGCCCCTCTCTCCACCGGCTCCTCTTGGCTCGCCTCCGACGCCGGGCTCGCGGGACGCGCCCCCGGTGTCGACGGTGGGAGCGGAGGCGTGGCCGGCGTCGCGGGACGCGTCGTCGCGGGCGGGCTCGTCGCCGTTCCCCGAGCGCGGCGGCGGGCGGTTTGCGGATGCGACCCGGCACCCTGCTGCCGTCGCGAGCTCCTGACGTAGCCCACGGTGCCGGTCGCCAGCACTGCGACCGCCACGAGGCCGAGCGCGATCCACAGGGCGATCACGAATCGACGAGCCTATCGGACCCCCGTTCGAAGGCGTGCGAGCTCCGCAGGCGAACATCGTCGGTGCGCGGCCGTCCCCTGTGCCCTCCCGAGCCTGGGCAGTTCGACAAGAGTCCGTCCCGAAGCGTCAGCCGACCGGCTGCGCCTCCCGACGCGCCCGCTGGCTCACCACCTGCGACGATCCGCCGGGCGCCATCGTGACTCCGTAGAGCGCGTCCGCCGCCTCCATGGTCCGCTTCTGGTGGCTCACCACGATCAGCTGTGCCTCGTTGCGGAACTCGTGGACCACCCCGAGGAACCGGTGGAGGTTCACGTCGTCGAGCGCCGCCTCGACCTCGTCCATGAGGTAAAAGGGTGACGGCCGGCTGCGGAACACGGCGAAAAGGAACGCGAGAGCCGCCATCGAACGCTCACCACCCGATAGCAGCGAGACGCGACGTACGTTGCGACCCGCGGGACGGACCTCGATCTCCACTCCGGTGTTCAAGAGGTCCGAGGGGTCGGTCAAGGTGAGGCGGCCGGTCCCACCGGGAAAGAGAATGCCCACGAATGTCGAGAAGTGCTCGTTCACGTCGGCCACCGCTGCACCGAACTCCTCGGCGATCTCGTGATCGAGCGACCGGATCACCTCGTGCAATTGGCGCCGCGCCGCGCGGATGTCCTCCATCTGGGTGTCGAGCTCCCGGTAACGCTCCTCGAGTGCGGAGAGCTCGTCCAACGCAAGCGGGTTCACGGGCCCGAGCGACGCGAGCTTGGCCGTGAGCGCCGAGGCGTGCGCGGCGGCCGTCACCTCTTCGGGCAACTCGGGCAACGGCGCCGTCTTCGCCTCTGCCGGGGTGACCCCGAGGTCGTGCTCGATCGTCTCTACAAGGGCCTCTGCACGCAGTGACGCTTCCGCCGCCTCGCGGTCGACCGTGCGTGCCCGCTCGCGTGCCGTCACCTGGCGTTGCTCCAGGGAAGCGCGTTCGGCCCGGATTGACTCCATCCTCGCGGCACCTGCGCGCAGTCGTTCCGACTGGTCGGCATATGCGCGCCGGAGAGCACCCAGCACGGTCTCGAGGCGCTCCCGCTCCCGCTGGACCACGCGCTGGAGCCGTTCGAGCGCGACACCCTCGGCCTCCAGCCTTTGACGGCGCCGGGCGGCCTCCTCGCGCTCTTCGCCGTGCCCCAGCAGCCGTCGCTCGATCTCGGCCTGGCGCGCCGAGAGCACTCGGCGCCGCTCCGCGATGCTCGCACCTTGCACCTCGAGGGCATGACGCGCCGACGCGAGCTCCCGCCTGCGCTCGGACAGCGCCTCTTCGGCCGCTGCGGCTTCCGCGGCACGCGCCGACGCTGCAGCCACCCCGGCTTGGGCGTCGGCCAACGACTGCTCGTACGTCGTGAGCTGGCCCCGGTCGGACTCGAGACGGTCCGTGAGCGACTCCCTCACAGCGCGACCCTCGTCGAGCTCCTGTGCGACTCGTTCGCGCTCTTCATCGGTCCTGCGGCGTTCGGCCACTGCACCGGCTCGCACCGCCTCGTGGCGGTCGTGGGACCTCGTCGCGTCGCGGGAACCCGACGCCGCGGCTTCGAGCGCGAGTCGCACCTCGGCCAGCTCGGAGTTCGCGCGTTCTGCGCGCGTCGCGGCCTCCGTCGCGCGACGTTCCGCCGCTTCTACCGCCGCTGCGGTGACGATGCCCGAGGAGGAACGGACCCGCCACCCAGAGCCCGAGAATCGGTCGCCGTCGGAAGTCACGACGACGAGGTCCGGACGTTCCAGCGTGAGGTCGAGCGCCGCCTCCCACCCGTCTATGCGGACCGCGCCGCCGAGCAGCGTGTCCAACACCTTGCCGACCTCCATGCCGGTGTCAGCACGGAGGGATCGACGCGGTCGTACGTGGGGCCGCAGGGGAATCGCGCCAACTGGCAGTTCACCGCCAGCTTGGCCACCACCAGGAGGCCCGGCGGCCCCTGAGGCAACGCCGACAGCCCCACCGGCCCCGCCGGCCCCGGCAGCCCCGCCGGC
>JASHUY010000095.1 GCA_030039755.1 Acidimicrobiales bacterium
CCGGCCCCGCAGCCGCCTTCTCGTCTCAACGGCCCTGCCAGTTGGGCTTGCGCTTCTCGGCGAACGCGATGGACCCCTCCATGGCGTCGGCCGAGTCGAAGACGAGGGCCACGGCCTCGTCGGTGAGCCGCCACCCTGCCGCTTCGTCGTCGTCGACGACGCCCAGCATCACGGACTTCGAGTAGCGGACAGCCAGCGGCGCGTTCTCCGCGATCCGCTCGGCGAGGAGCAGCGCCTCGTCGAGCAGTCGGTCCCCCGGGACGACGCGGTTCACGAGGCCGAGCTCGTAGGCGCGCCGCGCGTCGATGGGGTCGCCGGTGAGCGCGAGCTCGAGGGCGACAGCGAGCGGGAGGCGCTTGGGGAGACGGAAGAGACCCCCTGCTCCCGCGATGAGCCCCCTCTTCGCCTCGGGGATCCCGAAGGTCGCGTGGTCCGCAGCCACGACGAGATCGCACGAGAGCACGATCTCGAGGCCGCCGGCGAGCGCCGGCCCGTTGACCGCGGCGATCAAGGGCTTCGGGAACTTCCGGCGTGCGATGCCGCCGAAGCCGCCGTTCACGTTCATGACCGCGCCGGCCTCCCCTGCCGCGAACGCTTTCAGGTCCATCCCCGCGGAGAAGGCCTTGTCGCCGCCGCCGGTGATGACCACCACCCAAGCCTCCGGGTCCTCGGCGAGCTGGTCGAGCGCGCTGGCGAGCCCGTGGCTCACCGCGCCGTTGACTGCGTTCCGTGCCTCGGGTCGGTTGATCGTGAGGAGCTCCACGTGCCCCCGCCGCTCCCTCAGGACCTCGTCTGCCATGGCTGCTCCTTCCGGCTGTCCGGCAGGACGCTACCCCCGCCCTGCCGCAGCGCACCTGTGCGGTGGCATCGCTCCGGCGGCGCCGTGTCATGCTCTCTCGGTGCGGCAGGCCCTGTTCGGCGTGAGCGCGGCGGGCTACCGGCTCGAGGGCGGTTTCAACGGCCCCGGCGAACCGGCGAACCAGTGGGCGCCCTGGGAACGGGCGGGCAAGGTCCCGGTGGCGACGGTCCAGGGTGCAGGGGTGTGGGCGGACCCCGACAGGGTCATCGACCTCGCATCGTGCGCGGGCGCGGCGGCGCTCGCGTTGTCCGTCGAGTGGGCGAGGGTCGAGCCGGCCCCCGGGCGCCTCGACTGGACCGCAGCGGACCGGTACGTGTCGATCTTCGACGCCGCGGCGGCTCGGGGCGTCACGCCGATCGGGGTCCTCCACGACGTCGCCACCCCCGGGTGGCTTGGCGAGGAGTTCTGGCTCACCCCGGGGTCGCCCGACCGGTTCGCCGAGCACGTCGCGCGGATCGTCTCTCGGATCGGGCCGGCGTGCCGGCACTGGGTGACCCTCCGTCAGCCGAACGTCGTGGCCCTCGCGGGGTGGGTGGACGGTCGCCATCCCCCTCGCCGTATCGGGGCGTTGTCCGACGCATGGGCCGTCGTCGACAACCTGCTGACCGCGCACGTCCTCGCGTACGCGGCGATCCACGACTGCCAGCCCGATGCCGAGGTCCTCCTCGGTCTGCGGGCCTCGAGCTCTTACGACTGGCACCGGCTCATGGTGGACCTCCTGTGTGCCCCGTCACTCGGCGTCGATCGCCTCGAGGTCGACGAGTGGGTCGACGTGCGGCGCGCGCGTCACGACGAGGTGGTCGTGCCGCGAGACCTCGGCGAGCTGGCGGGTCGCCGCTTCGCAGCTGCCACCGCCCCCTTCGGCGGGGCCGACCCGATCACCCGCGGCCGGCTCCGCCGTCCTTCTCCGCGGCGCGCGCTGGACGTCGCCTACGGCTTCGCCGCCGATCGGCGCCGCGTGGCGACCGGTTCGAACGGGTCGCAGGCGGCGGCACGCACGCACCCGCTCGACGCGCTGCTCGTCGTCTGGCTCCCGCCGCACGCGCAGGCGGCGCCGCTCCCCGGCTTGCGGGCGGTGGCTCCGTGGGAGGTACGTCCGGACCCGGAGGCCTTCGCGGCATGGTGCCGTGAGCAGGCGCACGCGACGCCCGGCTTGCCCCTGTGGGTCGAAGACGGGTTCGCGACGCGCCGCGGTTCGCCCCGGGCCGACGGCTGGGACAGGCAGTCGTACCTTCGTGCCCAGGTCGCCGTGGCGGACGCCTCACCGGTCGCCGGCTACCTGTACTTCGCGCTCGAAGGCGGTGGCGACCCCACATGGCCCGATGCCGACTTCGGGCTCGTCCGCGCGGCCGGTGAGCGCGCCGCGGCCGGTGAGCACGCCGCGGCTGACGCCGCCTTCTACCGGCGCCTCATCGACGAACGCCACGCCGGGAGCGACTCGGCCGCCGATCCCGCGTGATCACGCGTACGGCGCTCAGGTGACGTCGCGGCGGAAGTTGGTGAAGTAGCCGATCACGGTGGTCCCGAGACCCCACAGGACGAGGGCGACGGCACCGAGCCACCAGCTGAGCAGCGCGCCGACTGTTCCCGATGCTCCGCCCACCCCGCGTGCCGCCACGCTGCCCGCGATGGCCTGCGTCGCACGTGTGGGGAGGAAGTTCACGTCGATGTGCTCGAGGGAGCTGAAGATCGCCACGACGATGGGCTCGAGCACGAGGCTCAGTCCGAGGGCGAGGATCACGCCGGCGATCTGGTTGCGCACCAGGGTGCCGATGCCCATCCCGTAGACGGCGAGCAGGATGAACGCGGCGAGCATGCCGGGGACCACCGGGCCGACCTGGTGGAGGAAGTCCGAGACCGACCCTCCCTCTGCGGAGAGGAGAGGGATGCCCATCGCGGCGACCATGACGAAGGATGCGATTCCCATGAAGAGGCCCCAGATCGCCGATCCGAGCACCTTCGCGACGAGGACGTCGGGCCGGCGCGGGTGGAGCAGCAGCGTGGCGGTGAGGATCCGGTGGCGGTACTCGGTCGTGATGCACAGCACGCCGAGCACCGGGGCCATCACGATCGCGGCCGTGTACCCCGCGCCCATGAGACGCCGGAGCTGCGTCGTGGTCGTCGGCGCGGTGAAGTGCACGACGCCGTTTCGTGCCAGGAGGAACGAGGTCGTGATCCCGAGACCCGTCAGCAGCACCGCCACCGCGACGCACACCCACGGACCGGGCGTGGTGCGGAACTTGAAGAGCTCGGCGCGTACGAGACGCGGCATCGCGGGGATCGCGGTCATCGCGGCACCATTTCGGGAGGTTGCTCGTGCGGCGTCATCGATGTGGTGAGCTCCAGGAACAGGCTCTCGAGGTTCTGGCTCACCTGGACGAGCTCGTACACGACGATCCCGTTCGATGCGATGAGGGGTCCCAGGGCTTCGGGGGTCACCCCGTCGACGAGCACCGTGTCGTCGCCGAGCGGTCTCGGCACGTACCCCGCCCCGCGGGCGACGGCGCTCAGCCTGTCGAGCTCAGGCGTGCGCACGCGCATCGACGACTGCGACTGGGAGGTGAGGATCGAAAGCGGTCCCTGCGCCCGCAATTGCCCCCTCGACACGATCACGACGTCGTCGACGGTCTGCGCCATCTCGGCGAGCAGGTGCGACGAGACGAGGATCGTGCGCCCTTCGGATGCGAGGTGCCGGAGCAGGTCCCGCAACCAGGCGATCCCTTGGGGGTCGAGCCCGTTCGACGGCTCGTCGAGGACAAGGACGCTCGGATCGCCGAGGAGGGCGCCCGCGAGCTGCAAGCGCTGGCGCATGCCGAGGGAGTATCCGCCCACCTTTCGTCGTGCGTCGGCGGTCAACCCGACGAGCGCGAGGACTGCGTCGATGCGTGAGGAGTCGAGGCCGGCCTCGATGGCCATCATCTGGAGGTGCGCACGTGCGCGACGCGACGGGTGGAAGTTCGTGGCTTCTAGGACCGCGCCGACGCGACGCGCCGGGTCCGGGATGTCGCGGTAGCGCAGGCCACCGATCGAGCAGCTCCCCGAGGTGGGCGTGGCGAGGTCGAGCAGGATGCGGAGGGTCGTGGTCTTCCCGGCACCGTTGGGCCCGAGGAAACCGGTGATGCGCCCCGGCTTGACCGTGAAGCTCAGGTCGTCCACCGCGGTCACGGACCCGAACCGCTTGGTGAGCCCTTTCACCTCGATCGTTGCGCCGCGAACGGCCCCGTCCGCGACGGTCACGCCCAGAGGCTAGCCGTGGCATGTGCCCGGATCCGACAGGCAGATCCGAGGTGGGCACCGGCCGGTACGATCGCAAGGGTGCGGCTCCTGGTCGCAGAGGACGACCCGGGATTGCGGTCCGTCCTCGAGCGCGCGCTGCGGCGCAACGGCTACGCGGTCGACGCCGTCCCCGACGGCGAGCGCGCGCTCGCCTGCCTGCGGGCCTTCCCCTACGACGCGGTGGTGATGGACTGGCGTATGCCCGGTGCGACGGGCGTGGACGTGGTGCGCGGCGCTCGGCGCGCCGGCAAGCAGGTGCCGATCCTCATGCTCACGGCCCGAGACGCGACCGCCGACCGAATCGAGGGCCTCGACGCGGGTGCCGACGACTACCTGGTGAAGCCGTTCGAGCTCACCGAGCTCTTCGCGCGCCTGCGAGCGCTCCTGCGCCGGCCTGCGGCGGCGCTCCAGCCGGTGCTGCGGGCCGGTGACCTCGAGTTGGACCCCGCGACCCGGGAGGTGCGCCGGAGCGGCGAGCTCGTCCCGCTCACGGTGCGCGAGCTCGGCATCCTCGAGCTCCTGCTCCGCCGCCAGCCCTCCGTCGTCGATCGCCGCACCCTCGCCGCCGGCGTCTGGGACGACGAAGCAGACGCAGTCGGGTCCAACACGATCGACGTGCACGTGGCACGGCTCCGGGCGAAGCTCGGCCCGTCCGGCGCAGTCGTCCAGACGGTGCGCGGCGTGGGCTACAGGGTGTCTGCCGCCGCGCCGCCGGTTGCTCGGGCGGCCGCGCCGGTCGTCCCACCGGTGGTCCCGCCTGTGGTCCCGCCGGTGGGCACGGACGGGCGCCGAGGGGCGCCGGGGGGTCGCTGAGGTGCGCCCGAACCTCCGCGCGGCGGCGAAGGTCGCCGTCGTCGCGACCGTGTTGGTCGGGGTGATCTACGCCGGGGTCGCCGCCGCGATCGACGCCGTCGCCGCCCGGCGGGTGCTGTGGGAGGTGGACCAGCGCCTGTCCAGCCGGCTGTCCGTGGTGAGCAGCCTGCCGGATCCGTTGTCGAGCAAGACGATCCCTGACGACGTGGGCACCGACGGCGCCGCCGTCTTCGTGTGGTGGGTCTCGCCGGCCGGAGTGACGACCGCGCTCACCGTGGGCGCGCCGCCGCTTCCCCACTCCGCCCTCGACGGCATCTCGACCCCCGTCAGCATCCCCGTCCACGACGGTCCCGCGTTCCGGTTCACCGCCATCCAATTCCGGGGGGGGATGCTGTTCGCCGCGCAGGACCTCGCGGGACCCTCGCACATCGACAGGGTGCTCCTGCTCGGCGAGCTCCTTCTCGTCCCGGTCCTGCTCGTCGGCGTCTTCGGCGGCGTGCTCACGATCGGGACGCGTGCCGCGGCGCCGGCCGAGTCGGCGCGAAGGCGTCTGCAGGAGCTGACCGCGGACGCCTCGCACGAGCTGCGAACCCCGCTCACGGTGATCGAGGCCGAGATCGAGCTCGCCCGGTCGGGTCCGCCCGACGCCGCCGCCGACCGCGAAGCGCTCGACCACGTCGCGCGCGAGAGCCGGCGGCTCAAGTCCATCGTGGAGGACCTCCTGTGGCTCGCGCGCTTCGACGCCGAGCCGGCGCGACCGCAGAGCCGGCGCCTGGACGTCGGCGCCGCGGCGCGGAGCGGCGCGTCGCGCTTCGACGCAGTCGCCTCGGCGCGCGGCGTCACGCTGGTGGCCGACGTCCACCCTGCGTGGATCGAGGCGCCGCCGGAGTGGATCGACCGGCTCATCGGCACCCTCGTCGACAACGCGTGCCGGTACGCGCCCGCGGGCGGCACGGTCCGTGTCAGCACCGCGGCACGCGGCAGCCGGACGGTCCTCTGCGTGGAGGACGACGGCCCGGGGATCCCCGAGGACCAGCGCCCGCTCCTCTTCGACCGGTTCCACCGCGCGTCGGACGTGCCGGGGGGCGCAGGGCTGGGACTCGCCATCGCCGACTCCGTGGTGCGCTCGACGGCGGGGCGCTGGCGGGTGGACGCCTCGCCGCTCGGGGGCGCGCTTTTCGAGGTGGCGTGGCGGCGCGGCGCGCCTCCCGCCACGACCACCGCCGCTCAGGTGGAGACGCACGTCCCGACCCCTACGGTGGGCGCGTGACCTCGCCCGACGAGCTGATCGCCAGCGTCTCCCCCGGCATCGCCACCGCCGGTTGGGGCTTCTACTTCATCCCCGAGACGCTCGAGCGCGGCCGGGGGATCGGCCTCGACGGCTTCCGCTTCTACTTCCTCGGTCGAGGCGGGGTGCTCGGTGACGTCGAAGCGCCGGTCGTCGCCAGCGCGTTCGGGTACTTCGAGCCGGGTCTCGTCGAGCACATGTGGAACACGGGACGCGAACGCGTCGAGCCGAGGGAGGCGGGGAAGGCGTACCTCGAGTGCGCGCACGAGATGGGCCGGGCACGCCTTCCCGATGCGGATCCCCGCCTGGGTGCCTATTGCGACGCTGCGCAGGCGGTGGTCGAGGCGGCCGAGCCGGCAGGCCTCGCGCTGTTCGCAGGCGTGCTCGGCGAGCCGTTGCCCGAAGACGTCGCGGCGCGCGCGGTGCACCTCACCGTCGCGCTGCGCGAGCTCCGCGGGAGCGCGCATCTCCTGGCGGTGCGCGCGTCGGGTCTCTCGCCGCGGGTCGCCCACTTCCTCCGCCGTCCCGACGACTTCGCGATGTTCGGTTGGAAGGAGGGTGACGTGCCCCAGGTGGGCGACGACGAGCGGCGGCGCCTGGCGACCGCCGACACGCTCACCGACGAGCTCGTCCGGCCGGCCTTCGGGGTGCTGGACGAAAAAGGTGCGGCCGCGCTCGTCGAGGGTGTCCGAGCGCTCGTGGAGGGGCTCGGGCTCGAGACGGG
>JASHUY010000096.1 GCA_030039755.1 Acidimicrobiales bacterium
GCACCCCCTGCGGAAGGCTGAGCGTGACGGTGCATGTCCCGGCACCGTTGCTGTCGTCGATCTCGAGCGACAGACCGGACGACCCCGCACGCCCGACCGACAGGCCTCCGGGACACACGATCTCGAGCTCGAGGGTCGCGGTCCCCGTCCAGGTCGCCTGGGCCGACACCGTGCCGCCACCCGTCGCCGCGAACGACACGGAGGTGGCCGGTGGGTCGATCGACCCGTTCCCGGGGTACTCCCCTGTGACGACCGAACCCGTGACCGCCGAGCTCCCCGTGCCCGTCCCGTCGGCGCCCGTGGACGGCTCGGGTTTCGTCGCCGTCGTCGGGTGCGAGGTGGTCCGCGGCGCCGGTGCGGGTGCGTGCGCGGGTGAGCCGGACGCCGTGCGGGGTGCGCTCGTGCCCGGTGCCGTCTCCGGAGTCCTGGCGCGCGTCGGCGCGGTCCTCGTGCCCGTGCGCGCCACCTTCTTCGCCCTCGTGGCACCCGTCGACGCGCCCTTCGCGCCCTTCGCGCCCTTCGCGACGCTCGTGCTCGTGCTCGTGCCAGTCGTGCTCGCGGGGGTCTCTGCGCTCGTGCTCGTGCTCGTCGCCGTCTCCGATGACGCGGCACCCGTCGAGGCGGACGTCGCGACGGTCGTCCCCTGGACGTCCTCTGCGGTCGTGTCGCTTGTCGACACGGCGCCGACGACGCGCACGGCCGGCACCTGGGTACCGGGCGTGGCGAAGACGGTGGAGGCAGAGCCCCCTGGCCTGACGCCCGAGTCGAGCGCGCCCTTCCGGCCGGGCTTGGCTGCTCCGGCGCCGCCGACCGTCGCCGTGTGGGTCTCTCGGTAGACGACGCGCCCCCCGAGCGAGTCCTCCCCGGTCCCGACGGCCGAGGTTCGGTCGGCCTCGTGCGTCCCCAGGCTCTCGGGAGAGCCCTGCCGCGGCGCGCGGTCGGTCACGTGCCGACGCGAGGCGGAGTGCTCGACACCGGTCGCGGACGGAGGCTTTCGACGGTGGTCCGTCGCGGAGGACAGGGCCGTGACGAGCGCCATGAGCGCGAGCGACACCGCGAGGACGCCCCAGGCGCGGGAGCGGCGACCGGGGTCAGCCACCGGGAGTCAGACGAGAACGGCGCGCGTCTCCCGGCACCCAGGCCTTGCCGCGCGTCGTCTTCCCATCCCCCGCGTCCGTGCCCGCCGGGCACGCGCCATCCACGGCCCGACACCGTAGCTGGTCTGCAACTTTCGGTGCATCCCCGGACGATCCCGGCGCCCTCCTCCTCATGGCGGCACACGGAGCCCTCACGCGATGAGCGCGCTGGCGGCCCGGTCCCGACGCGCCGCCAGGAACCGGCGCGAGTGGCCGGAGCATGCCGACAGCTCGGACAACGAGTACCCGAGGACCCTGTGGGCGTAGAGCACCGCGGCATCGCCGGCGTCGAGCCGGAGACGCTCACGCTCGATGGCACGCGCCAGCTCCTCAACGTCGCTCCCGCCGGCCGTCGCCGACTCGGACAGCCGCTCGTCGTCCGTGGCGAGCCGTTCGGTCCGCAGCAGATCGTGATGGCGACGGATCCGACGACGGAGCCGGCACCGGACGGCAGAGAGCACGTCGAGCACCGCGTACGTCCGGTCCTGGCCGCACCAACCCTCGACGACTTCCCATGCGGTCGTGATCGTGTCGACGAAGAAGGCTCCTTGGCCGGCCCATTCGCCGCCTTGCCCCCATGCGAGCCGACGCGCGACGCCGATGAGCCCCGGCACGAGGGCTTGGACGAGCGCACGGGGCACCAACGGGTGCACGCTCCCGGATCGCAACGTCGCCCGGAACAGGGCGGCGGCGCGGTCGCGGTCGCCGGGCTCGCGCCCCGCCCGAGCTGCGCCCGTGGGAGAGCCGACGAGGGCTTCCACGAGGTCCCCGAGGTCGACGGCGCCCACTCGCGCGACGTCGGGCTCCAGGCGCGCGAGCGCTCGCAGTGCCTCCTTCGACGCCTGCGAGTGGCGTCGGGCCTCCCAGTCCTCCACGAGCCGGTCGAGCGGTCGGAGTGCGTCGGTCGTCATGCGTCGACGTTGCGCGTCGTCGCTCCCTCCGTCGCTCCCACCTGTGGGATCCCGGGAGAAAACCGTGCTGACCAGGGTCCGTGCACGACCGGCGCCGCCCCGACCAGCCCATATCGGCGTCGCGGGCACCCGACTACAGTGCGGCGGCGTGGACATCGAGCAGTTCTACGACGCGGACGCGCGACGGCGGGGCTCCGTCGAAGTGGAGTTCGGCCAGGACTGGCGGGACGCGCACGACGTCCGCTACGAGCTCAGCTGGGTCGAGGATACCGGCGAGCTCTACGTGATGCGCGAGCCGGTTCCTGCGGAGTGGGCGACACCGTTCGGCGGCATCCACGCCCGAGGCCTGCACAGCTCCGACGAGAAGGAGGTCGAGGGGATGAGCGTCGCGGTTGTCGGGACCGTGCAGACCCGTGAGCAGGTCGAGCAGCTTCTCGAGGGTTGGCAGCAGGCGGTCGAGGGACCCGACAGCGTGGCGTGGCTCGTGCAACGACTCCGTGAGCGCGGCGTGTTCGACCCCGACGCCGTGGTCACAACCTGAGCGGGTGCCCAGGTGCGGTTCGTCGTCGATCTCGACAAGGTGACGGTCGTGCTCGCCGACGCCGGCGACGTGGAGGAGGCTTCGGTGGTCGTCGCGTCGCCTGCCCACGCGAGCGCCGCATCCGAGGCGACAGTGCACCGGCTCGCCGACGTCCTCACTGCGACGAACGTCGGGACCCTCCAGCCTGACGGCACCGCGCGACTGCGCGCAGATGCCGTGCTGTTCCACGCCGCGGGTCAGGTGGACGACGACTGGGAAGGTCGCTTCGCCGACGCGTGCGAGGACCGCGCGGAAGGCACCGTCTTCGCCGCGCCCGCAACCGTGATCTGGCCCTCTGCCAGCTGACGCCCGGGTTACTCGGACGAGGCCTGCGGCGGAACCGGCGACGCGTAACCCGAGAGGGGAGCGTCATCTCCCTGGGTGTCCGCCTTGTACTGGTCGGTGCCGGTTTCGACGATGCTGAACGCGGTGCGGTCCCCGTCGCCGTTCACCACGTCAGGCCCGCGGGACCCCGGCGAGTAGTAGGTCACGATCGCGACATGGGCCGCGGTACCGGTTGTGGGGTCGAGGCCGTAGACGGCGACGTCGCCGGGCTCCGGCGTGTAACCGCTCCCGGCGGCGTGCCACGTGTCGTGGGCGACAGCCCAGAGGTAGAAGCTCGCCGACGCGGCGTTGACGTCGGTGGGGCCGTACCCGTATGTGAACCGCGCGCCCGCCTTGCGCCACACCCACGCCGCGAAGTCCGCGCACCACTCCTCGCTGCGGAGGCCGGGGCCGCACTGCGCGGCTGTGCCCGCACTCCAGTAAGAGCTGTACTTATTGCAGTATGAATGAACAGGGTCCGTCTGGTACCCGAGTTGGGACTCGGCCAGCGTCACGATGCGTGCCTGGAACGCTGTCGACGGGAGCGGCGGGAGGCCGGGCCCGCTCGAGGCCGAGAGCCCGAACGCGGCGAGCCCCAGGGCGACGACGGCCGCGGCCACCGAGAGCGCCACGGCACGCCGCCGGCGCACCCCGAGCGACCGGCGCACCCCGAGCGAATCGCGAGGACGGACCTGGCGCGGGAGCTGTGGTGGCCCGCCGGCGCGGAGCCCGCCTCTCCCGGCCGGCCCAGCCGTCGCGGTCGCCGGGGCTGGAGATCCGCGGGTCAGCCTCCGGGCTCCTGTGCGCGGCTGTGGCAGCGGCGTGCTCCTTCACTCCGTGGGCGCACTCCCTGGCCGCAAGGACGCGGCGCACCGCATCCCCTTTTGGCTGGTATGCCCATCTCCTGCTGCGCGGCCACGATATCGGCAGCCTCGTCGTCCGCCGTGGCACCTCACAGGCCGCGCTCGCCCGGGACGCATCCGCCCTCGCCCGGGAGTGCGAGGTGGCAGGACCGTCGTGTACCTGTCAACCGGAGGTGCTGGTCCCCGCAGGTTGTGTCCCGGATGTCGGCCCGGCGGGGACCGGGGACGCCGATGTCGGGTTCTGCGCCGCCTCGCACTGGGCGCGCAACGCGGGGATCAGGTTCGACTCGGACGTCCTGCCGATCTCCTGGAGGGTCGTCATCAGGGGATTGAACGCCGGGTCGGCGGAGTTCGCCCGTGCGGCGAGCGGCAGTGCCTGGCTGAGCTCGTTCGTCGCCCGGTACACCTTGGCGCGGGCGGCAGAGGTCGACTTCGCATGCTCGGCCTCCGTGTAGAGGTGGATCGACGCGTCGACATGGACGCACGCCTCCTCGGCGAGGGAGCTGCCCGCGTTCGAGCACGCGCTCAGGAGCAGCGCAGAGCTGGCGAGCAACGCCACGGCGACGACCGGAATGCGCGCGGCACGGAGCCGGCGAGGGTGGTTCGCCGGCACGCCCACGACCCCTGTCACCCCAACCAGGTCTCGGCAGACTCAAGGAGGAAACGGCTGACGGCGAGGGACCGGTCGAAGACGTCGCAGAGCAGCTCCTCGCCGCCGAGCACGCGGGCGAGGGAGACCGGGTGCCTGGCCACGATGTTCAGACGGCGCTCGGGGCCGTCGGTCGCCGACGCGAAGGAGTCGATGGCCGATACCTCGAGGGGCAGCTCGATACCGCCGATGCCTGCGAGGTCGATGGCGAGCCGCAGGAGGTCGGGGCCGTGTGGCAAGGGAGGAAGCGCCCACGTGAACGTCAGGGGGAAGTGGAAGTCGTCGGGTGGCTCCTCTTCGTCGGAGAGCTCCATGACCACGTCCTCGAAGGAGAGGAGCACCCGCGGGTCGACCTCGAGCGCGAGGTGCAGGTCGAGCGGTCCCCCGCAACCCTCTTCAGGATGGAGGTCGACCTCCCAGACCTGGCGGAGGGAGTACGTCTCGACGAAGTGACGCTCGTCGTGGACGTGGAACCCGTGGTCGACGGAGTGGTCCTTGAGATCGGCGACGTAGCCGGCGACATCGATGGCAGCCACAGTGCGTACGAGACTATGGGGTGCTCGGTGGCCCGTGGTGCGCCCGCTGCCCGTCGCTCCCGGTCGTCCTTGCCGGTACGCAACCGACGCGCGGCACCCCCGGTAATCTGCCGGCCCGTGGGCGGAGCGCCCGGCGACCCCGACGACCTGATTCCCGTGCTCCTCGAAGGGGCACGCGCCGTCCGGGCCGCCCTTGACGGCATCGACCCCGCCGACCGCCGCCGGCCCGGCACGCGGCCGGGGCAGTACGCCTTGGACGTCGTGGCGGATGACGCAGTGCGCGCGGTGCTCCACCGCGAGGGGCTCGCGGTGCTCTCCGAGGAGTCGGGCCGCTCGGGGCCGGAGTCGGGGCTCCTCGTGGTCGTGGACCCCGTCGACGGGTCGACCAACGCCTCGTTGGGGATCCCTTGGTACTCGACGAGCCTCTGCGTCCTCGACGAGGCGGGTGCGCTCGCCGGGCTCGTCGTACACCAGGTCTCGGGGGTCGGCTATCACGCCGTCCGAGACCACGGAGCCCTTCGGGACGCGTCTTCGGTCACGCCGGCGCAGACCAACGAGCTCTCCCACGCGGTAGTGGGTATATCCGGTTTTCCCCGCGCCTACCCCGGTTGGTCGCAGTTCCGCGCGCTCGGCGCCGCCTCCCTGGACATGTGCGCGGTGGCGGAAGGCGTGCTCGACGCGTACACGGTCGCGGGGCGGTCGGCGTTGTTCGTCTGGGACTACCTCGCAGCAATGCTCGTCTGCGCCGAGGCGGGTGCGGTCGTCGCCGAGCGGGACGGCCTCGACCTCGTCGTGCGGGACGGCTCGCCGCGTCGGCCCGTCGTCGCAGCCACGGCACCCCTGTTGGCACAGCTGTCGGCTGCCGAGCTCTGACGGGCGGGGTGTTTGCGCGCCGGCGGTCGGCGGCGCAGAATTGGTCGTCCCCCCTGTGCTGCGGACGGGCGCGCCCGCGCCGCACGCTCGCGGAACGTCGGGCGTTTAGCTCAGTTGGTAGAGCAGCTCGCTTACAACGAGCAGGTCGTCGGTTCGATCCCGGCAGCGCCCACCACCACGGTTGTCACTGTGCGAGACGACGATTCGGATGGCGCGCTTCGTCAGGATCCCCGGGTCAGTGGGTGGAGATGATGGCCTCGTCCACTATGGCTGGCTTGGCTGGCACTCGGCCTCGATGAGGTGCCTCGGACCATTCGAAGGATTCGAACGGCGTTGACGCTCCTTTAGCGTAGATCGACTTAGCGTAGTCGGCTATACGTTACTGCGGACGTCGTCTCGCCGACGGGAACCCGCTGCGTAGGGCCGCTTAGCGTAGGTCGAATTACTCAATGTTCACGAGGCTCTGATGCGAACGCCCTCAATCGGAATAGCGCCCCACGTCCGCAGTCACTCGGCGTCGTTGAGATCTTCTCCCTGCCGGGCGGCGGCGACACCCGAGGCTGGTTCAGAACCGCGGCTCCGGGGCGGACAGGGTCTGGAGTTGTCTGGCCCGGCAGGCGAGAGAGAGCGCGAGGCGGGTGTCCGGATCGGCCAGGTCGACGTCGAGGATGCGTTCGATCTGCGTGATGCGGTAGTGGACGGTGTTCCGGTGGAGGTACAGGCGGGCCGCGGTGGCGACGGCGGACCCGCCTTCTTCGAGCCAGGTGCCGAGCGTGCGGACCGCCTCGTGTGCACGTGGAGGGCTCAACCGCTCGAGGGGTGCGAGCAGCTCCGAGACCGCGTCCTGCGCGCTCTTCGACATGTACCAGTCTCGCAGCACTCGCTGCAGTCCCACGTCGTCGAACCAGATGACCTCGACATGACCTGAGCGTCTTCGCTGCCCGGCCAGCGCCGCTCGCGCTTCGGCAGCACTCGCCTTCAACCCTGCGACACCTTCCCGCAGCGACCCGATCCCGACGCGCACCTCGGCCGTGCGCCAAACCGTCGCGAGGTGCGCCGCGACCCGATGAACCGTTGGCTCGATCGCGCGATCGCCGGCTGTCCCGGCGTGCCGGGAGTGGATGATCAGCACCGCACCCTCGATCTGGGCGGCGTGCCAAGTTCCCCTGTCCTCGCGGGCGACGGCGAGTGCGCTCTGCGACCCCAACTCGAGCGCCTGCCACTGCTGCGTCACATCTGTGGCATCCGACTGGGGGGTCTGAATGTCGGAAGGCACGGGGAACCGGGCGACCTGATGCCAGCCATCGACCGGCACGCCCACGCGGCGGGCGGCGGTGAGCGTGGCCGACGCAGGCTCGGCGCTGAGGATGAGCTCGGCGAGAAGCGCGGCGCTGGAGCGAACCGGCGCGCGCTCCTCCCAGTCGTGGAGTGCCTCCGCGCGCGTGATCGCGCCCGCGGCGAGTGCAAGCGCGACATCGACGACGGTCGACCGATATCCGTTGCCCGTCGCGGTGAAGAGGCAGCGGTCGGGTTGTCCGGCGGACGGGATCGGCGTCACGCGCACAGCACCGGGAGGAGTGCTCGTTGCAACTGTGACGGGTTGACCGAGGAGCCTGGCGCATGCGTCCGCCACCGAGGAAGGCCGACCCGGAGTGAGGATCTCCGGGGCGTCCCGAAGAACCCGCAGAGCCGTCTGGGCGTCGCCGGCGACGGCGGCCGCAGCGTCCAGCACGGCGCTCGTCAGGGGCCCGTCGGCGGCGAGAACCGTGAGACCTCCCTGCGCTGCGATGTGGGCGGCCGAGCTCGGAACACGCGAAGGCGCATCCTGTCCGGTCAGGACGACTGCGCACGCACCGGCCGTCGCCGCCCGACGGAGCAGGATGTCGAGCTTGTACCCGGCTGCGTCGTGGGAGGCGGCGGTCGTGAGAAGCAGCATCGCGTCGCCGGCGTCGGCTGGAAGGACTGTCGCGTCCTCCTGGACGACGACGCGACCGGGTTGGCTCCGGTCGGTCGGCCCGGCGAGGACCCGCCACGATCGCAACCCGGGGCAGCGCAGCAGCTCGGCGATTGAACCCGTGTGTTCACCTTAGGACCCACCTTCCCGGTTGTGCAGATCGCACCAGATAGTCCGACTTTTTGTGCTCTCGGGCCTATCTCCGCTGCCGGTCGGACGAGAAACTGGCGATGGTGCTTCTCGACGCAGAGACGCTGCGATCCCAGGCGCGAGGTTGCGGGATCCTGGGCGCAGGCGGTGGCGGCGCCACGAACGTCGGCCTCCTCGCCGCGCTCCGGTCGATCGAGCTGCATGGTCCCGCATCTCTGGCCGATCTCGACGACCTGCCCTCCAACGAGCTCGTTCTCCCGATCGGCATGGTGGGCGCCCCTGTGGTGTCCGTCGAGAAGTTCTGCAACGGGAGCGAAGCCGGACGGATCGTCGAGCGCGTCGAAGCCATGACCGGCCGTCGCGTCGCCGCGCTCATGGCCCACGAGATCGGCGGGTCCAACGGCCTGTTCCCCGCTGCACATGCGGCACAGCTCGGACTTCCGGTAGTCGACGCGGACGGCATGGGCCGCGCGTTCCCGGAGATGACACAGATGTCGATGGACCTCGCGGGCGTCGACCCCTCGCCGTGCGTGATGACCGACGAGCGTGCGAACGTGGTCGTGATCAACCCCGTAGACGGGCGTTGGCTGGAATCCCTCTGCCGCGCCGCAGCGGTGGCCTTCGGCGGACGGGCGATCTCTTCCCAGTACCTCATGACCGTGGGCCGGGCGCGCGACGCCGCCGTGACGGGAAGTGTCTCGCTCGCCATCCGGATCGGGAGCGCCGTCGCCTGGGCACCCGGTACTGCGGTCGAGGCGTTGATCAAAGAGGTCGGAGGGTTCCGGCTCCTCGAGGGGAAGGTGAGCGACGTCGAGCGACGGGTCACCGGCGGGTTCGTCCGTGGCTCCGCGCAGATAGAGGGGCTGCGGGGCGACGCCGGCCGACTTCTGCGCCTCGAGCTGCAGAACGAGAACCTCGTGGCGCTCGACGCAGGGGTGGTCGTGGCGTCCGTGCCGGACATCATCAGTGTCGTCGACACCCTGACCGGTGACGCGGTCTCCACCGAGGTGCTGCGCTACGGGCAGCGCGTCAGCGTCATCGCCTTCCCCTGCGACCCGGTGTGGCGGAGCCCCGCCGGACTGCGGCGCGTCGGACCTCGTGCCTTCGGCTACGACTTCGATCACGTGCCCGTCGAGGTGCTCTGTGCCGAACGTACCTGAGCTGCGACTCGGTGTCGACGTCGGCGGCACGCACACCGACGCGGTGCTCATCGACCGCTCCGAGCGCCTGCTCGGGAAGGTGAAGGTGACGACCGATCCGGACGTGGCGTCAGGGATCGCAGCAGCCATTTCGGCTGTGCTGGATGTCGGCGCGACCATGCCGGCCCGCGTCAGTCACGTCATGATCGGCACGACGCACGCGACCAACGCGGTGCTCGAGCGGACGGGACTCGCGCGCGTCGCCGTGCTGCGTATCGGGGGACCTGCAACCCATGCGATCCCCCCGCTCTTCGGCTGGCCCGAAGACCTTCGAAGAGCGGTCTCCGTTGCCGAGACGATCGTGGACGGTGGATCGGAATTCGACGGCCGGGAATTGACCTCCTTCGACAGCGACGCCGCCGCCCGCTTCGTCGCCTCGCTCCCCGGCGACGTCGACGGAGTCGCGGTGAGCTCGGTGTTTTCTCCTGTCTCGGCAGCCCACGAACTGCGGGCCGCCGAGGTGATCCGGGCCGAACGTGGTTCGGACGTCCACGTGTCCTTGAGCCACGAGATCGGCACGCTCGGGCTCCTCGAGCGTGAGAACGCCACGGTCCTGAACGAGGCGCTCGTCACGACGACCCGGCATTTCATCGCCGCAATCCGACGTGCGCTCGAGTACAGCGGCCTCGGCCATGCCACCGCCTACTTCACCCAGAACGACGGCACCTTGATGTCGCTCGACTACATCACGCACTTCCCGGTCCTGACCATCGGCAGCGGGCCGGCCAACAGCATCCGGGGCGCGGCGCACCTGAGCGGTGTCGAAGACGCCGTCGTCGTCGATGTCGGCGGCACCTCGACCGACGTAGGCATGTTGGTGGGCGGTTTTCCCCGCGAGTCGGTCTTCGGGGTGCGTATCGGTGGCATCGCCACCAATTTCCGCATGCCGGACCTGGTGAGCATCGCGCTGGGGGGCGGCACGATCTGCAGGTCGACAGGCGACGACGTGAGGATCGGGCCCGACAGCGTCGGTTACCACCTCGAGCAGGAGGCGTTGGCGTTCGGTGGTCCCACGCCCACGCTGTCGGACGCTGCCATCGCCGCGGGTCGCACGCACTTCGGCAACGCCGCGGTCACCCTGACCCCGGCGCTCGGTCGGTCGCTGTCGATCGCTGACGAAATGCTCGCTGAGGCGGTCGACAGGGTGAAGACGGCCAAGGGCGACGTCGTGCTCATCGCGGTGGGCGGCGGGAGTGTGCTCGTTCCCGAAGCGCTCCCTGGGATCGCGGCGGTGTTGCGCCCGGAGCACTTCGAGGTGGCGAACGCCGTCGGCGCTGCGATCGGCACGGTGAGCGGTCAGATCGACCGGATCTTCCAGCAGGCGGGACGAAGCCGGCAGCAGATCATCGACGAAGCGTGCGCCCAGGCCTGCAACGAGGCGGTCCGCGCCGGCGCCGACCCCAACGCCGTCGAGGTCGTCGATCTGGAGGACATCCCCCTCTCGTACCTCACCAATCCGGGCCTGCGCCTCCGTGTCAAGGCCGCGGGCCCGCTGGCGGGACTGTGAAGAAAGTGGCCCCGAACAAGGCCGCTGTCCCTACGTGTCGGCAACGGGACGACGCCCCACCCTCTCGTTCTCATCCATTCGAAAAAAGAATGGCTTCGGTCCACGAAGCAGGCATCCAGAAATGGGGGAGTTGCAATGAGATCAAAGGCACAGTTCGTCCGGCGCGTCGCATGCGCCCTCGCCGCGACGGGCATGCTGTCGATGGCGGTGGTCACTCTTGGAGCGCCATCGAGTGCCGCGTCGAAGGTCACAAAGTCGGTGATCACGTTCGCAGAGTCCCCGGGCGCACCGCCGGACTACATCTTTCCGTACGTGGGGGCCGGCTACTTCAGCACCGCGAACCTGAGCGATTTCCAGTACCTGATGTACCGCCCGCTCTACTGGTTCGGCACAAAGTCGACGCCGACACTGAACGAGAAGCTGTCTTTGGCCGACTCGCCGGTGTCCTCGAACGGTGACAGGACCTTCAAGATCACCCTGAAGACATACAAGTGGTCGAACGGGACGACGGTCACCACCACGGACGTCATGTTCTGGCTGAACATCTGGAACCAGAAGCCCACAGGGTATGCGGGCTGGTTCCCCGGCGGTCTCTCCATGCCGACAAGCATCAAGAGCGTGAAGATCACAAGCCCCAAGACCATGACCATCGACTTCGACCGCTCCTTCAACCCGCACTGGTTGCTCTACAACGAGCTCTCCCAGATCACGCCGCTCCCGACCGCGTGGACAAAGTCGTCCACCAGCGCGGCCGCGGGGTCGGCCGGATGCGCGACGGCGGCATACGGGGCGGACAAGACCGCCTGCAAGGCCGTCTACGACTTCTTGTCGGAACAGTCCGGCTTCAACCCCACACATCCGAAGACAACGATCGACGCGCTGCCGACCTACGCGACCAACCCGCTGTGGCAGGTCTTCGACGGCCCGTGGAAGCTCAAGTCCTTCGGCCCGACCGCTCCGGTGGTCCTGGTCCCGAACGGCACATATTCGGGCCCGAACAAGCCGACCTACAAGGAGTTCGTCGAAGACCCCTTCACGACAGCCTCAGCCGAGTACAACGCGCTGGTCGCCGGGACAATCGACTGGGGCTACCTCCCACCGACAGAGATCACGTCGGACGCGACGACGCCGTCCAAACCCGCCCAGACAGTGAAGCCCGGGAGCAACAACCCGCGCCTCGGCACATACAACCTGGTCGCGGTCTACCGCTGGGCGGTCAACTACTTCTGGACGAACTTCCACTCGACCAGCGACACAGGCAACGCCGGGCCGATCTTCAGTCAGCTCTACTTCCGGCAGGCGTTCCAGACGCTCGTGGACCAGCCCGTCTACATCGACCGTCTGGAGCACGGCTACGGCGTGCAGACCTACGGGCCGGTGCCCGTCTGGCCGCACAATCCCTACTCGTCGACGTTCGAGGAGACGAACCCGTATCCCTACAGCGTCTCCAAGGCGAAGGCGCTGCTGACTTCCCATGGTTGGAAGGTGACACCGAAGGGCATCGACGTCTGCGAGAAGCCGGGAACGTCGAAGTCGGACTGCGGCAAGGGCGTGAAGAAGGGCGCCAAGCTCGACTTCACACTCCAGTACGCCTCGGGCACAAAGACCTCCGCCTTCCTGATGGACGCGGAGAAGGCGAGCTGGCAACAAGCGGGCATCCGCGTCAACCTCTCCAGCGCCACCTACGACACGGTGATCGGGAGCGCGGACCCCTGCCCGAAGGGCTGCTCGTGGCAGATCGAGAACTGGGACAGCGGCTGGACCTTCGTGCCCGATTACTACCCCACGGGCGAGGAGATGTTCGCCACCGGCGCAGAGGCCAACTCCGCCGACTTCAGCACACCGCTGAACGATCAGCTCATCAAGGACACCGACACCACCGCGGCGAACCTCACACAGTACGAGGACAACCTCGCCAAGATGCTCCCGGTCGTCTGGCAGCCGACCCCTGTGACAGTGATCGAGGTTCGCAAGGGAATCACCCACCCGCAGTTCAACCCGGTCGAGAACGACACACCGGCGACACTGCATTGGTCATAGCCGCCGGCTCGGCGCCGGACGCCGTACGCTCTCCGCGCGATGAGCCCCCCGGCCGGCGCCACCCTCTCCAACGTCGACCCCGCGCTCAGACGGTGCTGGCACCCTGTGGCGCGGTCCGCCGAGATCACCGATCGACCCCACCGGGTGCTCCTGCTCGGCGAGCCCTGGGTCCTCGTCCGCATGGACGCGTCCGCCGACGGCGGGCACCCAAGGCTCCGGGCGTTCGTCGATCGGTGTCCACACCGCCAAGCGCCGCTGTCGATCGGTTCCCTCACGGGTCCTCGAGCGCGCGATGCGATCGGCGCGACCGGGGCGTCGGACGTGGCCGCAGGAGCGTCGGCGATCCCGGTTCCCGACGTGCCGGCCCTCCGCTGCGCGTACCACGGGTGGTGCTTCGACGCCGAGGGGCTCTGCGTCACAGTTCCCGCTCTCGGGCCACGGGCCACGATCCCGCCGAAGGCTCGGCTCCGGCGGGCACACGACATCGTCGAGCGCTACGGCATGGTCTTCTTGTGTCCCACAGAGCCACTCGAAGGGCTCGAGACGCTTCCCGAGATCCCGGAAGCCGACGACCCTGCCTTCACGACGGGCCACTTGCCGCCGAGGCGCGCCAGGGCGTGCGCCGGCATGCTCGCCGACAACTTCCTCGACATTTCCCACTTTCCGTTCGTGCACCCGGCGACCTTCGGGGTGGCGGATCCGGAGGTCCGGCCGATCACCGTCCAGCGGCGCGGCTTGTCCTACACCGCAGTCAGCGAGCACCCGTTCCGTGAGGATCCCGACGTAGCCGGCGATCGGCCACCCGTGCAGCTCCGGCGCCTCACGTACCGGGTCTCGGCGCCGTTCCACCTCGTCTTGCGCCTCGACGCCGTCGCGACCGGGGGGAGGGACCTGATCGGCTATTTCCTCCAGCCTGAAACTGCAGAGTCGACGCGGGTGTACCTGACCTTCTGGCGCGACGACCTCGGCAACGACGCGGCTCGAGTCGCCAAGGTCGTGGACTTCGAGACGCAGATCGTGGGTGAGGACCTCGCCGTCCAGGAGGCATTCGACGTGCGGGTGCTGCCGCTCGACCAGACGATCGAGATTCATACCCGCGCGGACAGGTCGACCCTCGAGTTCCGTCGGGTGCTCGCCCAACTGGTCGAGACCGCTTCGCGTGCCACCCACCGGCCGATGCGCACGACGGGCCCATCGGCCGACCATGGAACCGCCGACGCGCCGGCCATGGGATGATTGGCGTCGTGCATACGAAATGGGACGTCGACTTCTCGTTCTCGGTCGGCTCCGCGGAGACGCACGAGGTCGACGTCCACTGGACACAGTGGTGGGGCGAGATCACCGTTGCGGTGGACGGAGAACCGGCCCTGCGCGAGCGGCATCCCCTCGGGATGCGGAGCCTCAGGCGGTACACCTTGACCGTCGGGCACGCAGAGCGACACGACGTCGTGATCGAGAAGCGTAAGGCGCGTCTGGCCGGCGGCGTCCGGGCTCAGGCCTTCCGGGCCGTCGTAGACGGTGATCTCGTAGCCGAGCACTGAGCTCTCGAGGCGGTCCCGGTCCGCCGGCGCCCGCTGCGTCACTCCTGGCGATTCGCCCGCAACCAGGTCGCCGCACGCCGAGCCGAAGCCCGGGAGAGCCATGCGTCCTGGACGACTTCTGCGAGCTCTTCTCGCGTGAGCTTTCCGACGTGCGCGCCCCGGAGCAGCACCGACTTGTGCCCGTCGAAGTGGGGCGTGGTGAAAAACGGCGTACCCGGATCCTGGACCAGGGCGTGCTTGTCGGACTCTGTCGGCACCCAGAACACGATCACGTCGTCGTACCGCTCCCCGGACTCGGGGTCGGCGGCGTCGGGACGGGGCGTCCGGAAGAAGACGAAGGACTTCCCGCCCACCTGGTAGACGGGGTTGCCCGCAGGCCCGTAGAGGACCGTGACGTGCGGCATGGCGGTCGCCACGTCGTGGACGTCCTCGAGCCGCGCCTTCCGGTTGCGCCCGCTCACCGCCTCTCCGCAGGGGCCCGCCTCACCGCAGGAGCCCACCTCACCGCAGACGCGCCGATCGCGGCCACACCGTGTGACCGCGATCGGGGGTTCCCAGGGTTGGCCGCCGGTCGGTGCCGGCGTTCACCCTCAGCGCCGGTGGCGCTTTTTGTGCTCGTGGTCGTGATGGTGGCGGAACTCCCAGAGCTTGTAGCCACCCTTGACGTCCTCTGCCTCTTCCGGCGTGGCCTCGAGGTCCTCGGCCAGCTCGCCGTCCTGGACGTCCTTCGGAGACGTGTCCATGCTTCCTCCACAACATCTACCCGGATTCTCGAGCTGATCCGGACCCCCGCCGATGCTCGGCGTCACCCGAAGTGTAAGCCTCGACCGGACCCGCCGTCTGTGACGCCGCTGACACAGGCAGCGCTTTCGAGACGACCCAGGCCGCGGGCGGCGTGGGGACGTTCCCGTCGTCGGCCGGGCGAAGACCGCGTCGTCGGCGTGGCGGGTCGTCAGCGTGAGGGCGCAGCGAAGTACTGCTCGACGGCCTGCGCCATCCCCTCGGCGATCGCCTCGTGACCGGCAGCGCTGTTGGCGATGGAGCCCTCGAAGGGATCGGAGATGAACAGCGGCTCGATGAGGGCGCCGGGCATCTGGCTCGGCGTTGTGAACCAGCCGGGATCGGCCGGCCCGAGCAGGAGGAGGTGGTGGTAGGCGGCAGCGGTTGTTGTGAGCGGGACGCCGCCCAGTGTTGTGTCCTGCTGAACGCCGTCGTCGGGGATCTTCCAGCCGTGGGCGTTCAGACGGGCGAGCACGTCGCGCTGGAGGAGCGTCGCGAACCGCCTGCTCTTCGCGGCGAAGGGCCGGTCGGCGTCGTACGCGGTGATGCTCCCGGCGTCGAGCGGTGATGTCCCCGCGTCGAAGTAGATCCCGACGAGCACTGTGGCGCGGGCGCGGTTGGCGCAGACGTCCCGCGCGGCCACGGCCGCCTTGGCGCCGGTCGCCGACAGCGCCCCGCTTGTCAGGTCCGCGGCCGTGGGCCTGATGACGTCGGTGTTGGCGGTGCGCGAGACGACCACCCGGTACCCCCCGGCTCGGAGCAGGTTCATCGTCTCCAACTCGATGACGAGGTTCTCGCCTGCTTCGTAGATCACCTGCCCCGACTCCGTGACCCCCTGCCCGCCCGGGTCGATGCCGCCGTGACCGGCGTCGATGAAGACGGTGCGGTGGTTGTCGCCGGCGGTCGGCGCGAAGGACACGCAGGCGCCGCGTGCGAACCGCGAGCGGTCGAGCGGGACGCCGCCCGCGACGGAAGTGGAGAGGCGCGCCGCGGTCCCCGAGGCCATCGGTCCCGCCGTCCCCGGCCCGGTCCCGTGACCGCCGGACCCGCCCGGGTCCCCTGCGCCGCCCGACGCCCGCCCCCCGCCGCCGGTCGAGGCGACGAGTGCGGTCACGAGCGCCGCGACCGCGACGAGCCCGAGCAGCGCC
>JASHUY010000097.1 GCA_030039755.1 Acidimicrobiales bacterium
GTGCGCCGGCGGCGATGACGTCCTCCCTTCCCTCCACCATCCCGGGACGCAGTGCACGTGCCGCAGAGGGCTCTGCCGCAAGGATCTCGTACCAGCGCTCGACGTCGGCGAGCTCGAGCACCGAGTGGTGAACCCGCCCCCAGTCGTACTCCGCAAGCCCCTGGTCGAGCATCGACAGCGTCGAGACCGTGCCCGCGAGGCCGACCAGCCGACGCCCTGCCCGACCCTGGGCTTCGAGGGCGGGAACCGCGCGGGACGCGCGGTCGAGCTCGAGGCCGATGAAGTCACGACACGCCGCCTGCTCCTCTGCGAGTGGGGGGTCGTGACGGAAGTACCGCTCGGTCAACCGGACGCAGCCGAGGTCGAGCGACACCGCGCTCGGCGCGGGGTCGGCTCCCTCGGCGCGCTCGTTCGACGGTGCGCCGCCCACACCCGCGATGAGCTCGGTCGAGCCCCCGCCGATATCCACGACGACGCGGAGCTCGTCGCTCCGGGGTAGGTCCGAGGTCGCGCCCGCGAACGCGAGACGCCCCTCCTCCTCGCCGCTCAGCAGCTCGGCCGGGGCCCCGATGGCGCGGCTGGCGGCGTCGAGGAACTCCTGGCCGTTGGAGGCGTCGCGCACCGCCGAGGTGGCCGCCATGCGAACGGCCCGGACCTGGTGGCCCTCGAGGACCTTGCGGAACTCGTCGAGCACGACGACGGTGCGCGCGATCGCCGCAGGATCGAGGACGCCGGTCGCGTCCACCCCCTGGCCCAACCTGGTGATCCGCATCAGCCGTGCAAGCTGCCGGTCGTTGCCGTCGACGACGAGGAGACGCGTGGAATTGGTGCCGCAGTCGACCGCTGCCAACGCGCCGCTGTCCGCACCGGTCGCCCCCGTGCGCTGCGCCGACCTTCCCGGACCGCTCACTGCCGCGTGAAGCGGTACTTGACGAGCGCGCGCAACGCGGCGAAACCGTCGCGCCAGGTGATCTTCTTCCCCTCCTCAGGCTCCCTCCCGGCGTAGCTGATCGGGACCTCGTAGATCCGGTAGCCGCGGCGGAGGATCTTGGCGGTGATCTCGGGTTCGAAGTCGAACCGGTCGGACTCGACGGTGATGCCGTCGAGCGCCCGGCGGTCGAAGACCTTGTAGCACGTCTCCATGTCCGACAGGGTCGTCGCGTACAGCAGGTTGGTCACGAGCGAGAGGAAGCGGTTCCCGATCCAGTGGAGGAGAAGCATGTTCTTGCGGGCGCCGGTGAACCGGCTCCCGTAGACGACGTGCGCCTTGTGCTTCAGGATGGGATCGAGCAGCTGCGGCCAGTCGTCGGGGTCGTACTCGAGATCCGCGTCCTGGACGATCACGACGTCACCGGTCGCCCGCTCGAGCCCCGTTCGCACCGCGGCGCCCTTCCCGCGGTTCCGCTCGTGCCGGACGACCCGCACCGTCGAGTCGGTGATCGCGCCCAGCACCTGGTCCGTGCCGTCCGTCGATCCGTCGTCGACCACCACGACATCCATGACGAGCGGCACGTCGGCCGCCCGCACCCGACGGATGATCTCGGCGACGGTGGAACGCTCGTTGTACACCGGCACGATCACCGTCAGCGTCCGGTAGTCCTTCGGCGCGAGCAACCGGTCGGCCGCGTGGGAGCGCGCTCTCGCGGGAGGCGTCCGGTCCCGTCGACTTCCCCGAGGCCCCACTTCCGGCCAGCCTTTCGCAACTCCCGCCGGTTGCGACGGGTCGTCATCGTCGCGCGCTTGGGGCGGCTCGCGCGTCGCGCCCAGCCGCTCCGCGACCCAGGCGCCCACCGGGTCCTCCCCCCCGGCGAGCCACCACGCGAAGTGCGCGTGCAGGCACTTCACCCCTGCGCGCGCCCCCCCGACCCCGCCTGAGGGCCTGGGGCCCGCGTGGCCCGGTGGGATCAGCGCGTCACGATCCTTCGCGTAGCGCTCGTGCGCCACGGCCAGCCTGAGCGGATCGACCGCCGCCTCCGCGGCCCGGACCCCTCCATCCGCCTCGAGCCTCGAGACGGCCGCCCGGAGCTCGGGGTCGACGAGCCAGAACCGCGTCGGCATCGGCGTCCCGTCCCGCAGGAGCGGGGCGTTCTCGATCACGGACGGCACGCCGTCGGCCCGGCGGCGGACGACGACGAGCTCGCCACGAGGCTCGCGGCCGAGCAGCCGGGCCACCTCTTCGAGCTCGAGCGCATCGCCGTGCGGCCTCGGAGGCCGTCGCGTCATCGCCAGAATTCGAGCGTACGGAGCACCCGCCCGAAGAAGCTCCCGGATGTGTCGGAGCCCGAAGACGCAGAGGTCCCGCCGGTCCCCCGTCCAGAGCCGTTCCCGGTCTTGCCCGCCGGAGCTGTCGCTGTCGCAGCGAGCGTCCCGTCGAGTCCGTCGCGCCCGCCGGACCCGCTCGGTGGGAGCACTTGGTACGCCTGGTCTCCGGGTGGCACGAGGTCGTACTGCTGCTGGGCGATCCGGCCGAGCGTCGACGGTGTGCGCAGCTGTCTTTCCTGGCGCCGCAGCGTCGCGTTCTGCTGGTCCAGTCGGGTCAACTGCGTGGTGGCGGCGTCGAGCTGTGCGCGCTGGTGCAGCAGGGTGGACGTGGGGAACCACGCTGCGAGGATGCCCACCGACGCAAGGACGGCGACCCCGAGGACGAGGCGGTTGCGGCGCGTGCGCGCGGCCCTGCGGCGTGCGGTGCGCGACGTCGGCGCCGGACGTCCCCCCTTCGAGCCGCCACCTGGGTTGCCACGCGGGCCGCCACCTGGGCCACCACGCGGGCCGCCACGCGGGGCGGGCGCGTGGGTCGACCCCGGTGCCGACGGCGCGCCACCAGGCTTACGCACGCCGCCGCCCGACGAGGGCGTCGGCTCCCGGGAAGGACGCAGACGGCCCGAGGTCCTCTTCGATGCGTAGGAGCTGGTTGTACTTCGCCACTCGATCCGTGCGGGAAGGCGCGCCGGTCTTGATCTGCCCCGCGTTCACCGCCACCGCGAGGTCCGCGATGGAGGTGTCCTCGGTCTCCCCGGACCGGTGGGAGATCACCGTCCGGTAGGACGCGCGCGTGGCGAGGTCGATCGCGTCGAGCGTCTCGGTCAGCGTCCCGATCTGGTTCGGCTTGATCAGCACCGCGTTCGCGACACCGGCCTCGATGCCACGTTCGATGAGGGCGACGTTCGTCACGAACACGTCGTCCGCCACGAGCTGGACCCGGTCGCCGACGGCGGCGGTCAGCGCCACCCATCCCTCCCAGTCGTCCTCTGCCATGCCGTCTTCGAGCGAGACCACCGGGTAGCGGTCCAGCACGTCCGTCCAGTACCCGACCAGCTCGTCGCCCGAGAGCCGGCGGCCCTCGCCGGCGAGCTGGTAGGCACCGTCCTTCCACAGCTCGCTCGCCGCGGGGTCGAGGGCGATCGCGATCTCCTCGCCAGGGACCCGGCCCGCTGCCTCGATGGCCTCGAGGAGCACTTTGATCGGTTCTTCGTTCGTCGGGAGGTCCGGCGCGAAGCCCCCCTCGTCGCCGACCGCCGTGGAGAGCCCCCGTTCGTCGAGGTGCCGGCGCAGCTCGTGGTAGGTCTCCACCCCCCACCGCAGCGCCTCCTCGAAGGAGGCGGCTCCGACCGGCATGAGCATGTACTCCTGGAAGTCGATCGAGTTGCGCGCGTGCACGCCGCCGTTGATCACGTTGAGCATCGGGACGGGAAGCACGTGGGCGTTCGCTCCACCGATCGCGCGGTAGAGGGGGATCTCGAGCTCGGACGCCGCCGCCTTGGCGACCGCGAGCGACGTCGCGACCGTCGCGTTCGCCCCGAGCCGGCTCTTGTCGGGGGTGGCGTCGAGGTCGACCATCGCCATGTCGACTCCGCGTTGGTCGAGCGCGTCCATCCCGACGAGCGTGTCCGCGATGTCGCCCTGCACGTTGGCTACCGCGCGCCTGACCCCCTTCCCGCCGTAGGCGAGGTCCCCGTCCCGCAGCTCGACGGCTTCACGGGCTCCGGTCGAAGCCCCTGAGGGCGCGATGGCGCGGCCCCGTGCGCCGCTGTCGAGGATGACCTCCACCTCGACCGTCGGGTTCCCGCGCGAATCGAGAACCTGGCGGCCGACGACGTACTCGATCGTGCTCATCGATCAGCTCCCTGGCGCCGTCACGCCGTTTCGGCGGCACACCACGCTACCGCCTCGTGTCTTCGACTTCGGGTCTCTTCGGCGTCGGCTCTTCCGAACCCTCACCGCTTCTTCCGTCGGTCGTCGGGCACGTCGGCACGCCGTTCGACCTCACGCAGGTGATCGGCGAACCTTCCCGCCTCCGCACGCAGCGCGTCCTCGGGCTCCACTCCCGCGCGTCTCACCAGGTCCGCGACCGCCCACAACAGCTCGCCGGCACGGGCGGAGGCGACCGGGCCCTCCGGCGGCGGTGCCGCTCGCGATCCGTCCCCGGCGACGTTCCCGGCGCCCGACTCGGCAAGTGACTCGGTGACCGACTCGGGAACCGACTCGGCGACCGACTCGAGCAGTCCCCCGGCGCGGTCCCGGAGGGAGCCCGCCTCCGGCAGCGCAGCGCCTGGGACCGATGCGGACTTCCGCTGCAGCTTGGCCGCGAGCGAGAGGGACGGCAACGCAGCAGGGATGCCGTCGGTGACGCTGCTGCGTCCCTTCTCCAGCCGCTTCAACTCCTCCCAATTCGCCATCACCGTTGCCGCGTCGTGGGCCGCGACGTCGCCGAAGACGTGAGGGTGGCGTGAGACGAGCTTGTCGTGCAGCCCTCTTGCGACGTCCGCGATGGTGAACCTCCCTTCTTCGGCGGCAAGGCGCGAGTGGAAGAAGACCTGGAAGAGCAGGTCACCGAGCTCCTCTTCGAGATGGGTCGTCGCACGCCGCTCTGCGTCGTCACCGACCTCGGCGCCATCCCCGGCGGCGCTCCCGTGCTGCGCCCTGTCGAGCGCCTCGATCGCGTCCAGCACCTCGTAGGCCTCCTCGAGGAGATGGCGCTCGAGGGAGCTGTGCGTCTGCTGGCGGTCCCACGGGCAGTCGCGGCGCAGGCGACGGACCAGGTCGTCGAGTGCGGCAAGTTCGCCGGCCACCGGGGCGGCGAGCCTGGGCACCCACAACGTGGTCAGGTGGTCCGCCTCGACGGCGCGGTCGAGCTCGTGCCACGGGACGTCCACGACCACCTCGTCGTGGAGACCGAGGTGGTGGAGAACCGTCACCGTGACGTCCGGCGTCACCTCGGTCTCGCCGATCGCGAGCTTCACCTCCGAGAGCACGGCCTGCGACCAGCATTGGGCGACGAGCAAGGGGCCGCGCTCTCCCGCCGCCTCCACGGCGAAGCGCGTCCCGTCGACCAGGCGGACACCTGCGGCGACGGGGTCGACGCCGAGGCGCGCCCAGACGAGGTCGAGAAAGGACACGGCGGGCACCAGCGTGACGTCGACCCTCTGGTCCGCGCGCAGGAGCTCGACCGTGCGCTCCGCGACCAGCGGCGACCCCGGGACCGCGTAGACGACGTCCGCGCCACCCCTCGGCATCTCCTGCGCGGCCGCGACGAGGTCCGCGACGATCCGGTCGTACACCTCGTCGAAGCTGTCGGACTCGTCGTAGTGGTGGTCGAAGGTGGCGATGGCGGAGCCGGGGGTCCCGGGCGGGGCCGACCCGACGAACGCCGCGGCCGCAGGATGCCGCGAGGTGCGCAGGTACGCCGTCGCCGTCGCGGTCGCGGTCGCCGTCGACGCCGCCGTCGACAGGAGCTCGCGCGTCTTTGCCGGGATCAGCTCCTCGCCGGCGGGGCCCAAGCCGACGACGGTGATGTGCGGCCGGGCCAACGGGACCTCACGGACCTCGCGGCCCTCAGGAGCTGGCTGCTGTCAGCGTGGAGGAGCTCGCTGCTGTCAGCGTGGGCAGGTTCGCCGACGTCGAGATCTCGGCGCCCGACGGTGGCGACGGCGCAGGGACCACGAGTGTGAGGCTGTGCGGCGACGAGGTGCCGTAACGGGGATCGACGCCGATCTTCGACGACTTGAGCGCGGCGGTGAGCTCCGCGTCGGCCGCGTCTTCGCCCGCGTGCAGGATGGCTGTCACGACCGTCGAGCGGACGGCGGAAAGCGAGACTTCCGTCCTGCTCGTGAGCTTGGCCACCCAGTAGTAGCCGTCACCCGAGATCGGGGACGTCACCTGCCCCACGGCGAGCTTGCCGACCGCTGTGCCGAGGAACGTCCCTTCGACGTACCCGCAGCCGACGGAGCCCCCGTCGGCGGCCGACTCCTGTGTGAGCGAGGCGACCTTCGCCTCCTGGGCGAAGCTCACCCCCTTTGCGAGCGCGGCTTCGACCTTGTCGGCTGTCGCGGCGCTCTGGTCCACGATGACGTCCAGGCAGTCCTTGTCGAACGCCACACGGTGGCTCGTGAAATAGGAGGAGATCGCGCCGGCCGAGAGCCCGGACCGCGCCGCGCGGGCGTCGAGGAGGTCCTCGTCGGCTTCGGCGAGGGTCTGCTCCGCGGCGAAGGACTTGGGCAGGGACGAGAGGACGGCCTGGCCGCTCCCGCCGCATCCCTCCGTCGAGAGCTCGTTGTCCCGCGCGTAGACCTCGAGCACGTCGGTGATGCGACCTGCGAGCGTTGTCTTGGCGACCGCGAGGTCCGAGGACGTGACCCGCATGCCCTGACGTGCGACCAGCCGCGCGGTCACCTGGTCGGTGATCATCGACCCGAGCCAGTCGTCGACGAACGTCGCGTCGTAGACGCCCCCCTTTGCGCTCGCGGTGCCCGCGCCGAGGAACGGGAGGCTCTTGCCGGTCGTGAGGTCGTGCTCCTCGTTCAGGAAGCACGTGTAGTCCGAGCTGCTCGCGATGGCCGAGAGGTCGGAGTCGAGCGCCTGGCGGCTGATCGAGGTCTGCCCGACCGTCGCCGCGTCGGAGGGGAGGAAGGCTCCCGCGAGCGCCACGGCGGCCGCGATCGCGACGAGCAGGACGACGAGCCGCTTCATGCGCCAGGGATGCTACCGGTGGCCACGGCCGCCGCCGAGTCGTCGGGTGGCGGGAGGAGGGCGGCGACCAAGGAGAGGAGCGACTCGGCGGGTTGCCCTTCTCCGGTGAGCGGCACCACGAGCTGGTGCAGCTGCTCCCGGTAGGTGGCGCCCGGGACCAGCCGGCGCAACCGGACCTGCGCGCTCGCCGGGAGCGTGACAGGCGAGAGCCGGGCCACGGGTTGGCGCGCCCCGCCGATCCGGGCGGGCGCGACCGCGACCTCCTCGATCCCCGTCCGCAGGCACTCGACCCGCAGGCGGGCGAGCGCCAGCAGTCCCGTCGCCGCAGGGGGCGGCGGGCCGTAACGGTCGGCCCACTCCTCGGCGATGTCGTCCACGTCGGCAACGGACGTCGCCGCCGCGAGCCGGCGGTAGGCCTCGAGGCGGGCGTCCTCGAGCGGCACGTAGTCGGCCGGCAGGTTGGCGTCGCCCGGCACGTCGAGCGAGACCGACGGGGGCGCCGGGCGCGGCTCGCCCCGCGCCTCGGCCACCGCCTCCGCCACCATCTGGACGTAGAGGTCGTAGCCGACGGCGGCGATGTGCCCGGACTGTGTCGACCCGAGAAGGTTGCCGGCGCCCCGGATCTCGAGGTCGCGCATGGCGATCTTGAAGCCCGCCCCCAGCTCGGTGTGCTCGCCCACCGTGCGCAGGCGCTCGTAGGCCTGCTCGGTGAGGACGCGGTCGGCCGGGTGGAAGAGGTAGGCGAAGGCGCGCTGGCTGCTGCGGCCCACCCGGCCGCGGATCTGGTGCAGCTGGCCGAGCCCCAGCAGGTCGGCGCGCTCGACGACCAGCGTGTTGACCGAGGGCATGTCGATG
>JASHUY010000098.1 GCA_030039755.1 Acidimicrobiales bacterium
GAGGCGCACGCGGCCGGTCTTCCCATCGACATCCCGGCCGGCCCGTTGGCTCAGGCGTGGCGGTCGGGCCCGCGCCAAGTCCGCCTCGCACGCACGCTGCACCTCGCCAACGTCACGGTCCCGGCGCTCGACGAACCGAACGCCAAGGCCGCCGGCATCCTGTGCGGACAGCGAGGGACCCACGACCCCATCGACGCGAGCGTGGTGCTCAATGCCCGCCGACGCCACCAAGCCGTCATCACCAGCGATCCGGCCGATCTCCGCCACCTCGACGCCCACGTTCGCATCATCGAGATATAGGCACAGCCGGCGATGCGTCCTTGAACCGGCAGCGTTCTTAGCTTAGGACACCGCGGACATCCACGTGTGCTTGGCGAGCACGCGGTCGGCCCAAGCTCAGTGGAAGCGGCGGCGGCGCGCCAGCGCCTCGCCTTGTGGGGGAAGAGCCGCGATCTTGCCCAACACCGGTTGGTGTGCGTCTGCTGCTCGGTCGACGAGCTCCACAAGCAGCTCCTCACTGGTTGCGTCCCCCACCGCCACTTCGAGCCAATCTGCGCTCGACGACGGTCGGAGGCGCACACGGGGATCGGTTCGCAACCTCGACCGCAGCTCTCTGATTACGCCCCTCGTCAGCCGCACGTCAAAAGTGCCGCCTGCGTCCCAGTGGGCGATCTCCTTGCCGTTTACCCAGAGAGCGGGCCGCTCAGAGAACATCGACGGGCTCTCCTCGACACCCTCGATGGACAGGAGCGCTGCCCAGAGCGCTGGCCGCTCAGGATCTGACGTCGTCACCACAGTGCCCGCGCTGTTTTATCTCGACAGCCGACCGTCGGGGTCCTCGGCGATGGCTCGACACCCCCACTCACAGACCTCGTGTCCTATGAGCATCTTCGATCCCAGCGCGCGCACTGACACGACGGCCTCGTCCAGTGACGCAACGTAAAACCCGACGAACGTACTGCCGCTGGCCCTCCAACCAGGCGTCGGCACCCCGCTCCCAGCGTTGCCCGAGCCCGAGCCCACAGCGACGTGAACGCCACCCAGATCGGCCGCCGCGTGGAGGGAGCCACCGTCGTGGTGCTCGTCCTCGAGATCCACACCGAGCGCGGTAGAAGGCGCCCGTGCGCACCGGGTCATCGCTGAAGAGAACGACCGACGCCGCTTCGGTCACAGCCTCTCCTACCCGAGGATCTTCTTCGCGATCACGACGCGTTGGATCTGGTTGGTCCCCTCGTAGATCTGGGTGATCTTCGCGTCACGCATGTACCGCTCGACGGGGAAGTCCTTCGTGTAGCCGTAGCCACCGAGCAGCTGCACGGCGTCGGTCGTCACCGACATCGCGGTGTCCGACGCGAAGCACTTCGCCATGGCCCCCACCATGCCGAGCTCCCCTGCGGGGTCGTGGTCGACGAGTGAGCACGCACGGTAGACGAGCGTCCGGGCGGCCTCGGTCCGCATCGCCATGTCGGCGATCATGAAGCGAAGCGCCTGGAGGTCGGCGATCGGCGCGCCGAACGCCCGGCGCTCCTTCATGTACCGCGCCGCCTGGTCGATCGCCCCCTGCGCGATCCCGACCGCCTGCGCACCGATGGTCGGGCGGCTCCGGTCGAGGGTGTGCATCGCGATGTGGAAGCCGCTGCCCTCCTCGCCGACGAGGTTCTCGGCGGGAACGCGCACCTCGTCGAGGACGACCTCGCCGGTCGGGCTCGCGCGGAGCCCGAGCTTGTCCTCGAGCTTCGCGATCTTCACTCCCCAGTCCGCCTCGACGACGAAGCAGGAGATGCCGCGGTGCCCGGCGGACGGATCGGTCTTTGCGAACACCGTGTAGATGTCCGAGATGCCGGCGTTCGTGATCCAGTACTTCGTGCCGGTGATGACATAGCTGTCGCCGTCCCGCACCGCTCGGGCCGACATCGCGACCACGTCGCTCCCTGCGTCGGCCTCGGACAGGCAGTAGCTCGCCTGTGCCTCGCCCGAGGCGACGCGTGGGACGTACTTGCGCTTGAGCCCGTCGGAGCCGAAGTTGAGCACGGGGATCATGCCGAGCTTCGAGATGAGCATGGTCACCGACGTCGCCGCGCACACTCTCGCCAGCTCCTCGGCCATGATCGCCTGGGTGACCGTGTCGGCACCCGCTCCGCCGTACTCGACGGGAAGCCCGAGCGCGGGAAGCTCGAGCTCGCGGCAGGCCTCGAAGGACTTCCGCGGGTACCTCGCCGTACGGTCAGCCTCGGCCGCGTTGGGCTCGATGCGCTCCTCGCAGAACCGCCGCAGGGTGTCCCGGAACTCGCGTTGGACGTCGGTGAGCTCGAAGGCCATACCCCGATCCTACGGATGTCCGCGCGGCCGGGGGCCGTCTGCGGGCGTGCGGCGGGGGCCTCCGCGCCTGCCTCAGGCCACGCCGACGAGGGCCGCCCAATCCTCCCGTCTGCCCGCGACGTCGGTCGCCGAGAGACGGATCACCCCTTCAGGGACCCGATCGACCAGGGCGCGCTGGACCGAATAGTCGCGGCCCGCGGACGAGAAGGCGAGTCGGCGCACGTCGAGAAGGCCCTCCGGAGGGTCGTCGTCGAGGAACGCGAACAGCGAGAGCGCGGTCTCGATGTCCTGGACCGCCGGCGCCCGCCCGAAGAGGGCCGCTCGACGGGACGCGAGAAGGGCGGTCCCCACGATCACGTCCTCTTCGGCCTCCCCCTGCCGGAGCCGCAAGCGGTCGGCGAAGCGCCTGGCGAGACGCAGCGCGTACCCCTGGTCGGGACCCGGGGTCCCGAGGTTCCTCCCGCCGGGCCGGACGGGGAAGCGCAGCTCCGCCGGGCGGTCGGCCACCCACGGTCGCGGCTCCTCGAGGCGCAGGGCCGGCCGCACCTGGTCGGCCTCAGTGATGGGTACGAAGCTCGGCTGGGTCATGGCGACACGACGATACCTGTCGTGGAGGGCGGCCCGGCTGACGGCATCACCCCGCGGCACGCCGGCCGACGCGCATCCTGCCCCTCCGGCCGGTCAGTCGACGAGGTGCAGCCAGTCCTTGTACTGCTCGAGCTCACCGCGGACCGTCGCGAAGTACGCCCGCTGCATCTCGGTCGTGACGGGTCCCGGCGCACCCGAGCCGACGATACGGTCGTCCACGGCACGGATCGGGGTGAGCTCTGCGGCGGTGCCCGTGAGGAACGCCTCGTCCGCCAGGTACAGGTCCGTGCGGATGAGCGCCTCGTGACGAACCTCGATCCCCTTGTCCCTCGCAAGCACCTCGACGGTGTCCTGGGTGATCCCGTCGAGCGCACCGGCGTCGGAGGTCGGAGGCGTGACGAGCGCGCCGTCGCGCACGATGAAGATGTTCTCGCCGGTGCACTCGCTCACACGGCCGTCCGACGCGAGCAGCACGGCTTCGTCGTAGCCCGCCTTGATCGCCTCGACCTTGGCGAGCGAGGAGTTCACGTACATGCCGACGCTCTTCGCGGCGGTCGGCACCGCGTTCGGATCGTGCCGTCGCCACGAGCTCGTCTTCACCGACACGCCTCGCTTGAGCGCCTCTTCACCGAGGTAGGTGCCCCATGGCCACGTCGCGATCGAGACGTTGACGGGTGCCGGCAACGGGTTCAGACCCATCTCCCCGTAGCCGAGGTAGACGAGCGGGCGCAGGTAGCACCCGTCTCGCACGTCGTTGACACGCGCCACCAGGGCCGTCGCTTCGATGAGCTCGTCGACGGAGTACGGGACGTCGATCATCAGGATGTGCGCCGACGCGACGAGGCGGCGGATGTGGTCGGCGAGCCGGAAGACGGCCACCCCCTGCGACGTCGGGTACGCGCGGATTCCCTCGAACACCCCGGAGCCGTAATGCATCGTGTGCGAGAGCACGTGCACCTTGGCGTCGGCCCAGTCGACGAGCTCGCCGTCCATCCAGATCTTCTGCGTGGGGGTGATCGGCACGGTTACAGCCTTTCTGCGATCGCGTCGCCGATGGCGACGGTGGCGACGGTGG
>JASHUY010000099.1 GCA_030039755.1 Acidimicrobiales bacterium
GACAGTTGCCTGTCCAGGTCTTCGAGGTGGCCGGCCGTGCCGAGGAGCAGCATCGCACTGTCCTACACCACCGCGCGCCGGCGGACCAGCAGAACCCCGCTGCTCGGCGGCCGCCTGTTTCCGGCGGTACGGTTCGATCGTGCGACTGCTGGCCGACGCACCGGTCTGCGATTTCGTCGCGAGCCGCGGAGGCGTGCTTTGGCTTCGGTCCACACAGGTTCGCTGCTGCTTCGGGCCCGTCACCTCGCTTCGCGCGGCGACGTCACGGCCCGAGGACGCCAACCGGTACCTGAGTCTCGCGACCGACCTGCCGATCGACGTCCGATTCCTCGGAGCGGGCGGAGCGGGCGGAACGGGCGACCGACCGCACGAGCTGACGGTAGAGCTCCGGGGGAGGCTACACAGACACCTCGTCGCCCTGTGGGACGGCTGCAAGTTCAAGCTCTGATCCCGGGCCCAGGCTCGACAGCCGACGTTCGGCGCCCGAAGCTCGACGTTCGGCGCCCGAAGCTCGACGTTCGGCGGCACGGGCGCGCCACCGCCCTGCCCTTCCCACTGGCACCTCGCCCCGTAACGGTGGCGTAACGCAGAAGCGACACGATGCGTCGGCAGAGGACCAATTGGGGGGCCTGTGACGCAGAACGCGATGGCACGAGAAGCGGTCGGGTTCTCCGGGGGGCTGCGGCGCGTCCTGGGTGCTCCACGGGTGCGGGCCATCTGTGCGCTCGGCGTCGGAGCGGTCGTCCTCGCGCTGTTCGCTGCGAGCGTGCCGCTGCAGAGCGCCGCGAACATGTGGGCGCAGGACAACACCCCCACGTTCCCCTTGGGCGTGGCATGCCTGGCCATCGGCCTGCTCCTGGCAACTCGCCGCGCCGACAACCCCATGGGCTGGTGCCTCCTCGCAACCGCGCTGTTCCTTGCGCTCAACATCGCCTCCAGCGCGTACTCCGTGCTCGACTACCGCTTGCACCATGCGCTCCCTCTGGCGGGCCTGGCAGTGCTCCTCCAGCCGAGCTGGGCACCGGGGATCGTGTTCATCGGCTTGAGCTTCCTCATCTTCCCCGACGGTCATTTCTCGTCACGGGCCGTCAAGTGGGTGATGTGGCTCGTCCTCGGCGTCGGAGCCGTGTGGATAGGAGGGGCGTTCGGGATGGTTGTCCAAGCCCTCGCCACCCATACCGTGCGGGTCACCAGCGCCGGCACACTGCTCACGATCACTCACCCCACGGGATCGTGGGCGTGGTGGAACCCCGTCCAGTACGCATTCTTCGTCGTCCTGGCGCTCAGCTGGATCGTATGGATCGTCCAGCAAGTACCTCGCTACCGACGAGCGGGAGACGAAGAGCGCCACCAGACGAAGTGGCTCCTGAGTGGAGCCGTCGTCACGCTGGGCTGCGGGCTCCTGACCTTCGTCTTCCTCGACGACAACGGATGGGCGACGTGGATCCCCATCGTCGGACTCGTCGTCCTCCCGGTGAGCATCGCCATCGGAGTGTTGAAGTTCCACCTCTACGACATCGACCGGCTCGTGAGCAGGACGCTCTCCTACGTGCTCGTCACCGCGCTGGTCGTCGGCGTCTACGTGGGGGTGGTCACGCTCACCACCGACGGCATCGGCTTCTCGTCCCCCGAGGGCGTCGCGGTGTCGACGCTGGTCGCCGCAGCGCTCTTCAACCCACTCCGCAAGCGGCTCCAGCGTGGCGTCGACCGGCGGTTCAACCGGGCGCGCTACGACGCGGAGCGGACGGTGTCCTCCTTCGCCGCGCGGCTTCGAGAGTCCGTAGACCCCGATGCGGTCGGCGACGACCTCCTCGGCGTGGTGCACGCGGTGTTCGAACCGAGCGCTGCCACCCTGTGGGTTCGTCGGGAGGCGGCCGGCTGAGCGCTCCCTCCGGAGCGTCTCCGGGCCGCGCTCGCAGCTCTCTGTGGAATCGCCCCGCACGAACCTACTGATCCTCCGGGGCGGGTTTCACCGCGGAAGAGCGCCCGATAGCCACAGACTATGTGAATATTTCTGGAACGCCCGGGCGGACTTGAACCGCCGACCTCCGGATTACAAGTCCGGTGCTCTATCCGTTCTGAGCTACGGGCGCTAGTGGGTGTCGTCTCACCGCTCGACGACGCGCGTCAGAATAGCCAATGGTCGCTCCTTCGCCGCCTTCGGGAGTCACGATGCTGGCCTCAGGCCCGAGAAATGGGAGAGGAAGTCCAGCAGCGAGCGCACCCCGAACGCGGTCGCGCCCTTCGACACGTACCCCGTGCTCTCGTCGGACCGAGCTGGCCCGGCGATGTCCAGGTGCGCCCACGGCGCGCCATCGACGAAGCGTGCGAGGAGCATCGCCGCGGCGATCGCCCCGGCCTCCGTGCCCTTCCCGACGTTCTTCATGTCGGCGACCTCGGACTCGATGTGCTCGCGGTAGTCGTCGGGCAACGGGAGAGGCCACATCCGCTCGCCGGCGCGCTCCCCTGCTTCCCTCAGCGCGGTGACGAGCTCCTCGTTGTTCCCGAGCAACGCCGCGTGCCCCCTGCCGAGCGCGACCAGCTGTGCGCCGGTCAGCGTCGCGACGTCGACGATGGCATCGGGCGACAGCTCGGAGGCGAGCGACAAGCCGTCGGCGAGCACGAGACGTCCCTCGGCGTCCGTGTTCAGGACCTCGATCGTGGAGCCGTTGCGCGCGGTGAGCACGTCGCCGGGCTTCTGCGCGGCTCCGCCAGGCATGTTCTCGGTCAGAGGCGCGATGGCGGTCACCTCGACCGGGACGCCGAGATTCGCGCACGCCGACACGACGGCGAGCACGATCGCGGCGCCGCTCATGTCGACCTTCATGGCCATCATGCCCTCGGACGACTTGAGAGAGAGCCCGCCCGAGTCGAAGGTGATGCCCTTTCCGACGAGGACCACGTGGGGGAGGGCACCGGCCTCGGACCCGGTCCCGGTCCCGGTCCCGGACCTGGACCCCGACCCGGACCCGGTCCTGCGCCGCTGCGTCGCAGCCGACGGGATGTAGTTCGCCCGCACGAGCCGCGGTGGCTCGGACGAGCCACGCGCGACAGCGAGGAGCCCGCCGAGGCGCTCCTCGGCGATCTGGACCTCGTCCCAGACTTCGACCGTCGTCCCGTCGAAACCCGACAAGCGGTCGCGCACTCGCTCGGCGAGCACCCGGGGCGTCATGTCGCTCGCCGGCGTGTTCACGAGGTCCCGGGCGAACGCGACGGCCTCTGCGGCGGCGGCACCGCGGCGTAGCCCCTCTGCCCAGTCGCCGTGTCCGACGACGACGAGGCGGTCGACGCGGGCCGGTGATGGCGAGGACCGGTACGCGTCGAAGCGGTAGGTGCCCAGCGATGCACCTTCGGCGACTGCCGCGGCGACCGCCGCGACGTCCCCACCCGGTGGGTCGTCGGGCACGATGATCGCTGCAGTGCCAGCGCCGTCGCCAGCTGCACGGACGAGCGCCGCCCCGGCAAGTCGCCAGCGCTCGAGATCCAGGCCCTTACGCGGACCGAGGCCGAGAAGGACGACGGATGGCGGTCCTGACGCCGCGCGTAGCACGAGGGACGTACCTCGCCTTGCCGAGAATCCCTGGCGACGGAGCCAGCCTTCGTCGGGGCTCCCCGGTAACAGGCCA
The DNA here is from genome assembly GCA_030039755.1 of Acidimicrobiales bacterium. GTDB lineage: Bacteria > Actinomycetota > Acidimicrobiia > Acidimicrobiales > RAAP-2 > JAJYVT01. The sequence continues at coordinate 3,627 of JASHUY010000099.1, forward strand.
CCGACGGCACCCGCCGCGCTGGTGCTCGCGCCCTCGAGGTCGACAGACCACTCGAACGGCACCCCGCCATCGTCTCGGCCGGCAGCAGCTCCGGCGATCACGGGTACTCCCAGCGCGACGACGCCGTCCGGCACGGTTGCGGCGGCATCCAGTTCCAGCATCAACACACCTCCTCGTGCAGTCCCGAACGCGTGAGTCGCGTCGAGTGGTCCGATCCGGGCAGGGCGGTCAGCCCGCGCCCCGGCGGCGCGGACCCTCTCGGGCAGGCAGGTGGACATCACCTTCCTGCCAGCGTGCCATGGTCCAGAGCAAGTCCGACAGCCGATTCAGATACGGCCCGACGAGCGAGGGACTACCTCCTGTTCCCGTTCGTTCCCCTCGCGTCTCCACTCCTCCCGTTTCCCCCACGCCAGCTTCGTGGAGCGGCGCCATCGACGCGAGCACACGTTCTGCCCGACGTACGACCGTCCGGGCGACGTCGAGGGCGGCCGCAACACGGTTCACACCCGGAACGACGAAGTCGCTGGGCATATCGAACCGCTCGCTCAGACGATCGATGCACGCCTCGAGCGCAAGAACCATCTGCTCGGTGACCAGGCTCTCACCGGCAATCAGCCTCTGACGGTTCTCGATGGCCGTCGCGACCTCGGCCATCAGCACGTACAGCTCGCGTTCCAGCACGACCAAGAGCTCGTCGAGCTCGGAACCGGGCACCACCTCCGCCCTTGCGACACCCAACGCTGCCTGTGCCTCGTCGACGGCGCCGTTCAGCTCGATGCGTGGGTTCGCCTTGCCGACTCTTCCCCCGTAGAGGAGCCCCGTGGTCCCGTCGTCACCCTTGCGCGTGTAGATGCGCACCGAGCGGATGGTAGCGGGCACGATCGCATAGCCCTTGGAGCGGACGGCGGAGGGCGGACGGCGAACCCCGAAGGGAGCGTCACGTCGAGGTGCCGGTGCTGAACCGTTCGGCCGATCGACACTCTGGTCGGGACGGCAATCCCGCGATTCGTACATTCGTTGACCCTCAGGTCGACGGGCACTACCGTTTCTCCCGAGGGGAGGGTGCCATGGAAACGTTGCTTCTCGCAGCCACGAACCGCAGCGTGGAGATCATCGAGGTGGTGGTCGTGGTCGTCGTCGTAGCGCTGTTGTTCGGCATCGTCGTGTCGAGCCGTCGGCGGAAGAAGGCGGCATTGCCGAAGCCAGTCGCCCAGACCCCCGATTACTACGCTGACCTCCAGCAACAGCCGCCAAAGCGGCAGGATCCGTTCGGTACCTTCGCGACCGCGGCGACCCCGGCGTTCGGCGACGCCCAAGGGACCAACGGGAGCCCGGCGTTCGGCGACGCCCAAGGGACCAACGGGAGGCCGGCGACCGCCTCCGGCCCGGCAGCCACCACGGGGGCGGCGTACCCGAACCCGCAACCCGCGTGGCCCTCCGCCGCGTGGTCACCTGATCCGTCCCCCGCCGGGGGTGCACTCGACTCCGAGCCTCGAGCCCCTGCTGCACCGACCGGGGTCACATCCGGGATCGCGGCGTCCGGGGTCGCGGCGTCCGGGATCCTGCCGACCGGCTTCTCGTCCGGGGTCGCAGCCACCGGGGTCGCAGCCACCGGGGTCGTGCCGCTCACAGCCTCTCCGCCGGCGGGCACGCCCGCAGGCTGGCTACCGGACCCGAGCGGGACCCCCGACACGCTGCGGTACTGGGACGGGAACGCCTGGACGCAGCACTTCGCGCAGCGGACCTGACCCGGCGGCCGCAGTGGCGGCCGTAGTGACGGCCGTAACCGCCGCCGTAGCGGCGGACGTGTCGGCGTCCGTAGTTGCGGACGCGGCTGCCGCGTCGGCCGACTGCTTCGCGTGGTAGCTCGAGCGGGTGAGCGGCGACGCCTCGACGTGCGTGATCCCGAGCTCCTTCCCCGCGGCCGCGAGCGCATCGAGCTCCGCGGGGTCCCACCAACGCGCGACCGGGAGGTGGCCCGACGTAGGTCGGAGGTACTGGCCGATCGTCGCGATCGACACACCGACCGACGCCAGGTCGGCGAGCGTCGAGACGACCTCGCACTCGGACTCGCCCAGCCCGACCATGAGCCCGGACTTGACCACCAGTCCCGCGTCGGCCGCGCGCGCGAGCACGGTCAGGCTCCTCGCGTACCCCGCCGAGGGGCGTACCGCGCGCTGGAGCCGAGCGACAGTCTCGACGTTGTGGTTCAGCACGTCCGGCCGCGCGTCGAAGACGAGCTGGAGCGACGTCGCGTCGCCCTTGCAGTCCGAGATCAGGGTCTCCACTCTCGTGCCCGGGCTTCGGCGTCGGATCGCCCGGACGGTCGCGGCGATGGCGCCTGCTCCTCCGTCCTCGAGGTCGTCCCGCGCGACGCACGTGACGACCGCGTGCTCGAGCCGCATCCGTTCGACGGCCTGTGCGACGCGATCGGGCTCGCCCGGGTCGAGCGGTAGCGGGCGACGGGTGTCGACGCGGCAGAACCCGCACGCGCGGGTGCAGCGCGACCCGTTGACCATGAACGTTGCCGTCCCGTCGGCCCAGCACTCGAAGATGTTCGGGCAGCCTGCCTCCTCGCAGACCGTGACGAGCCCGAGGTCGTGGACCGTGCGTCCGAGCGAGAGGTAGCCCTCCCCCATCCGTGCCGGCGTGCGCAGCCAGTCGGGCTTGCGGGCGCGCAACGGCAATCCCGCATCGGGATCGGTCCCCGCCTGGCGCAGCCGCCGTACGAGGGGACGCTCGCCGGCGCGCCAGGCGTCGTCCCTCGCCGCCCGCAACGCCCTCGTACGTGCCACGTGCACGTCCCTCCTGTCGACGCCACCGGTGCCCCAGAGGCTGGCCGCGCGCGCCGACACCGCGTCGACCACGTCGTCCATCGACACGTCCACACCCTCCGCGCACAGCGACGTGACCGCGTAGTCCGCGATGCCGCAGGGCACGATGTGCGCGAACATCCCGAGGTCGCAGTCCACGTTCAGCGCGACGCCGTGCAGACTGCGGCGCCGGCCGTCCCCCACCCGCACCGTGCGCACGCCGATCGCAGCGACCTTGCGGGGCGCGGGGCCGTCCACGCCGATCCACACTCCCGGGTAGCCGTCGTGGCGGGCTGCGTCGACGCCGAGGTCGCCCAGCGCGTCGATCACCAACTGCTCCACTCGCCGCACGTGCCGCGGGCCGGCTCCGGGGTGCGGGTCGAGGGTGACGATCGGGTAGGCCACCAGCTGTCCCGGCCCGTGGTAGGTCACGTCGCCCCCACGGTCGGTCCGCAACAGCGCCGCCCCGACCGACGCGGGGTCCTCCAGGACGTGCGCCGGGTCGGCACGCACCCCCAGGGTGTAGACGTGCGGATGCTCGAGCAGGAGCAGGTAGTCGTCGACGGCGCGGCGGGCCAGCGCGTGCTGGAGGTCGACCGCCTCGGCATAGCCGACCTGTCCGAGACGGCGGATTCGCAGCACGGCGGCAGCCCGACGACGGCCCGGCTACAGCTCTGACGCCCAGTCGCGGGTCGCGAGCACCTGGGACAGCTTGCCGAGGAACGACGACACGTACGCGCCGTCGACCGCACGATGGTCCCAGCTGAGGCCGATCACGCCGATCGAGTGCACGGCGATGGACTCGCTCCCGTCCGGCAGCTCGATGACGACCGGGCGGCGCCGGACACCGTCGGTCGCGAGGATGGCGACCTGTGGCTGGTTGATGATCGGCACGGTGAAGTAGGTGCCGAACGGTCCGTCGTTGGTGATCGAGAAGGTCCCACCTGCGATGTCGTCGGCGGTGAGCTGGCGACTGCGAGCACGCTCCGCGAGATCCCTGATGCGCCGCGCGATCCCTCGCAACGTGACCTCTTCCGCGCGGTGCACGACGGGGACGATCAGGCCCTCGTGGTTCAGATCCACGGCGACCCCCAAGTTGACCTGCTGGTGCACCACCAGCGAGTCGTCGACGACGGAGGCGTTCAGGTCGGGATACTCCCGGAGAGCCTCGACGGTCGCCCGCGCGACGAATGGGAGGTACGTGAGCGAGAACCCCTCCTCGCTCCTGAACCGCTCGCGCCATGCCTTGCGCACGCGCTCGACGCTCTCGAAGTCCGCTTCGTAGGCGATGTACGCGTGCGGCGACGTCGACTTCGACCGGGCCATGTGCTCTGCGGTCCGACGTCGCATGTTCGAGAACGGCACCACACGGTCCGACGCCGGGCGGAGTACCGCGGTGGAGGCAGCCTGGGCCTGCGCGGCGGGGAACACCGGAGCTGGAGCCGGCGGCGCGGCCGGGACCGTCGGCTCGGGCGAGGACGGAACGGTGGACTGGGGCTCGGCGGGCGGCGCTGCTGCCGGGACCGCAGCCGGCTCCTGTGGCGCCGCGGTCGACACCGGCGCCCCGCCCGGGCCCCGGCGCGCGTCGATCAGGGCGAGGACGTCCTCCCTCGTGATGCGGCCCCCGAGGCCGGTGCCGGGCACCTCCGACGGCGAGATGCCGTTCTCCTCGAGCAGCCTCCTGACGACCGGCGAGAGGAGCATGCCCTCGGCGCGGGACGGACGAGCGGCGCCGTCCGGGCCACCGACGGCCTCAGTCGGACGGGACACGTAACCGGCAGGCGGTGGCGGTGGCGCGGCGGCCTGCGGAGCCGGGGCCGGGGTCGCAGCGGCAGCGGCGGTGGCCGGGGCCGACGTCGCAGCGGCAGCGGCGGTGGCCGGGGCTCCAGCACCTGCAGGACCCGCAGCCGGAGCAGAGACCTCCGCGAGTGCCGCCGGCTCGACGCCGCTCGCGCCGTCGGAGATGACTGCGAGCCGGGCGCCCACCGCGACCGTCTCGCCCTCCTGGACGAGGATCTCCGACAGCACCCCGCTCGCCGGCGCGGGGACCTCCGAGTCCACCTTGTCCGTCGAGACCTCGAACAACGGCTCGTCGCGGTCGACCTGGTCGCCCACGGACTTCATCCATCGGGTGATGGTCCCCTCGGTGACCGTCTCACCGAGCTGCGGCATCGTGACGTCAGCCAACGTGCAATCCCCTTCCCGTCAACGCGATGACCGTCTCTCCGAAGGACTCGGAGAGCGATGGGTGCGGCTGGATGAACTGCGCGACCTCTGTGGCCGTCGCCTCCCAATTGACCGCGAGGTACCCGGGGCCGAGCAGTTCGGTGACCCACGGGCCGACCATGTGCACGCCGACGATCCGTCCCGCCGAGCCGTCGGGACGCTGTTCGGCGACGACCTTCACGAGCCCCTCGGTGTCACCGATGATGCGTGCCCGGCTGTTCCCTCCGAACGGGTCTTTCTTCACCACGATGGGGATGCCGCGCCGGACCGCCTCGGACTCCGTGAGCCCCGCGAAGGCGACCTCGGGGTGGCAGTAGATCGCCCACGGCACGCGCTCGTAGTCGACGGGGATCATCGGCTCGCCGAGGATGCCCTTGATGACGAGGATCGCCTCCTCGAATGCGACGTGCGCGAGCTGCGGCGTGCCGGCGCACACGTCGCCGACGGACCAGACATTCTGCTCGTGGGTCTGCATCAGGTGGTTCACCACGACGAATCCGCGCTCGTCGAGCTGCACTCCGGTCCCTTCCGACAACAGGCCCTCGCTGCGCGGCCGCCGCCCGACCGACACGATCACCGCCTCGACCTCGATCTCCTTGCCGTCGCCGAGATGGACGGTCGTGTGCGAGCCGTCAGCAGTGGGCGTGTGGCCCTTCACCTCGGCAGCGGTGACGATCTCGATGCCGCGCTTCTTGAACGATCGGGCGACCGCGGCGGAGATGTCCTCGTCACAGCCTGCGAGGATCGAGTCGAGGGCTTCGAGGATCGTGACCTCGGCCCCGAGGTCGGAGAGGAGCGACGCGAACTCGCAGCCGATCGCGCCGCCCCCGACCACGGCGACGGACGCCGGCACGTGCTCGAGCTCGAGGAACTCGTCGGAGGTCATCACGTAACGACCGTCCACGTCGAGCCCGGGCAGGGTGCGCGGCACGGATCCCGCGGCGAGGATGACGTGGCGGCCGGTGATCTCGGTCCCCGCGTCGGGCCCGTCGAGGACGCGGACACGCCGTCCGGGAAGCAGCGTCCCGGTCCCCGAGAGGATCGTGACCTTCCGGCCGCGCAAGAGGCCGCTGAGCCCGCGGTAGAGCTGGTCGACCACCGCGACCTTGCGGCGCTGGTTCACTGCGAAGTCGATCGTGGGATCGCCGGCCGAGATGCCGAACTCCGACGCGCCGCGCACCGTGCGGTACACGGCCGCAGACTCGAGGAATTCCTTGGCCGGGACGCAGCCGCGGTGCAGGCACGTGCCGCCCACCTTTGTGAGCTCGACGACGGCGATCCGAAGGCCTCCGGAGGCGCCGTAGAGCGCGGCGGCGTAGCCACCCGGGCCACCACCGATGATCACGACGTCGTATTCCACCGGACCCTCCTCGGGCGCTCCGCGCGCCGGTGCACGGGTGACCACACTAACGGCGTCATGCCCGAAGACCCTCGAGGACGCGGCGGAGCCTGCGCCCCACCACCCCCTGCGCGCCCGCGGCGGGACGTACCGGACGGTAGGCGTCAGAAGCCGCCGTGAGCGCGCCGTCCTCCGCCGCGCTGAGGTCGATGTCCGCCGACTCGGCGTTCTGCTCCGCCTGCTCGACCGACGACGCGCCCGGGATCGCGACGACGTTGCGGCGCCGGACGAGCCAGGCGAGCGCGACCTGCGCCGGCGTCGCGCGGTGCGCGTCCGCGACCTCCCGCAGCACGTGGAGGAGCGGCGCGGCGGCGACCAGGTTCTCCGGGCGGAACGTGGCGGTCCTCGCCCACCCCGTCGGCGCCCGGTCGGGCCCGTAGCGGCCGGAGAGCAGGCCTTGCGCGAGCGGGCTGTAGGCGATGATCACGCGGCCGTGCGCCTGGGCCCAGGGCAGGAGCTCGCGCTCGGCTGCCCGGTCGAGGAGGCTGTAGCGCACCTGGTTCGAGAGGACGGGACGGCCGAGGTGCCGTTCGAGCTCCTGCCAGCGGGCGAGCGGGAAGTTGCTCACGCCGACGTGGCGCGTGACGCCCGAATCGAGGAGCTTCGCCAGCGCGTCGGCGAGCGGGCGCTGAGGCACGACCGGGTTCGGCCAGTGGACCTGGTACAGGTCCAGGTGATCGGTGCGGAGCCGGCGGAGGCTGCCCCGTGCACGCCAGGCGACGATCGGGTCGACGGGAAGGACCGGGAAGAGCTTCGTCGCGAGGAACGCCTCGTCACGTCGCCGCGCGAGCGCGGCACCGACGATGCGCTCGGACCGGCCGAACGCGTAGATCTCCGCGGTGTCGACGACGTCGACGCCGAGGTCGAGCGACCGCTCGACGATGCGCGGGGCGACGTCCCGCGCGTACGCGGAGCCGTAGCCCCACTCGCCCGACCCGAACTGCCACGTGCCCAGCCCCACCGGGAAGAGCCGGACCCCCTCCGCCTCGACGAGGCGCACGCCGACAGCCTCTGCTTCTTCTACTTCGGCGGCATCCTGATGCCGCCGTCGAGGCGGACGACCTCGGCGTTCAGGTAGCTGTTGCGGGCGATGTGGACGACGAGCTGGCCGTAGCGGGCCGGGTCGCCGAGGACTTTCGGAAAGAGCACCGACTCGGCGAGCGCGCCTCGCGCCTCCTCGGGGAGGAGACCGAGCAGGGGGGTGTCGAACAGCCCGGGTGCGATCGTGACGACGCGGATCCCGACGACCGCGAGGTCTCGGGCGGCCGGGAGCGTCATGCCGACGACCGCACCCTTGGACGCGGAGTAGGCGAGCTGGCCGATCTGCCCGTCGAAAGCGGCGACCGACGCCGTGTTCACGATCACGCCCCGCTCCGCGTGCTCGAGGGGCTCGGTCTTCGCGATGGCGGCCGCAGCTTTCGTCATGACGTTGAACGTCCCGAACACGTTCAGCCGCTGGATGGACTCGAAGGGCGCGAGCTCGTGGGGTTTGCCCTGCCGGTCGATGGTGCGGCCGATCCATCCGGTCCCGGCGCAGTTGACCGCGATCCTGAGGGTGCCGCCCGACGCGGCCCGGTCCACCGCGCGCTCGCAGTGCTCCGGGTTCGTGACGTCCCCTGCGACGTAGTCGCCGCCCACCTCCCCTGCGACCGTCTTCGCGCCGTCTTCGTTCAGGTCGAAGACGGTGACGCGCACGCCTTCCGCCGCGAGCGCTCTTGCGGTTGCGGCGCCGAGTCCGGACGCGCCCCCGGTGACGAGTGCCGACGATCCTTCGAGATCCATGTCCAGCGATGGTAGGGGCGGGTGCGGAAGCTGGCCAAACGGGGCAGGGCTCGGGGACGCCCGGCGCCTCGGACAGGCCGGCGCGGCGGTCCGGCGTGGCGGTCAGGCGTGGCGGTCAGGCGGTGCCGGTCCGGCAAGGCCGGTCAGCGTGGCGGTCGGGCGTGGCGGTCAGAAGGTGCCCGAGCGGCCGGACCCCGTGGACGAGGCGGTGAACGCGAGCTCGTCGACCGCGTCGTTCCAACGGTCGCCGGAGTGCCCTTTCACCCACTCGAAGCGCACCGGGGTCGTCGGGTCGAGGGCGAGCGCGAGCAGCGGCTCCCACAGGTCGCGGTTCGCGACGGGCTTCCCCTGCGAGTTGCGCCAGTTCCTCCTCTGCCAGCCGGCCCACCAGCGCTGGACGAAGCAGTTCACCACGTACGTGGAGTCGCTCCGCACGAGGATCCCGTCGCCGCCGGCGCCCGGTCCGAGCGACTCGAGGGCCCGGAGCGGCGCGGTGATCTCCATCCGCTGGTTGGTGGTGCGCGGATCGGCACCGCTCTCGAACCTCCCCCCGGGAACGACCCACGCCCATCCCCCCGGTCCAGGGTTCCCGATGCAGGAGCCGTCCGTGTAGACGGTGATCACGCAGCAGGGTCTACACCGGGGCCCGCGGCGCGGCGCGCCATCCCGCGAACGGTACCGTGGAGTCGTGCTTTTCGACGGGGTGTCCCACCAGGTGCCGGACATCGACGCCCAGGAGACGTCCGAATGGCTCGACTCCTTCGACGCGGTCGTGAGCACGCGGGGCCGGACGAGGGCGCGCTTCTTGCTGATGAAGCTCCTCGAGCGCGCGCGGGCCCTCCAGGTCGACTTCCCCTCGACGGTCTCCACGCCCTACGTGAACACGATCCCCGCGGACGAGGAGCCGTGGTTCCCGGGGAACGAGTACCTCGAGCGCCGCATCCGCGCCTACATCCGGTGGAACGCGGCGGCGATGGTGGTCCGGGCGAACATGCGCACCGACGGGATCGGCGGGCACCTGTCCACCTACGCCAGCTCCGCGTCGCTGTACGAGGTGGGGTTCAACCACTTCTTCCGTGGCAAGGACGACGGCGGAGCCGGCGACCAGGTCTACGTCCAGGGGCACGCCTCGCCCGGCATCTACGCCAGGGCCTTCGTCGAGGGACGGCTGAGCGAGCAGGACCTCGACAACTTCCGCCACGAGGTCGGCGGCGGGCTGCCGAGCTACCCCCACCCCCGCTCGCTCCCCGACTTCTGGGAGTTCCCGACGGTGTCCATGGGCCTCGGCCTGATCGACGCGATCTACCAGGCCCACGTGAACCGCTACCTGCACCACCGCGAGCTCGTCGACACGAGCGCCAGCAAGGTCTGGTGCTTCGTCGGAGACGGGGAGATGGACGAGCCCGAGTCCACCGGCGCCCTCGGCGTCGCCGGCCGCGAGCACCTCGACAACCTGATCTTCGTCGTCAACTGCAACCTCCAGCGGCTCGACGGGCCTGTGCGCGGCAACGGCAAGATCATCCAGGAGCTCGAGGCGCTCTTCCGCGGCGCGGGATGGAACGTCATCAAGGTGATCTGGGGCTCGCGCTGGGACGAGCTGCTCGCCCGCGACGTGGACGGCGTCCTCTTGGACAAGATGAACACGACCGTCGACGGCGAGTTCCAGAAGTACGCCGTCGAGTCCGGGGCGTACATCCGGGAGCACTTCTTCGGGCCCGATCCCCGGTTGCGCAAGATGGTGGAGCACCTGACCGACGACGAGCTGCGCACGCTCCCGCGCGGAGGTCACGACTACCGCAAGCTCTACGCCGCCTACAAGCTCGCGACCGAGCAACGCGGGGCACCGACCGCGATCCTCGCCAAGACCATCAAGGGATGGACGCTCGGGCCCCAGATCGAGGCCCGCAACGCGACGCACCAGATCAAGAAGATGACCAGGGACCAGTTGCGGGCGCTCCGCGACCGGCTCTACCTCGCCGGCGAGATCCCCGACGAGGCGCTCGACGCGGACGTGCCTCCCTACTACCGGCCACCGGAGGGATCCGAGGCGTACGAGTACCTGATGGCACGGCGCAAGGTGCTCGGGGGAGCGGTTCCCCGCCGCCTCGTCCGGCCCGCCAAAGTCGTCCTCCCGGACCCGAAGGTCTTCGCCGACCTCATGGCCGGGTCGGGCAGCCAGGCGGCGTCGACGACCATGGCCTTCGCCCGCCTCCTGCGCAACCTCGTGCGCGACCCCGACTTCGGAGCCCTCGTCGCGCCCATCGTCTCCGACGAAGCCCGGACCTTCGGGCTCGAGCCCATCATCGCCGAAGCGAAGATCTACGCCCCGGGGGGTCAGCGCTACGTGCCAGTCGACGCCGACCTCCCGCTCAAGTACGCCGAGAGCGCCTCCGGCCAGTTGCTGCAAGAGGGCATCACCGAAGCGGGGGCCACCGCTGCGTTCACCGCCCTTGCCACGTCGTACGCGACCTGGGGCCGCCCGATGCTCCCGGTGTTCCTCTTCTATTCCATGTTCGGCTTCCAGCGCGTGGGCGACCTCCTCTGGGCGCTCGGGGACATGCGCGGGCGCGGGATCCTCGCCGGGTGCACCGCCGGTCGCACCACGCTTCTCGGGGAGGGGCTCCAGCACGACGACGGGCACTCCCCGCTGCTCGCCTCGACCAACCCGGCCGCGGTCGTCTACGACCCGGCCTTCGCGTACGAGGTGGCGATCGTCGTCGACGACGCGGTCCGGCGGATGATGGGCGAGCAGCCTGAAGACCGGTTCTGGTACATCACGCTCTACAACGAGAACTACACGATGCCCTCGCTGCCCGCGGGCCCCGAGGGTGAGGCCGTCCGCTCGGGCACCCTCCGCGGCCTCTACCGGTACGCGGCGCCCGCCGGGGTGGACGGCGAGGCCGGACACCCCGCGCCGCGGGCGTCCATCTGCTTCTCGGGCCCCATGTGGCAGATCGC
>JASHUY010000100.1 GCA_030039755.1 Acidimicrobiales bacterium
GGCGGCCCTGTCGAAGAGGCGCCGACCAACGGCGCCGTGACGCAGCTCTACGAGCCGGGGTCGGTGTTCAAGCTCGTGACGTTCTCCGCGGCGCTCACCGCCGGAGTGGTCACCCCGCAGACCACGTTCACGGTCCCGGACGAGCGGATGATCGACGGGTACGTGTTCCACGACGCCACACCGCATCCCACCGAGGAGATGACGGCCACGCAGATCCTCGCCCAGTCGTCGAACATCGGCACGTCGGAGGTCGCGCAGCGACTCGGCGAGACACGCCTCCTGGCGCAGGTGAAGCGGCTCGGCTTCGGCCGGACAACCGGGCTGGGTTTCCCCGGAGCGTCTCCCGGGCTGATCGTCACATCGCCGGAGTGGTCGACAACGGACTACGTGTCGCTCGCGATCGGCCAGGTGGACGCGGTGAGCGCGCTGCAGGTGCTCGACGCCTACAACGCGGTCGCGAACGGCGGGACGTTCGTCGCGCCCAAGCTGGTGCGCGCCACCGTGAGCGCGGACGGAGGCGTCGTGCCGACGGCGCCGTCGCGCACGCACCGGGTCATCTCGTCCGCGGTCGACAAGCAGCTCCTGGCGATGTTCGAGCAGGTGGTCGACGCGGGCACCGGAGTCGCGGCGGCGATACCCGGGTACCTCGTCGCGGGAAAGACCGGGACCGCGCAGGTCGCCGCGGACGACGGCACGGCCGGCTACGTCCCCGGCGCGTACGACGCCACGTTCGTCGGGTTCGCCCCGGCCAACCACCCGGTGCTCTCGGCGATCGTGGTGCTCGACCGGCCGACGCCCATCTACGGCGGGGCGGTGGCCGCCCCGGTGTTCTCGAAGATCATGGCGTACGCCCTGCACCGCTACGACGTCCCGACGACGCCGGGCCTCGACGGCAAGCCGCAGGTCGCGACGCCCAAGACACTCACAGCGCTGGTCCGGGACGCGACGTGAGACGGCTACCATCCGCTGGGGCCTCGGCTCACGGATGGTCCGTGCCCGTGTTCCCCCGCAGCCTTCCGTGCGCATGACCCTCCTGCTCGACGAGATCGACGTGCTCGAGACGTCGGGTGACCCCGACGGCGTCGACGTCGGCGGCGTCGAGCACGACAGCAGGCTCGTCACCCCGGGCGCGCTCTTCTGCTGCCTCGTCGGGCACGACGCCGACGGCCACGCGTACGCGCCGGAGGCGGTCGGGAAGGGGGCGGTGGGCGTCGTGAGGGAGCACGACGTGGGGCCGCTCCCCCGCGAGGTCGTCCAGGTCCGGGTCGCGCCGGGGACGGGGCGCGCGGCGATGGCGCGCCTCGCCGCCGCCTTCTACGGGCACCCCGCGTCGTCCCTCCTCATGGCGGGCGTGACCGGGACCAACGGCAAGACCACGGTCACCCACCTCCTGGGCGCGGTCCTCGAGCACGCGGGGCACCCGACGACGGTGATCGGCACCCTCAGCGGCGCGAGGACGACGCCCGAGTCCACCGACCTGGAGCGGGCCTTCGCCGGCGCGCGCGACGCCCATCCGGCGCTGCCCCGGCCCGCGGTCGCGATGGAGGTGTCCAGCCACGCGCTCGTCCAGGCGCGTGTCGACGCGATCCGGTTCGACGTGGCGGTCTTCACCAACCTGAGCCATGACCACCTCGACTTCCACGGGTCGATGGAGGCGTACTTCGACGCGAAGGCCATGCTCTTCGACCCCGCGCGGGCGAGAGCCGCGGTCGTGAACGCCGACGATCCGTGGGGCCGGCGCATCCTCGAGGGCGCGCGGGTCCCGGCGGTCGGGGTGACGCGGACAGGGGTGCGCGACGTGGCCCTACGCGTCGGCTCCTCCTCGTTCACGTGGCGGGGCGAGCGGGTGGTCGTGCCGCTCACCGGTCTCGTGAACGTCACGAACGCCCAGCTGGCCGCGGAGGCCGCGGCCGCCCTCGGGGTGCCGCCGGCCGCCGTGGCGGAGGGCCTCTCCGCCGCCCGTCCCGTCCCCGGGCGCATGGAGGTCGTCGACACCGGCACGCTCGGCTTCTCGGTGCTCGTCGACTATGCGCACACCCCTGCCGCGCTCGAAGCCGTGCTCGCCGAGGGCGGACGCGTCGCAGCCGCGGGCGGAGGGCGGACCATCGTCGTCTTCGGGTGTGGCGGCGGCCGCGACCCCTCGAAGCGCCCGCTCATGGGCGCGGTCGCCGCCCGGACGGCGGACGTCGTCGTGGTCACGTCCGACAACCCCCGGCACGAGGACCCCGGGGCGATCATCGAAGAGGTGCTGCGAGGGATCGACGCGGCCGAGCCGCCGGCACGGCCGGTCGTGGAGCCGGACCGGCGCCGTGCCATCGAGGTGGCGATCGGGCGCGCCCGTCCCGGCGACGTGGTGCTCGTCGCAGGCAAGGGGCACGAGACCGTGCAAGAGGTGGGGGATCGCCGACTCCCGTTCGACGACCGGGCCGTCGCCGCAGAGGTGCTGGCGTCGCTCCCGTCCGGTCGGCGCCCCCGCCGAGGTGGCTGACCGTGCTCTCGATCATGGCGGCAGGCGCGTCCGCGTTCTGGCTCGCCATCCTCGGCACGCCGGTCCTCATGCGCTGGCTCCTGCGCAACCGGATCGGCCAGCACATCCGGGAGGAGGGGCCCGCCACCCACACGGCGAAGGCGGGGACGCCCACGATGGGCGGGATCGCCATCGTCGGCGCGGTGGGCGGCGGCTACGTCATCGGCCACTTCGGCACCGAGGTGAAGTTCTCGGCCGAGGGGCTCCTCGTCGTGATCGCCGTGTTGCTCTTCGGGGCCATCGGCGCGCTCGACGACTGGATCAAGGTGCGGAACCGTCGCAGTCTCGGACTCAACAAGCGCGCGAAGTTCGGCGCCCAGGTGGTCGCGTCGGTGCTCTTCGCCGAGCTCGCCGTGCACTGGGCGCACACCTCCACGAGGCTGTCGTTCACGCGGCTGGAGACTCCCGGGATCCAGCTCGGCCAGGCCGGATGGGTGGTCTTCGCGGTGCTCGTGCTCGTGGCGACCTCCAACGCGGTGAACCTGACCGACGGGCTCGACGGGCTCGCCGCCGGCTCGTCGACGTTCTGCTTCTCGGTGCTCGCGATCCTCGGGTACTGGATCTTCCGGCACGTCGAGATCTTCCACCTGCTCCCCGCGTACGGCATCGACCTCGCCCTCACGTCGGTCGCGCTCGCAGGCGCGTGCCTCGGCTTCCTGTGGTGGAACGCGGCACCTGCCAAGATCATCATGGGCGACACGGGGTCGCTCGCCCTCGGGTCGGGGCTCGGCGCGCTCTGCCTGCTCTTGAACCTCGACCTGCTGCTCCCCATCCTCGGGGGGCTGTTCGTGATCGAGACGCTGTCGGTGATCGTGCAGGTCGTGAGCTTCCGCGTCTTCCACAAGCGGGTCCTGCGGATGGCGCCGATCCATCACCACTTCGAGCTGATGGGGTGGCCCGAGACCACCGTCATCGTGCGGCTGTGGATCCTCGCCGGCCTCTTCGCCGCGCTCGCCCTCGGCATCTTCTACGGCGTGTACCTCACGGAGGCCAAGATCTGATGCGGGCGGAGGCCGAGGTCTGATGCGGACGGTCCCCCACGGAGCGGTCCCCGTCGGCGACGATGGTGCACCGGGATCCGCGAAGTTCAAGAGGTCGAGAGGGAAGACCCCATGACGGCGACCAAGTCGGTGGCGCGCCAGGCACGCGCGGTGGTCCTCCTGCGCGAGCTGCCCACCTCCATGATCATCGTGACGCTCGTTGCCGCGCTCTGCGTCCTCGGGACGGTGATGGTCGGGTCGGCGTCGGAGGTCGTCTCGATCGAGACGTACGGGTCGGCGTGGTCGATCCTCGTCCGCCAGTGCATGTGGCTCGCGCTCGGCTCGGTGGTCATGGTCGTGACGAGCCGGATGGACTACCGGAGGTGGCGGCGCCTCGCGCGGTTGTTCGTCGTCGTGGCCTTCGGCGGGCTCGTGCTCGTCCTGGTCCCGCATCTGGCGGTTCGCGCGACAGGGGCGAGCCGATGGATCGGGTTCGGCTCGTTCGACGTCCAGCCCTCCGAGGTCATGAAGCTCGCGCTCGCCGTCTTCTGCGCGGACCTCGTGGTGCGCAGGGAGAGCGCGGGGGGTGGGCAGCGCACGGTGATCGGGCCGCTTCTCCTGGTCACCGTCGCCGCAGGCGGGCTGGTGCTGCTGCAGCCGGACATGGGCACCGCGGTCGTGCTGGGGTGCATCGGGTTGTCGGTCCTGTACGCGTCGGGCGTGTCGTTCCGCCCCATCCTGAAGGTGGGCGCAGCCGTCGCCGCCCTCGCCGTCGTGGTGAGCCTCCTCGACCCCTACCGGCGCGAGCGGTTGCTGTCCTTCCTCGACCCTGGCGCGCACGCGTCGGGATCCGGCTACCAGGTGGTGCAGTCGCTCATCGGGCTCGGCTCCGGGCACGTCTTCGGCGTCGGGCTCGGGAACGGCACCGAGAAGTGGGGCTTCCTGCCCAATCCCCACTCCGACTTCATCTTCTCGGTGATCGGCCAGGAGCTCGGCCTCGTGGGCACGATCAGCGTCCTCGTGCTGCTCGGCGCCTTGTGCTGGTTCGGGCTCCGGGTGGCGAGCCGCGCCCCCGACCGTTTCGGTGGGCTCCTCGCGGTGGGGCTGGTCGCGTGGATCGGCGTGGAGACGGTGATCAACGTGGGGGCGGTGATCGGTCTCCTGCCGGTGACCGGCATCCCCCTGCCCTTCATCTCGTACGGAGGCTCCTCGCTCGTGATCACGATGGCGGGCGCGGGGATCCTCGTGAGCATCGCCCGTCGCGAGCGGACCGGGGTCGAACGCCGCCCCGCCGACGGCGATCGGATCAGGGCGGAATGAGCGCGAGGCCCTTCGCCGTGATCTCCGGTGGAGGGACGGGTGGGCACGTCTTCGAGGCGCTGGCGATCGCCCGCTCCATCCGTGCGCTCGGTCACGAGCCGGCGACGATCGAGCTCGTCGGCTCGCGGCGCGGACAGGAGGCGCTGCTCCTCGCCGGCGAGGGCTTCCCGTTCACGCTCCTGCCCGGACGCGGCATCGTGCGGCGGCTCGACGCGTCGTCGCTGAAGGCGAACCTCGGTGCCGTGGCCGGCCTGGTGTGGGCGACCGTTCGTGAGGTCGTGGACCTCGCGCGCAGGCGTCCACGCGTGGTCGTCTCGGTTGGCGGCTACGCGAGCTTCCCGGCGGACGCCGCCGCGGTCGTGCTCGGCGTGCCGCTCGTCCTCGTGACCATCGACGCGGTGCCCGGCGCGGTGCACCGGCTCCTTGCCAAGCGCGCCGCGGCGAACGCCGTCGCCTTCCCGGAGAGCGGGCTCCCGAGGGCGGTGGTGACCGGCGTGGCGGTGCGTCCCGAGATCACCCGGGTCGACCGCAGCGGACAGGGCGCGACGCGTGCGAGAAGGGAGCTCGGGCTGCCCGAGGACCGCAGCGTCGTCGGGGTCGTGGGTGGCTCGCTCGGTGCCAGGCGCGTGAACACGGCGACGCTCGGGCTCGCGGAACGCTGGCGCGGGCGCAGGGACCGGACGCTCTACCACGTGACGGGACGTCGCGACGCGGCGCAGGTCCGGCGTGACGCCTCGGCACGCGGTCTCGCGGCGCCCGGCGACGGGCTCTTCTACCGCATCGTCGAATTCGAGGACCACATGGCGCGCCTCTACGGGGCGGTCGACGTGATGGTCTGCCGTGCGGGCGCGAGCACCGTCGCGGAGCTCACGGTCGCGGGCGTGCCGTCCGTCCTCGTGCCGCTCCCGGGCGCGCCCGGGGACCACCAGAGCGCCAACGCGCGCGCGCTCGTCGACGTGGGCGCCGCCATCCTCGTGCCCGATCCCGACTGCGACGCGGACCTGCTGGCGTCGGTGCTCGACGGACTGCTCGGCGACCCGGGTCGCCTGCACGCGATGGGGGAGGCCGCCCGGGCTCTCGGCCGCCCCGACGCGGCGGACCGCATCGGCAGGTTGGTGGTCGCCAGTGCCCGCTGACCCCGCCGTGGGCACGGGCCCGGCCGACGGGGTGGATCTGTCGCGTCCGCGCCGGGTGCACGTGGTCGGGGTCGGTGGCGTCGGCATGAGCGCGATCGCCACCGTGCTCGTGGGGATGGGCCACCAGGTGAGCGGCAGCGACGTCAAGGCTTCGCCGGTCACCGAACGGCTCCGCGCGGCGGGCATCGGCGTGTCGATCGGCCATGCCCGCGAGCAGGTCTCGGGTGCGGACCTCGTCACCTACTCGCCCGCGGTCCCCGAAGACAACGTGGAGCTCGCCGAAGCGCGGGACCGCGGCATCCCCGTCGTCCGTCGGTCCTCGGTGCTCGCGGCGATCGCGCAGAGCCGCAGGTGCGTCGCCGTCGCGGGAACCCACGGCAAGACGACGACCGCATCGATGCTCTCCTTGGTCCTCGTCGACGCGGGGTTGCGCCCGTCGTACGTCATCGGCGCGGACGTGAACGAGACGGGCACGAACGCGGTGTGGGACGCCGGCGAGTGGCTCGTGATGGAGGCCGACGAGAGCTTCGGCTCCTTCGGCTCTCTCCGCTCCGACATCGCCCTCGTCACCAACGTCGAGCCGGACCACCTCGACCACTACGGCACCTTCGAGTCGCTCACGGACGCCTTCGCCCGCTTTCTCGCCTCGTCGGGACGGCAGGTGGTGGGTGCGGACGACCCGGTCGCCGCGCGTCTCGCCCTGCAGGCGAGAGCGGTGACCGTCGGCACGGCGCCAGGCGCGACCTACCGCATGGACGGCGTGGTGGCGGCACGGAGCGCCGTCGGCTTCGACCTGCACGGGCCTGCCGGGCCCTTGGGGCGGGTCGAGCTCGCGGTGCCCGGTGTCCACAATGCGCGCAACGCCGCGCTCGCCGCGGTCGGCGCGCTCGAGATCGGCGCGCCGTTCGAGGCGGCCGCGTCGGCGCTCGCCCGCTTCGCAGGCGTGCCGCGTCGGTTCGAATTCCGCGGGGAAGCGGGGGGCGTCACCTTCGTGGACGACTACGCGCACCTCCCCTCGGAGGTGCGCGCCACCCTCGCCGCAGCCAAGGTCGGGGGGTGGCGGCGGATCGTGACGGTCTTCCAACCCCACCGCTACACCCGCACCTCGGCGCTCGCGGAGTCGTTCGCGTCCGCGTTCGACGACGCGGACCTCGTCTTCGTGACCGACGTCTACAGCGCAGGGGAGGCTGCGGTGCCGGGGGTGTCCGGCCGGCTGGTCGCCGACGCCGTGGAGCGTCACGCCGGGGACCGCCCTGTCGTCTACATCCCGTCGCGCGAGGAGCTGCGCGGCGCGGTCGCTGCGCTGCTGCGCCCCGGCGATCTCTGCGTGACGCTGGGGGCGGGGGATCTGACGACGCTGCCCGAGGAGCTGATCTCCCTGCGCGCGGGGGCCGAGGGGTGACGGGCGGGCGCGCGAGGGTTGACGTGTCGGCCGTCGGGGAGGCCGCGGCCGGGCTCGCGGCGCGTCTCGGGGGGCGAGCCCGGCTCGGCACGCCGCTCGGCGCGCTCACCACCTATCGCGTCGGGGGCAACGCGGCGGTGCTCGTCGACGTCGGGAGCGAAGACGATCTCTTCATGTTGCGCGACGCCCTCGAGTCGAGCGGGTCGGCCGGACGGATTCCGGTGCTCGTGCTCGGGAAGGGGTCGAACCTGCTCGTCGCCGACACGGGGTTCCCCGGCGTGGTGGTGCGACCCGGCGGCGGCCTCGCAGGGCTCGAGGTCGTGAGCCCGGTCAGCCCCGGCGCGCTCGTCGACCCCGGCGCGCTCGTCGTCGTGCGCGCAGGCGGCGCCCTGGGGCTTCCGGTGCTCGCGCGTCGCGCGGTCGACGCCGGCGTGAGGGGCCTGGAGTGGGCGGTGGGGATACCCGGGAGCGTCGGCGGCGCGCTCAAGATGAACGCGGGGGGCCACGGTGCGGACACCGCCTCCTGCCTCGTCCGGTACCGGTCGGTGGTCCTCGAGGGGAGCGGCGGCGGCGAGGCGGACGCCGCGCGGTTGCGTCTGGGCTACCGCACCTCGGCGCTCGGCGACGCCGAGGTGGTCGTGTGGGCCGAGTTCGGAGCCCGGCGCGGCGACCCCGAAGGCGGGAGGGCGCTCGTCTCGGAGATCGTCCGCTGGCGACGCGAGCACCAACCCGGAGGGAGCAACGCCGGGTCGGTGTTCACGAACCCGCCCGGCGACTCGGCGGGCCGTCTGGTGGAGGCGGCGGGCTTGAGAGGCCTGCGGCTCGGGAGCGCGCGGGTGTCCGAGAAGCACGCCAACTTCATCCAGGCCGACGACCGCGGCCGGGCAGCCGACGTCGTCGCCTTGATGTCCCACGTGCGACGGACGGTGTTTGCGGAGACCGGCGTCCTCCTGCGACCCGAGGTGAAGCTCGTCGGCTTCGGGCCCGACCCTCTCGGCGACGAGGTCCACGACCCGACGGGGGGCAACCCGTGACGTCGCGGACCACGGCGCGTCCGACGTCGCGCCCCCGGACGCGTGCCACGTCGCGCCCTGTGGCGCGTGCCACGTCGCGCCCCGTGGCGTCCCCCACGGCGCGCGGGGCGACAGGGCGGCCGAGCTCGCCCATCGATCCGCGCATCAGCGCCCGCCGAGCCGAGGTCCTCCGCAGCGAGGCGAGGCGGCGGCTGCGCGTCGCGCTGGTCGTGCTGGCGGTGGTGGTCGTCGTCGTGGCGGGGTGGTTGGCGCTGCACTCGAGGTTGCTCGCAGCCCGCGTCGTCACCGTCGTCGGCGCGGTCCACACGCCCGTCGGCCAGATCGTGGCCGCCGCCGGCCTCACCGACCATCCGCCGCTCCTCGACGTCGGTGCGTCAGCCGTGGCCGGCGTCGAGCGCCTCCCTTGGGTCGCGCACGCCACGGTCGCGCGCGAGTGGCCGGACGGTGTGCGGATCACGGTCGAGGAGCGGACCCCCGTCGCCGTCGTGAGAGAAACGCCCGCGTCGGCGGGTTGGGCGCTCGTCGACCGGACGGGCAAGGTTCTCGCGTCGCAGGCGCGGCCGCAGGCGGGTTTGCCCCGTGTCTCGGGCGGCGAGCCGCCGGGACCGCCGGGGTCGACGGCACGCGGACTGGGTGCGGCGCTGCGCGTGGTGACGTCGCTCCCGAAGGCGTTCGCAGGCCAGGTCGCGAGCGTGACGGAGGACCGCGCGGGAGATGTCACCCTCCAGTTGAGCTCGGCGCTCACGGTCTACCTTGGGTCGACGGGCCAGCTGTCGCAGAAGTACGAGGAC
>JASHUY010000101.1 GCA_030039755.1 Acidimicrobiales bacterium
AGGGGTGCACCGTCCTTCGGATAGCAGAATGAGCGTTTCGGAAGCTGCGACGTGGCTTGCCGGAGGAGACTGGGGCAGCGTTCCCCGGCCGCTCCATCCCTCGATTTCGCTCGTTCTGACGAGCGCCCGGGTGTACCCCGAGCATGCGACAGCGGAGCTGTGGCCGTTGCTGCTTCTCTCCGTCGGCGCGCGGGCCCGGCATCCTCGGCCGGTCATGTGGGTGCGGGGCGTGCGCGCACGACGTCTTCTACGACGCGACCCGAGCGCCTGGTTGCCCGCGTGGCACGTGATGGTGGATCCACGGGTGGGACTCCGCCTTCGCCTGCTTCGTCGCTCGGAACGATCGACGACGTCGATTGGAGCGACGAGGGAGACGTGCGCCCACGTGCAGAACGCCCGCGTCGACGCCGCGGCCGAAACCGTCGGCGACTGACACCGCAAGTACCGGGCTCCGCCGGACCGAAGGGGCCGAGTCCATGATGCTTCCGGCAACCAGGGACTCGGCCGACGCGCCATCGCGTGTTGGGATCACCCGAAGCAGCCAACGGCTCCGGCACCGGCCCGGCTTGCAGTGCGGACCTCAGTGTGAATGTGCAGGCAACAGTGGGAGGTGGTCCTTGCCGAACGTATGGTTTATGAGCAACGCGCCCGACGTGTACCACGCGGCACCCGCCGATGCGATCGCCGCGGCGCCCCCGCCGATGATGACGTTGGTGTTGCCCAGGAACTCGCCGATCACAAGAAGCAGATACGCCAACCACCAAAAGAAGTACACCGCCGCGTTGGTGCCGCTCACGCGCAGCGAGGCGATCCCCACGTACGAGCTGAAGATCAACCAAGCCAACAGGAACAAGGCGAAGGACGTCGCGACGTCGCCGCCATGCAGTCCGGGAGCGATGGAGGTCGCATACACGTAGTAGGCCACGTAGAAGGCCCCATAGGAGCAGAACGTGACCGCCGGGAACGTGAGCCTCCTTGCAAACGCCCAGATGCCGGCGAGTACCTGAATCGCTCCTCCGTAGACCAGCGCCAGCTGGAGGGTTGAGGCAACGCCTGCATCGGTACTCCACAAGGTCGTATACGAGAGGCCGAAGACGAACGTCGTCGTCGCAAAAGCGGCGAGGCCGAGGGAGGTGGGATCGGCCACCGGCCCGAACTCCTGAATCCCTCGCACGGGGGCAGTGGCCGCGCCGGTATCGGCACGGTCGACTGGTTGAGATTGCATGGTCATGGTGTCTCCGAAAGATGTCCTTCACGTGGCAGACGCGCGTAGACCTCGGCCACCAAAGGGGAGCTGGACGGTCTGGTACCGCAGCCGTCCGCAACGCCGGACCGCGGGAATGCTTCCGTCGGCGACGTGAGCCGGTATGGGAAAGGGTTGAAGATCCCGTCTGCTCGGCACGTTCACACGTGGGCGATCACAGCCCATTTCGCGTGTGTGACGGTTGGCCGAACCTCACCTCTTCGCAGGCATAGGCTTGCTCCTTTCCTGAGGAGCAGGAGCTGTCAGCCCAACGGCATTCCGGCCAGCGCACATCCCGGCCAGGCGAGCTCCATCGCCGGGCACATCATAGCAGGTCAGAAGGCACAAAGAAAGGGCCGTTTCACTTCCTCGGCAACGGCGGCAGCGGACCGACAACGCGACCGTTCGTCGACGACCCCTCAATTTCCACGAGGCCGATCGCCGCGCTATAGGCGTCGCGGTTCCGCGTATCTGTCGAGGTCCACTCGAGGACTCGATCGTCGGATCGCAGCCAAGAGCCCGGCGCGGTCGCCCATGCGCGCCCACAGCCAGATCTTTCCCTGAGCCGTGACGAGCACGAGGAACAGCCCGTAGGCATCGCCCCTCACGGCGAAGATCTGATCGGGGAAGAGCAGCCACCGTCGACGCGCGGACAAGCACAAAAGGGTGTTGTCGATCGCTCGATCAATCTGCCAGACGGTGCCGACGATTTTCCAGACGAGCCAGCTCGCCAGGCCGGCCAGTGAGCCAAGAATCACCGTCGGGGCGATGCCCACGGCAGCACCTCCGTGAATCGGCACATATACCGCACCCGCGATCATCGCAAGAGCGAGTGCTCCGACCACCGCCGGCAGTGCTCGTCCGAACCACGACCGCCCACCAGGCGCATGCCAGGAGTTGGCTACGGCCGTCCGCGACGACCGACCGTCCCCGCTTGGACCGTAACCGGCTACCACGCCGTGTCACCGGGGCAATCGGGCGACCCTTGCTCTCCCACGACCCCCGTCGTCGCCATGGACCCTCCGCACAGGACCGAACCAGAACCAGTACAGAGGCCATCAGCTCAATCGAGGCGGTTCCGGGGCCGGACCCGACGGGGGCTTCATCCCGCTTGCAACAGGTTAGCGATTCCGTGGGCCGCGCGTGGGCCACCTGTGATGAGCGGTTTCTCCGGGTGACCTCGCACCGCGACGTGGATCCCTCGGGGAGGAGGAGCACGACGGACTGCCGAGCTCGTGTGCGCGGCGCACGGTCGACGACGTTCGGCACCCCGGGGGCCGACCGCGCAACGCTCGGCGCCGCGAGAGGCACGCCGGCCGCGACTGCGATGCCGAAGAGCGCTGATCTTCTGATTTCACCGGTCGAGCGTCCTCCTGGATCAGGGTAGCTCGTCGTGCTCAACTCGCCTCGAGCTGCGCGCGCGCACGACGCGTAGCGGAGATGAAGAAGGGCAGCGCTGCGACCTCGCTCACGACCGCGAACGCGACGACGGCCGGCAGCGAGATCCCGAAGAGCACACCGATGACGGTGCTACCGGCGAACCAGGCCACGCCGTACCCACCGGTGAAGATGCCGAATGCCGACGCGCGACGGTCTTTGCTCACCATTCTCGCCACGGCGGCGGGGATGATCGACTCCTGCACGCCGGTCCCGATGCCCCAGAAGACGACGCCGGCGAGCCCGGCCCAGAAACCGCCGAGAAAGACCAAGGGCGCGTACACGGCGGAAAGCAGGGTGAGCGGAACGAGCAGCCGCATGCCGAAGCGATCGAACAGCCGCCCGAAGACGAGCGACCCGGCGCCCCCGACCGCCATCGCAACGGCGTAGAACACAGGAACGAGATCCGTGGACACGATCCGTGATCGCTCGAAGTGGTAGGCGATCAAGGGAAAGTCGGCGAAGCCTGCGCCGACGAGAGCCGCCGCGCCGAAGTAGATCCAGAAGACCCGCGGCATGGTGTCCGTCGTCGTGATCTTGGCGGACGCGTGCGAGAGGTCGGAGGGGTTCGGGTAGGAGAGCCTCGCAACGGCGAGGACGGCGAGCTCGATGCCCGCGGGCACCGCGAGGAGCGCGAACGCCCACTTGTAGTCGTGATGGAAGACGAGCAACATGAGGGCGACGAAGAGCGGCCCGAACGTCGCACCGAATTGGTCGAGTGCCTCATGGAGTCCGAAAGCCCACCCGTAGCCGATCTCTTCGGCCGCGTGCGACAGCATGGCGTCCCGCGGAGGGTTGCGGATGGCCTTTCCCACGCGTTCGGCGACGATGAGCACGGCCGCTATCTCCCAGCTTCCCGCGAGCGCCAGGAGAGGCACGACCGTCATCTGAAGGGCGTAGCCGGCGATCGTGATCGGCCAGTACTTGCCCGTTCGGTCTGCCCCCGGGCCGGACAGCAGTCGCAGCCCGTAGCCGAGCAGTGTGCCGAATCCGCTGACCATGCTGATGGCCAGCGCACCGGCGCCGAGGAGGCCCATGTACTGACCGACGATGCTCCGTGAGCCCTCGTAGGTGAAGTCGGCGAAGAAGCTCATGATGCCGACGACCACCACGAAACGCAGTGCGGTGGAGCCCCGCTTGCTCCCCTTTGACGGGGGTGCGGGGCGCCCCGTGGCGTCAGGGGCGCCCATGCCCGTGACTCCGGCCCAGGTCGTCGCTCATCGAGGCTTCTGCCCGGATCTCGGGACCACCGGAGGAGCCTTCGGGCGATGTCCCTGTCAGAGCTGTGGACACCACGAGGACCGTCGCAGTCGCCTGCGCTTCCAGGACCTCAACCGCATGATCGTGGTCACCGCGTCCGTCAGTTGCCGGGCGTCCGACGGCGATGAGGTCGAAGCCTCGGTCCTTCGCGTACTGTGCAATGACTTGGCCCGGGTTCGTCCTGGTCGAGATCGCGTGGAACCGGACCCGACCATCTCCGAAACGGGTGTGGAAGCGTGCGGTGACCCTCTCGTATTCGGGCCCTCGCTCCTCGACAGTGCCAACGAGTGCAGCGGGGGCGCGGCCGTCGAAGACCGTGAGCGCTTCGACCGTCGCGCCCACGACGCCGGCGTACGACGTCGCCATCTGCAGGGCGGCCTCCGCAGCATCGGATCCGTCCCATGCGACGAGAATGCGTCCGAACGTCACCATCTCGGCGGTTACCTCCCGGCAATGTGAGCTCACACTTCGACTAGGAGTCATCAGCCTTGCGGCGAACCGGCGGACTCCATCACCTATGGAGATCGTAGGGTGGGCCCCGCTTCTGCGTGGCCATGACGACGCCTGTGTCGCCATTGTCCCGTCAATGCCTCGGGGGGCGGTCCCCTTGGACGTGCTCGTCGTCCTCGGGACGCCACAAGTTTCCCAAATACGCTCCGGTCGGCCGCTGTGATCGAACGAAGCCGCGGATGTACCCGGTGAGTGGCGGCGGACGGAGCTTGATCTTGTGCAGTGTGCCGAGCGGAACGAACGCCGGCTCAAGACGTTCCTCGAGGCGTTCCGGTACGGCCGATCGATCGCGCTCGGAAGCCAAGAAGACGATCTCGATCAAGTGGTGCGTCCGTTTCCAGTCAGAGGTCTCGAGAACGAAGGCGACTCTCTCGGCAGCGATGTGGAGCCCGGTTTCCTCCAGGACCTCTCGTCGCGCCGCCGCGGCGCTCGACTCACCGGCCCGCGGCGTTCCTCCCGGCAGCACCCAAGTGCCGTCCGGGTCGGTCCGCCTGCACAGAAGGAGCGTGTCGCCCCGGAAGAACAGGACGGAGCAGCGGAGCGGGACGAGGGCGCCGTCGTCGCTGAACACGGAGGACCTGCCTGCAGCTTCATTTGGGGGGCCAAACGGCGGATGCTCAGTCACGTTCCCACCGCCGCATTCGCGCCGCGGTCTCCGCGAGCCCGAGCGTCGCTCCTCCTGGAAGGAGCCCCGCCGCGAGCACGGTCCAAGATCCGCCGGCCCAGGTGAGGACGTTGGCACAACCGGTGGGCTGCGCGACCCGGTCCGGTTCGCAAAGAGAGGGCTCCAATGCGCACAGGACCGCCCGGTTCAGCGCGTCGTGGCTCACGACCACGCACGTCGCGCGGTCTTCGCGCCTCAGCTCTTCGAGCACTTCGAGCCCTCGCGCTCGCACCTCGGTTGCCGGCTCGACGCCAGGAGCGTCGTCCACGGAACCCCATTCAGCCTCGATCTCCTCGATCGAGCTCCCTGCCCACCGGCCGTAATCCCGGTCGACGAGCCTGGGATCGACGCGGACGGTGATGCCGAGCGGAGAGGCGATCGCTTCGGCCGTCTGCACCGCCCTTGAGAGCGGGCTGCTCACGACGGTCGTGATCCCCGAGCTCGCGAGCGCGTCGCCTAGCCGGCGTGCTTCTTGACGGCCGACAGCGTCGAGATCGGGATCGAGTCTTCCCCGTAGGACGCCGCTCGCGTTGAGGGCGGTCCTGCCGTGGCGCGCCAGGTACAACAGGCGCCTCCTCCGGTGGAGCTGGCTGGAGCTGTCCATACTCGTCCCTCCTGCATCAGTTCCTCGGTGCAGGAGCCATCAGCCGGTCGGCACGAGGCGAGCTCCATCGCCACTTTGAGCGTACTCCGTCCCCACGTGGTCCGGGCACGCGCGCAGGCACGGCCGGCCTGACGTCTCCGCGGGCATGGGGGCATCCGGCTCCGCACAAGAGTTGCCGGCCTGACGTCTCCGCGGGCATGGGGGCATCCGGCTCCGCACAAGAGCCCGCTCGCTACTTCGGAGCGCGTCCGAAGGTTTGGCCGGTGAGTGTGGTTGGTAACATGGAGTGGCAACGGCGATGGAGCTCGCTGCACCGCCCCCGGGCTGATAGCTCCTACTGACCGCCGATCGGGTGCATCGCCCATCGGCGAGAAGGGGAGTGGTGTATGGAGGCAGCGGGTGCCGGGACTTCGGTGGCCTTTGGGCTGCTCCGACCCCCTGGGCGCGCGGTCACGGAGGTCGAGGGAAGCGAGCACGTCTCCGACCTTCACCTCGACCAGATCGTCTCTGGCATCACGAGCGGTCGTGAGGACCGCGACGAGCTCGGGAACCTGCTCCTCCTGCGGAGCCGGGACGTCCAGCTGATCCACCACCGGCACGAAGTGTTCCGGGACCTCGAAGATCCGGCGGTGTGGTCGGCGCTTCGCCAGTTCTCCGATTCGGTCCGAGAAGTGCTCTCCCACCTCGCGCAGGCCCGGGAGATGCGCGTGGTCGAACAACGGCAGGGTTGGTCGCTCGACGCGGTCGCAATCTACTGCGCCGCGGTCCGGTCGCTTGCGGCGTCCCTGCGCGACGCGCGGCTCGGCTCTGCGGGGATGCTGGGGTTTCGAGAGTTCCTCGACACGTATGCGGGGTCTGACGAGTTCGGGCGTCTCGATGCCGAGACGGGCGAGTGCAAGGCGGTGCTGGCCGGCGTCTCGTACTGCGCGCAGATCGCCGGCCCACGAGTCACGGTGACGCGCTACGCGGGCGAGCCCGACTACAGCGAGGAGATCCAGTCGGTGTTCGCTCGGTTCCGCCAAGGGTCTGTGCGGAGCTACCTCGTCGAGTACCGGCTCTGGCCCGGCATGACGAGAGTGGGCGAGGAGATCCTCGCGCTCGTCGTGCGGCTGTTCCCTGAGGAATTCGCGCTCCTCAGGAACTTCGCGGAGCGCCATAGGAACTTCTTCGATCCTGACGTACTCCGCTTCTTCCGAGAGCTGCAGTTCTTCACCGCCTATCGCGACTACATCGACCCCCTGACCGCAGCGGGCCTCGCTTTCTGCTACCCCGAAGTAGACGCGCAATCCAGGGAGGAGCTCGTCGAGCACACCTTCGATCTCGCCCTCGCCAAGAAGCTGATCACCGAGGGTGGCAACGTCGTCCCCAACGACTACCGGCTTGCACAGGGCGAGCGGATCTTCGTCGTCTCCGGGCCGAACCAGGGCGGCAAGACGACCTTCGCGCGCACCTTCGGTCAGCTGCACCACCTGGCCGCGCTCGGCCTCCCGGTGCCCGGGCAGCGAGCACGGCTGTTCCTGTGCGATCGGATCTTCACCCATTTCCAGCGCGAGGAAGACTCCTCCCTGCTGGCAGGCAAGCTCGAGTCCGATCTCCTCGACATGCAACGGACGCTTGCGTTGGCGACGACAGCCAGCATCGTGATCATGAACGAGGTCTTCTCGTCGACGTCGCTCGAGGACGCGCGCTTCCTGGGCGCGGAGGTCATGCGGAAGCTGATCGGGAAGAACTGCCTCGGCGTCTTCGTGTCCTTCATCGACGAGCTGGCGTCGCTCGCTCCGTCGGTCGTCTCCATGATCAGCACGATCGTGCCCGGGGATCCCTCCCAACGGACCTTCAAGGTGGTGCGGGGCCCGGCCAACGGGCTGGCGTATGCCCTCGCGATCGCCGAGAAGTACCGGCTCACCTACCCGCAGCTCCTGGAACGGATCCCATGAAGGCACATCTCCTCTACGCGGACCGTGATTTCGACTTCTCGGCGGAGGTCGACGAGCTGCACCGCGACCTCGAGCGCGATCTCCAGCTCGACGGCTTACTGCTCACGATGGCAAAGGGCGACCGGTTCCTGCTCGACATTTCGAGACGCGTGCTTCACGAGAGCCTGGAAGACGTCGACGCGATCCTGTACCGGCAGGCCGTTCTCGCAGATTGCATCGAACACGAAGAATCGGTGCGTGAGCTCTATTCCCTCGTTGTGTCCGCGCTCGAGGACAGAAGGGGGCTGCTCTGGGGCATCCGCTCGGGCAGGCCGCAGACGACCCTCGGGGGCGCCGTCAACCAGCTCGAGGCGTTCGCCGCGCGGCTAGGCGAACTGCGTCAACTCGCCGACGACCATCTGGAGCGGGTTCGGTCGGAGGGATTCAGAAATCTGTTCGATTCCATCCGGCATGATCTCGACGACGAGTACCTCGGCATGCTCCGCAGGCAGCTTCGGCAGCTCCATTTCCGGGACGGAGTACTCCTGAGCGCACGGCTCGATCGCGACAACTCGGGGATCGACTACGTCCTCCGGTCACCTGGCGCCAAGCGCCCGAGATGGCGCGAGCGCGTCGGTCTGGCTCCGCGGACCTCCTACTCCTTCTCGATCACACCCCGAGACGAGGCGGCCGGCAACGAGCTCGACGACCTGACGAACAGGGGACTGAACCATGTGGCAAACGCCGCAGCTCAAGCAGCTGACCATATCGAGAGCTACTTCAAGCTCTTCCGGGAAGAGCTGGGCTTCTACGTGTCCTGCCTGAACCTGCGGGCCGAGCTCCTCTCCCGAGGGGCACCGGTCGTGTTCCCGACCCCGGTCCCACCCGCCCCCGTCCGGTTCTCGTGCACGGATCTCCGGGATGCGTCGCTGACGTTGCAAGCGGCCGGACCCGTGGTCGGCAACGACACCGACGCGGACGACCGGCCGCTCGTCGTGGTGACGGGAGCGAACTCGGGGGGGAAGACCACGTTCCTTCGGAGCGTCGGCATCGCTCAGCTGATGATGCAGTGTGGCATGTACGTCACGGCGTCCTCTTACCAGGCGAGCGTCCGGAGCGCCGTGTTCACGCACTTCGGCCGCGAGGAGGACGCTTCCATGCGCAGCGGACGCCTGGACGACGAGCTGCGTCGGATGGACGCCATCGTGGCCGCGCTGAAGCGGCATGCCGTCGTCCTGTTCAACGAGTCGTTCTCCGGGACGAACGAGCGCGAAGGCTCCGAGATCGGACGTCAGGTGGTGCAGGCCCTCCTCGAGCGCGACGTGACCGTGTTCTTCGTGACGCACCAGTTCGACCTGGCGGACGGGTTCCGTAGGTCGCAGCCCTCGACGACGCGGTTCCTCCGCGCAGAACGCGCCGCCGACGGGCGCCCGAGCTACAAGTTGACGGTCGCCGACCCGCTTGCGACGAGCTTCGCCGTCGACGTCTACCGCAGGATCGGCGGCTTCGGCGAGGGCGAGGGCGAGGGCGAAGGCGAGGCTCCTCGCGCAGAGGGCGGCGTGCGGGCGGCGGAGACAGCCGAACCGGACATCGGTGGCGCCGGCCGCGGCGAGGCCGTGTCCCAACGGAAAGGGTGAACCCGCCGCGCCGGCCAGCGGGGGCGCATGGAAGTGCGGGGAGACGGGGAGCCGGGGCGACGGCGAAGCGTGGCGACGGGGGAGCCGGGCGACGGCGAAGCGTGGCGACGGGAGAGCAGGGCGACGGCGAAGCGTGGCGACGGGAGAGCAGGGGCGACGGGGGAGCTCGCCCGTAGAATCCGCGCGTGAGCGAGGACCCGAACGACGCGAAAGGGCCGGACGAGGGGGTCGACACCTCGAGTGCCGTACCAAGGCACGTGGCCGTGATCATGGACGGCAACGGCCGGTGGGCCGAGTCGAAGGGTCTGGCGCGCACGGAGGGTCACCGCCAGGGAGAGGCCACGCTCGCCGAAGTCGTGCGGGCCGCGGACAACTTGGGTATCCGCTGGTTCACTGCGTATGGCTTTTCGACCGAGAACTGGTCTCGCCCGAAGCTGGAGGTCGACTTCATCCTCAGCCTCCACAAGAACATCTTCGGCAGGCGCCTCGAGATGCATCGGAACAACGTCCGGATCCGCTGCATCGGCCGGCCGGTGTCGGGCACGTCTCGGCTTCCCCGCCGCATCCTCCGGGAGATGGACGAGTCAGTCGAGTTGACGAAGGACAACACGGGACTGAACTTCACGCTTGCCTTCGACTACGGCTCCCGCGAAGAGCTCGTGTACGCGACGCGCAAGTTGATCGAGTCACAGGCGGAAGAGGGGACCCGGATCGACGAGCACACGTTCGCAGACTGCCTCTACGAACCAGCCATGCCGGACGTGGACTTGCTCGTGCGCACGTCGGGGGAGCAACGGCTCTCCAACTTCCTGCTGTGGCAGGTCGTAGGTGCGCCGTTCTACGTGACGCCCACCTACTGGCCCGATTTCGGCCCTGAGGAGCTCGAAGCCGCGGTGGCGTGGTGGCGGGCGTCCGGGGGGGTCGGGCCATCGTCCAAGGCCCGGCCCGGGGCGCCCGACGCTCGGTGCAACGGGGATGGGGGGATCGGCTAGTGTGAGCTTGCACCGATCGTGCGCACTTGGGGAGTGCTGATCACGGCGGTGAACGCGAGTGGGATGGGGGTGGTCGATGACCACGAGGGGAGGCGCGAAGCGTCGCGTCGCGCCAGGCGGTCCTGCGCCTGAGATGGGTCTCGCGCTGCGAGAGCGCGTGGAAGAGATCGGTGAGCGCCTCGTATCCGAGTGGCGCGACCTCGGGGAGTCGAGGAGCCAGCCCCCGACAGTCGAGGCCGATGTCCGGCGCTCGACCCTCGCAGGGACGCTGGCGGTGGCGGACTACCTCGTCACCGGGCAGATCGTCGCCCGAGACCGCTCCGAAGAGTGGGACCCCGCCAGCGAGGCCGCGCTCACAGGCCGGATCACCCTTTCGGGTCTCACGAAGCTGTACGTCCGGTGGCGGTCGGTCTGTGAGGACGTGCTCCGAGAGGAGGTGGAGAAGCGTCACGCGGACTACGGGGTCCTGGACCGCGGCCTTCAGGTGCTCCAGGTCGCGTTCGGCGTGAGCGTCCTGCGCATGGCTCGGCGTTTCGAGATGACCCGGAGAGGGCTCGAAGAGCAGCTGGCGGAGCAGCGGGCGCGATTCGAGCACCAGGCGCTTCACGATCCCCTCACCGGCCTTGCGAACCGGGTGCTCCTCATTGACCGTATCGAGCACGCCGTGGAGACGGCCGCACGGCGACCGACGGGCGCGGCCGTCGTCTTCATGGATCTCGACTACTTCAAGTCGATCAACGACCTCTCCGGCCACTCCGTAGGCGACCGTCTGCTGCTGGAGGTCGCTCGCCGTCTCCAAGGCGCGGTCCGTCCGAACGACACGATCGCCCGTCTCGGCGGCGACGAGTTCGTCGTGCTCTGCGAGGATCTCGAAGCCCCGGTGGCCGAGGGCGTCGCGGTCGCCGAGCGGGTCGCCGAGCGGTTCGCCGACCCCTTCTCGGTGGGCGGCCGCGAGATCTTCGTCGCCGCCAGCTTCGGCGTCGCGCCTGCGGACACAGGTGACACCGCCGAGACGCTCCTCGCGCGCGCCGACCACGCCATGTACCGTGCGAAGCAACTCGGCCGCGGCCGTGTCGAGGTGTACGACCCCGCCTCAGACCGCCAGGAGACCCGCCGAGCGGAGATGGCGGCCGCACTGCACCACGCGGTCGGAGAAAGCCAGCTGCGGCTCGTCTACCAACCGCTCCTCGACGTGATCACGCGCCGGATGCTCGCCCGTGAGGCGCTCCTCCGCTGGCACCATCCGACCTTCGGGGACGTCACCCCGACCGAGATGATCCCCATCGCGGAGTCGACGGGCCTCATCACAGGCGTCGGACGGTTCGTGCTCGCGACTGCGTGCAAGGACTGCGCGGCGTGGCGGAGCGACGGCGAGCCCGATGTCGGCGTCACGGTCAACGTCTCCGGCATGCAGCTCGCAAACGGAAAGTTCCCGCGCGAGGTGGAGGAGACGTTGAAGGAGAGCGGCCTTCCGCCCGAGGCGCTGACCGTCGAGGTCACCGAGACCCTGCTCATGACGGACCGTGCCGACGCCCGCGACGGCCTCGACCGCGTGCGGGCGCTGGGCGTCCGCATCGCGATCGACGACTTCGGAACGGGGTACTCGTCGTTGTCGTGGCTCGCCCGCCTGCCGGTGGACGTGGTGAAAGTGGATCGCAGCTTCGTCGCCGCACTCGGACATGCCGGGCGGCAAGCGGCGATCGTCGACGCCATGATCCACCTGGCGCACACCCTCGGTCTCGACGTCGTCGCCGAGGGGGTGGAGACCGATGCCCAGCTGATGCGTCTCGCACGCCTCGGCTGCGACGCGGCGCAGGGGTTCCTCCTCGGATATCCCGCGCCCCTGCCTGAGAAGCTCCCGCGCGCCGATCCGTGAGCATGAGGCCGGGGAGAACCGGGCACCGGGGGAGAACCGGGCACCGGGGGAGAACCCGGACCGGGGCGAACCGGGCGCCGGGGGGACGGGGCCTGGGAGAGTCCCCGCGAGAGGCGAGGAGCTCCCGTCCACCCACGACCATCGATCCGGGAAGCCTGCAAGAGGTGCCTCAGGCCGAGCAGACAATTACATGCACGTAGTTACCGGTTACCGCAACGGTCGCTGCGGCGGCACGCGGCGTCGCCAAGTCCAGGCCGCCCTTGTGTCGTCGGGTCTCGACCCGCGACGAGCGAGATCCTTCGGCAACGAGCCACTCCGATTGTTGACGACGCAATGGGGGATCTCCGCTCAATGGGGGATCTCCGTCGGCGACGGCGCGCGCTCGTCGGCTGATTTCAGCTGGTAGGAGCGACCTGGTGGTTCGGCCTTCTGTTTTGTCATAATGGCCCTTATCGGCGGTTTGGAGCGGAGGCCGGAGCCGAGGGGCCCGAGACCCGGAGCCCATCGCCCCCCTCGCCTGGGGCGTTCTTCGGGCGTTCGGCAGCCTGTCCCCTTCTGCCGCCGAGCTCGGAGCATGCCCTGGGGATCAAGGAGACGCCTGCACCCGGCGCGATCACGAGGGCTTCAAGTTTCAGTACCGTTATGAACATGGGTTCTGGGGCATGGACGTTGCGATCCCGCGTGGTGGCCATCGGTGCAGCTGGAGCGGTGCTGGGCGTGCTCGGTGTTGGCTGGAGTGGGGCGTCGGCATGGGCGTCCTCGCGCTCCCCT
>JASHUY010000102.1 GCA_030039755.1 Acidimicrobiales bacterium
CCGGCGGCGCCCACTCGACGTTGCACCCGACGCCCACGACGACGGCGGTGCTGCCGGGCCTGCCGCCGGGCGCCGCCGCGTCGGACTCCGCGAGGATGCCCGCGACCTTCTCGTCCCCGATCACGAGATCGTTCGGCCACTTCACGCCTGGCTCGACGCCGGCCACCCGGCGGCACGCGTCGGAGGTCGCGAGAGCCGCGGCCGCCGTGCAGGCGAAGAGCGCGGTGACCGGGGCGAGGGGACGGAGGAGCACCGAGACGAGCAGGCAGCATCCCGGCGGCGCGACCCACCGGCGCCCCAGACGGCCCCGGCCTGCGCTCTGGTGGTCGGCGACCGCCACCACGCCGGCAGGTGCACCCTCACGCGCGCGCTCGAGCACCCAGTCGTTCGTCGAGGGCAGCGACGCGAAACGTCGAACGTCCCAGCCACCTGCCGTCATGGCGGCAACCCTATGCGGCGTGCAAGTGTTGGCCGGTGCTCGAAAAGGTCCTCGTCGCCAACCGCGGGGAGATCGCCGTCCGGGTGATGCGCACGTGCCGGGAGATGGGCATCGCCACCGTCGCGGTCTACTCGGAGCTGGACCGCGAGGCGATGCACGTGCGGATGGCGGACGAGGCCTACGCGCTCGGCGGCGAGACGGCCGCCGAGAGCTACCTGCACACGGGTGCCATCCTCGACGCGCTGCGGCGCAGCGGCGCCGACGCGGTCCATCCCGGCTACGGCTTCCTGTCGGAGAACGCAGACTTCGCGCGCGCCGTGACCTCCATGGGCGTGACCTTCGTCGGACCACCCCCCGGCGCAATGGAGGTGATGGGCGACAAGATCAGCTCGAGGCTCGCCGCTGACCGCGTCGGCGTCCCAGGCGTGCCGGGACGTTCGGAGCCGATCACCGCGGCCGACGAGGTGGTCGAATTCGCAAAGACCCACGGCTGGCCGGTCGCCGTCAAGGCCGCCTTCGGCGGCGGAGGGCGCGGGATGAAGGTCGTGCACGCCGCGGACGGGGCGGCGGACGCAGTCGAGTCCGCCCGGCGCGAAGCGCAGGCGTACTTCGGCCGGTCGGAGGTCTACCTCGAGCGCTACTTGTCCTGGCCGCGCCACGTCGAGATGCAGGTCCTCGCAGACATGCACGGCCGGGTGCTCTGGCTCGGCGAGCGCGACTGCTCCACGCAGCGGCGCCATCAGAAGCTCGTCGAGGAGTCGCCTGCGCCGGATTTTCCGGACGGGGTGCGCCGTGCGATGGGCGCCGCAGCCGTGAGGGTCTCCGAGGCGTGCGGGTACGTGAACGCCGGTACGGTCGAGTTCCTCTACCAGGACGGCGAGTTCTACTTCCTCGAAATGAACACGCGCCTGCAGGTCGAGCACCCGGTGACCGAGCTCGTGACCGGGCTCGACCTGGTCGCGTGGCAGCTCCGCATCGCCGCCGGCGAGGCGTTGCCGTTCGGGCAGGACGACATCGAGCGCCGCGGGCACGCCATCGAGGTCCGGATCAACGCAGAGGACCCCGCTCTCGGGAGGTTCGCGCCGTCCCCGGGGACGATCACCGCGTTCGCCACCCCCGCAGGCCCCGGAGTCCGCCTCGACGCCGGGTACGCGGCCGGAGACACCGTCAGCCAGTACTACGACAACCTCGTGGCGAAGCTGATCGTCTGGGCGGAGGACCGGGAAGCCGCGCGGCGGCGCATGCTCCGCGCCCTGGAGGAGACGCGTCTCACCGGGATCTCCACGACGATCCCCGCCGACGTCGTCATCCTCTCCCATCCGGACTTCGTCGCCGCACGCCACTCGACCAACTGGGTCGAGGAGCGCCTCGACCTCTCCCACCTCCCGGTGGGCGGAGGAGCCGACGCACCCACGCCGGCGCCCCCGGAGTCGTGGGACTCGCCGGAGGAGTTGGAGGCCCGCGAGGTCACCGCCGAGGTGGACGGCCGTCGCTACCGGCTGAAGCTCTGGGTGCCGACCGGCCGCACCGCCTCCTCCGGCGCGGCCGCCGGCTCGACCGGCTCGGCCGGCTCGACCGGCACGTCCTCGACCGGCTCGACCGGCACGCCGGGGACCGGAGCGGCGGGGCGGGCACGTCCCCGCGCCGCGCGCTCGTCCGCCCCCGGGACCGGGTCGGGCTCGGTGACCGTGCCGATGCAGGGCACCATCGTGAAGGTGCTGGTCTCCCCTGGGGACACCGTCCGAGCCGGCCAGACGGTCTGCATCCTGGAAGCCATGAAGATGGAGAACGCCATCAGCGCCGAGCGCGACGGCGTGGTGAAGGAAGTCCGCGTCGTGCCCGGTGACTCCGTCGGTCCCGGCGACGTGGTCGCGGTCGTCGACTAGCCGCCGTGGACGCCAAGCAGCTCGCGGCGGCGGTCGTCGATGCGCACATGGGCGACCTGGTCGCTCTGAGCCACGACCTCCACGCCCATCCCGAGACGTCGTTCGAGGAGCACCGGTCCGCGGCGGCGGTCGCCGGGATGCTCGAAGGCTTCGACGTGACCACCGGCGCGTACGGCATGCCGACCGCGTTCTCCGCCCGCGCCGGCTCGGGCCCCCTGACCGTGGCCGTATGCGCCGAGTACGACGCGTTGCCCGACGTCGGCCACGCCTGCGGGCACAACGTCATCGCCGCCGCGGCGGTGGGCGCGGGCCTCGCGCTGGCGGAGGTGGCCGACGACGTGGGCCTCACCGTCCTCGTCCTCGGCACGCCCGCGGAGGAGGGCGGAGGGGGCAAGATCCTCATGCTCGAGCGCGGAGCGTTCGACGGCGTCCACGCGGCGATGATGGTCCACCCCTGGCCGTCCGAACGGCTCGCCGGGCGCTGCCTCGCCGTCTCGCACTTCGACGTGACGTTCTCGGGGCGGGAGGCGCACGCGTCGGCGGCGCCCTGGGAGGGCGTGAACGCCCTCGACGCGATGACGGTCTCACAGGTGGCGATCGGCCTCCTGCGCCAACAGCTCCCTCCTGGCGACCAGGTGCACGGCGTCGTCATGGAGGGGGGAGTCGCCGCGAACATCATCCCCGGGACCGTCCGCGGACGCTTCATGTGCCGGGCGACGACGGTCGCGGGTCTGGAGCGGCTCGACCTGCGGGTGCGCGCATGCTTCGACGCCGGTGCACGCGCCACCGGCGCGACCGTCTCCTTCGAGGAGCTCTCGCCCAGCTACTCGCAGATGGAGAGCGACCCCGCGCTGCTCGCCGCGTACCGCGCGAACGCAGAGAGGCTGGGGCGCAGCTTCACGCTCGACGACGAAGGTGCACCGCTCCCGACGTTCTCCACGGACATGGCCAACGTCTCCCTCGCGCTGCCGACGATCCACCCGCTCATCGCGATCGAGACCAACGGTGCGGTCAACCATCAGCACGCCTTCGCCGCGGCGTGCGTCACCTCCTCCGCCGACGCCGCAGTGCGTGACGGTGCCGTCGCGATGGCATGGACCGCGATCGACGCCGTCACCAGACAGGAACTTCGCGATCACTTGCTTGCGTGAAAGGAACGTTTGCCGCGGCTTGCCGGGCACAAAGCGGCGCGTCGTGCACGGTAACGTTGCAAGTCAGTGGAAAACTCTCTCCGTCGCGGCGGGGGCGGGGCGGAGGTGGACCCCGTCGTCGTCCTGCAAGTGATCGGCGCGCTCGACGCGATCGATGACGCGGGGTCCTTCGGGTACATGGCGCTCGAGGCGCTGTCGTTCGCGCTCGACTTCGACCACGGCTCGTACAACGAGGTGGACACGTCGACGAGCTCGGTCTACTTCAGCGAATGGCCGCACGACGCGCCGCACAACGACGCGGACGAAGAGGGGTTCTCCAAGCTCGTCGGGGAGAACCCGATCCTGCGCTACCAGGAGACGACGGGTGACCGGAGCGCACGGCGCCTGTCCGATTTCATCACCACGGAGCAGCTCCACGAGCTCGATCTCTACCAGCGCGTGTACCGCCACCTGCACGTCGAGTACCAGCTGGCCATGGCCCTCGCCGTGAAGGACCCTGTCACCATCGCGTTCGCGCTGAACCGACGGCATCCTGACTTCTCCGACGACGAAGTGCGGTTGCTCGACGCACTGCGTCCTCACCTCGTCCAGACCTACCGCAACGCGCAGCTGCTCACGGTGCTCCGCGGGATCGACGACGTCCTCGCCGAATCCGGCCGCGCGCTCGTCGTGCTCGGCAAGGGAGGCCTCGACGCGCGGGCCTCGCCGCGCGCGCAAGTGGCCCTCGCCACCCACTTCGGACCACCGCGTGCGGGCGTCCTGCCCGAACCGGTGGCGGCGTGGGTCGCGGAGGAGCGGCGTCAGGTGTTCGACGACGGCCGGCCGAGGATCCACCGCCCGCTCGTGAGCGCGGACGGTGATCGCCAGCTGGTCGTCCGGTTCCTACCGGGCGGCGGGGCGCGACCCGACGTCCTCGCCATCGACGAGCACGTTCCCGAGCGCGTCGCGGCGGAGCTCCGCCGTCTGGGCCTCACCTCACGGGAGGCGGAGATCCTCGCCGTGATGATGCGGGGCGCGTCGACCTCGGAGGCGGCACGCCAGCTCGACGTGAGGTCGTCCACCCTGAGCAAGCACCTTCAGCACATCTACCGGAAGCTCGGCGTGGCCAGCCGCACCGCAGCGATCGCCGCCGCGACCGACGCCGTCTTCAGTGCCCGCTAGCCGTCACCCGGGCCGGTAGACCCCCCACTCGTCACGCAGGGCGTCGGAGACCTCGCCGAGCGTCGCCATCCTCCTGAGCGCTTCTTTCATGGGGACCAGGAGGTTCTGCGTGCCGCGTGCCGCCGCGCGCACGTCGCCGAGCGCCGTGGCGACGGCTGCGGCGTCGCGCTCCGCGCGGACCCGCTCGAGCCGTCTCACCTGCGCCCGCTGCAGCGCCGGGTCGATCGGGAAGACGTCGACGGGCTCCACGTCGTCGTCGACGAACCGGTTGACGCCGACCACGACCTTCTCCCCGTCGTCGACGGCTTTGGCGTAGGCGTAGGCCGCGGCCTCGATCTCCTCCTGGACGAACCGGGCTTCGATGGCTGCCACCGCACCTCCCAGCTCGTCGATCCGCGCCAGGTAGTCCAGCGCGGCGCGTTCGATCTCGTCCGTGAGCGTCTCGACGTAGTAGGAGCCCCCGAGCGGATCGACCGTGTCGGCGACACCCGACTCGTAGCCGACGACCTGCTGCGTGCGCAGGGCGAGCTTCGCCGCTCGCTCGACCGGGAGCCCCAACGCCTCGTCGAAGCCGTTCGTGTGCAGGCTCTGGGTCCCCCCGAGTGCCGCCGCGAGCGCCTGGACGGTGACGCGCACGATGTTGTTCTCCGGCTGCTGAGCCGTGAGCGTCGAGCCGCCGGTCTGCGCGTGGAACCGCAGCACCTTGGACCGCTCGTCCTTGGCGCCGAACCGTTCGGTCATGATCCGCGCCCACATCCGCCGGGCGGCACGGAACTTCGCCACCTCCTCCAAGAGATTGTTGTGCGCGTTGAAGAAGAACGACAGCCTCGGCGCGAACTCGTCGACCTCGAGCCCGGCCTCGAGCGCGGCCTCCACGTACGCGATCCCGTCGGCGAGGGTGAACGCGACCTCTTGGACCGCCGTCGAGCCGGCTTCTCGGATGTGGTAACCGGAGATCGAGATGGTGTTCCAGTTCGGAAGGTGCTCGCGGCAATACGCGAACGTGTCGACGATCAAGCGCATGGACGGCCGGGGCGGATAGATGTACGTGCCGCGAGCGACGTACTCCTTCAGGATGTCGTTCTGGACGGTGCCACCGAGGCTTTGGCCGCCGACGCCCTGCTCTTCAGCGACCAGCTGGTAGAGGAGGAGCAGGACGGCCGCCGTCGCGTTGATGGTCATGGACGTGGTGACCACGTCGAGCGGGAGCCCCTCGAGGAGCAGGCGCATGTCGGCAAGCGAGTCGATCGCGACGCCCACCTTGCCCACCTCGCCCTCCGCGCGGGGATGGTCCGAGTCGTAGCCCATCTGCGTCGGAAGGTCGAACGCGCAGGAGAGCCCGGTCTGGCCGTGCTGCAGGAGGAACTTGAACCGCTCGTTGGTCGCCTCGGCGGTGCCGAACCCCGCGTACTGTCGCATGGTCCACAGCCGCCGCCGGTACATCTCGGGGTGGACTCCCCGCGTGTACGGGTACCGGCCCGGCTCCCCGAGCTTCTCCGCCGGGTCCCACCCTTGGAGGTCCGCGGGACCGTACACCGCCCGCACCTCGATGCCCGAGTCGGTCCGGCGGGTGATCTCGTCACGCGCTGGCACGGAGCAAGGCTAGGCCCCCGAACCCGGCAGCGGCCATGCGAACCGTCGCGCTTCGTCGCGAGCGCGCTGAAGTCCATGGCTCCTCTCCCTTCAAGCGCACGTCTCTCCCTTCAAGTGCACGTCGACCCGGTCGGGACCCTCCGCACGATCGCGACACCGTTCGCCACCTCGGGCCAGGCCATTTCGTCGGGCGTGACGCCGTCGAGCCACGCGAGCACGACGCGCACGACTCCCCCGTGGCAGACGAGCACGACGTCGCCGCGGTGCGACGACAAGATCCGCGCCGCGCACGACACGGCGCGGTCGTAGAGCTGTCGCACCGACTCGCCACCTGTGGGAGCCGCGTCGGCGTCGACCACCCGTCCGTCTCTGACCCCGGATCGCTCGGGACCGAGGCTCGCGTTGGGGCTCCCCTCCGCGTCGCCCAGCGACCGCTCCCGCAACCCCGGGTCGGCGCGGGTCTCGAGACCGAGAGCTTCGGCGATCGGCGCGGCGGACTCGAGCGCGCGCCGCAGGTCGCTCGAGTAGAGCGCCTCGGGCTGCCCCTGTCCGGCAAGGGCCCGGGCGCACCGCACCGCCTGCTCACGCCCGAGCGGGCTCAGGCCCGGGTCCAGCTGCCCCTGGACGAGGTCCTTCCGGTTCCAGGTGCTCTCCCCGTGGCGGACGAGCCAGATACGACGGTCCTGTGCGCGGGGTTCCTGCGATTTCATGTGCATGGCCGATACGTGCCACAAGTTACGAGCCGGTTACCAGGGCTTCGGTTGCAAAAGTTCACCTCACGTATCGTCGCAGCCCACCATGAGAACGCCATTGGGAGTTCGTGGGGCCTGGCTGAAAACGCGCGAAGAAGTCCCGAAGACGGCCCGCCGGAGGTCGCGCAACGGTGACGACGCCGCTCGCGAGCGCGAAGAGCTGCGGGTTCCACGGGTCGCGTCCTCCGGCGGGCACAAGTTGCCGCCGCCGTGGTGGGCGTCTTAAAGTCCGCCCGAGCTCGACCGGAAGGAGGGTCGCCATGCGCCTACGTCGCTGAGCGTGCGATCCTGCCGCCCGGTCGGGTGGCGCTCGCGTCTCAGCCTGCACCTGAACGGCATGTGAACGAAGGGCTGCGGACCACGCCGAGGAGGTCCACCGTCGTCGTGCGGTGCGCCCCACGTGCTCCCGGACGCCATGCCCGGCGGTCCGCGCCCGTGTTTCCCCAACTGATCGGCTCTCTTCACGAAGGAATGCAAAATGCAGAATCACCTTGACGCGCTCGATCGCGTCATCGACGAGGTCGTCCGGCCGGAGGCCCCGACCGTCGACGCCACCGGCGCCTTTCCCCGTCGAGGCATCGACGCGCTCGGCGCGGCCGGCATCCTCGGCCTCACGGTCGCCGAGCCCCTCGGGGGCGGAGGCAGCCTCGGCGACGCAGTCGACGTCGTCGGGCGGCTCGCCGGCGCATGCGGCTCCACCGCGATGGTCGTGCTCATGCACTACGCCGCCGCCGCGCTCCTCGACCGGTACGGCGACGAGGCGACGCGCGGAGCCATCGGCGCGGGTCGGCACCTCACGACGCTGGCCTTTTCGGAGTCGGGATCTCGCAGCCAATTCTGGGCGCCGCTGTCGACGGCAACCCGGACCGACGGCCGCATCCGCCTCGACGCGAAGAAGAGCTGGATCACCTCGGCCGGCGAGGCCGACAGCTACGTGTGGTCCAGCCGCCCCGTCGCCGCCGACGGGCCCATGTCGCTGTGGCTCGTGCCCACGGACGCGCCGGGGCTGTCGGCGCCGGGGGACTTCGACGGGCTGGGCCTTCGGGGCAACCGCTCGGCACCGGTCCAGGCCATCGGGGTGACGGTGCCCGACAACGCCGCCCTCGGCGCCGACGGCGAAGGTCTCGACATCGCGATGCAGGTCGTGCTGCCGTGGTTCCTCGTGCTGAGCGGCGCATTCAGCCTGGGCCTGATGGAGGCGGTGACCGCCGAGAGCGGCGCGCACCTGACCGCCACGCGTCTGGAGCACCTGGACGAGCGCCTGGTGGACCAGCCACTGGCCAGGGCCGATCACGCAAGGATGCGGATCGCCACCGACCAGGTCGCGGCGCTCGTGAACGAGGCGGTGACGGCCATCGCCGAGGGGCGGCCGGAGGCGCCGCTCCGCGCGCTCGAGGTCAAGGCGGCCGCGGGCGAGGCGGCCATCGCGGTGACCGAGCTCGCGATGAAGGTCTGCGGCGGCGCCGCCTTCCGAAAGGAGCTCGGCGTCGAGCGCCGGTTCCGCGACGCCCGCGCCGCCCGCGTGATGGCTCCCACCACCGACGCCCTCCTCGACTTCGTGGGGCGGGCCATCAACGGGATGCCCCTCCTGTGAACCGGCCACTGCTCATGGGGGCGGTCGCCTACGACCCCAAGGTGGTCACCATCTGGGACGGCTTCCGGCGATGGTTCGCCGACCAGGGCCTGGAGTTCGACTTCGTCCTCTACTCCCACTACGAGCGACAGGTGGAGGATCTCGTGGCGGGACGCATCGACGCCGCCTGGAACTCGCCGCTCGCCTGGGTGCGCACCCGCCGGATGGCGCCCGGGGCACGCGCCGCCGCCATGCGGGACACCGACCGGGACCTCACCTCGGTGCTGGTGGTGCGCGGGACCTCGACGGTCCGGCAGCCTTCCGACCTCGCGGGAGGGACCGTCGCGTCCGGTGCCGTCGATTCGCCCCAGGGCACGCTGCTGCCGCTCGGACTGCTCGAGGGGATCGACGTGACCGTACGGCGCTTCGAGGTCGGCGTCGGCCTGCACGGGGACCACGTGGGCGGCGAGCGGGATGCCGCCCGCGCGCTCGCTGCGGGAGACGTCGACGCCGCCTGCATGCTCGACGGCAACCACCTCCTCTTCAGCCAGGAGGGCACCCTGCCGGCCGGCGCCACCCGGGTGGTTGCCCAGACGCCTCCGTTCGACCACTGCAACATGTCCGTGGTCGGCGACCACCCGCTGCTCGACCGCTTCGTGGCGCTGCTGCTCGCCATGGACTACGCGGACCCCACGGCGCGGCCGCTCATGGACCTCGAGGGCCTCACCCGATGGTTGCCCGGACGCGAGACGGGTTACGCCGCACTTGAAGCAGCGGTCGACAGGGTCGGCTTCTACGACGCCAAGGGTGCGGTCACCGCCGGTGGCTACGAGCCCTGAGACGCCCGACGGCGTCGGGCCCGAGGTGGACCTCGGGTCGCTCGGGCTGGACGGCGGTGGCCACCTCCTGCTCGACCACGCGCTGGCGGGGATGGCTCCCGGTTCCCGCCTGCGCGTGGTCGGCGGGGGACCCCACCTCGGCGTGCACCTCGGGGCATGGGCGCGACGGCGTGGCCACCGCGTCGAGGGACACGTCGTCGTCCGGGGAGACGCGGACGATCGGCGGCAGGAAGGCGCTGAACGGGCCGGCACACCCGACCGTGTCGCCGACCGGCCACCGGCCACGTGGAGCCTCGCGGCGCGCGGGGCGCTCGTCGAACTGGGCGCCCCTCCCCTGGTCGGGGCGGACCTCGACCGCCGCGAGGAGGTGTGGACCGAGCTCGCTCCCAAGCTGTACGCACAGGCGGCGGCGGGCCAGTGGGACCCGGCCACCGCGGTCGACTGGACGCCGCCGCAGCTCCCCGACGA
This sequence comes from Acidimicrobiales bacterium, assembly GCA_030039755.1. Classification (GTDB taxonomy): domain Bacteria; phylum Actinomycetota; class Acidimicrobiia; order Acidimicrobiales; family RAAP-2; genus JAJYVT01. The sequence continues at coordinate 9,863 of JASHUY010000102.1, forward strand.
AGTCGAAGAGGCGGTGGTCCAGGTCATGACCTACCTCGTGGAGAACGAGCAGGCCGCGCTCGTCGTCCCTGCCCGCTTCGTCGGAAGGGTCCACCCTCACTTCCGGGAGGTCGTGCAGTTCCTGGCCGTCCAGCTCGCCGACGAGGCCCGTCACGTCGAGGTGTTCACCCGCCGGGCCCGCCTGTGCGGGCGGCAGCTCGGAGTGTCCGGAGCTGGCGGCCGGGCCTCGCTGCAGACGCTGCTCGACGAACCGGAATGGCCTGTCGCCGCGTTCCTCCTCTCGGTCCTGGGTGAGGGGACGTTCCTCTCGCTGCTGTCCTTCCTCGAACGTCACGCCCCGGACCCGGTCACCGCCCGCATCGCGCACCTCTCGCTCCAGGACGAGGCACGGCACGTGGCGTTCGCGATGGGGCACTTGGGCGAGCATCTGGACGCCGACTCGGAGCTCCGCCAGCGGCTCGCGGCGGCCGTCCGACGGCGCCACGACGTGTTGGCCAGGACGGCCGGACTGTCCGACGCCGTCCACGACGCGCTCGTCGTCCTCGCGGCTGGAGAATGGTCGAGGGATGCGATCGGCCGCGGCTGGGCGCGAGTGGCAGAGCTCCAACGGGAGATGGACGAGGGCCGGCGCAGACGCCTGGTGCGGCTGGGGTTCGCGGGCGCAGAGGCCGCCGAGCTGTCCGCGCTCCACACGCGCAATTTCATGTGACGGGAGTCATGTGACCTGAGCAGGATCACCGGCGACGGACGACCGGCGGCGGCGTCCAGCCCTCCGCTCACCCGGCGGCCGTGTGATCGCAGCGCCGAGGTCGATCGCGGCACCGGGGAAAGTCCTCGCGAGACGACCACGGATGTGCGATCTTGTCCGGCGCCCCGCTGCACCCCACACGGGTGGCGGGGGCACAAGGAAAGCCCATGCCGATCTTCCTCCTCGTCAGGTTCCTGAACCGCCGGCCGAAGCGGCACGCGCTCGTCATGATCGGCGCGGCCGTCGTCTGCGTGGTCGTGGGCGGCGCCGTCTTCGCCACCACCCAGCACCTGCCGGTGACGACGGGTTGGTACTGGGCGATCACGACGGCGACGACCGTCGGCTATGGGGACGTGACGCCGAAGAACGCCTCGGGTCGATTCGTCGCGTCGGTGGTGATGCTGACGACCATCCCGCTCCTGGCGGGCGCCTTCGCCACCATCACCGGATCGGCCGTGGCGAACGGAGTGAGGAGGCTGCTCGAAATGGGGGCGAAATTTCCCGAGGGTTCGTACCTGCTGGTGCTGGGGATGCATCCTGCCGTGCCCGTGGTCGTGGAGGAGCTCGAGCACGCGGGCGACGCGGTGGTGCTGATCGCCGACGTCGATCCGGCGACGGTGCCGCGTCACGCGCACTTCATCCGGGGGGACCCCACCTCCGAGGAAGTGCTCGCCCGCGGAAAGCCGGAGGGGGCGGCGCGGATCCTCATCGCCCCGGACGACGACGGCGACACCCTCGTGACCGCGGTGCTGGTGCACCAGGAGGCGCCGGACGTGCCGGTCACCGCGCTCGTCGGGTCACGCCGGCTGGTCACCGCCCTGAACGATCTGGGTGTCGCCCAGGTGCTGTCCCCCGACGACCTCACCGGTCACACGATCGCCAAGGGCATGGAGGCGCCGCACTCGGCCCAGCTGCTCATGCACCTGGTCCGTGGCGAGGAGCACCGGCTTGTCGAGCACCGGGTCGGCCCCGACGTGGCACCCCGGCCGCTGAGCGCCGTGCGAGCCGATCGACGCGACCTCGTCCTGGGTGTCGTTCGTGACGGAACCGTGTCCCTCGGCGTCTCCGACGACCCGGACGTGCGGCCGGGCGACTATCTCCTCTTCGTCGAGCCCAACGACCGGCTCCGGCACCCGCTCGAGCAGGCGGGCGCGCAGCCGCCCGGCGCGGAGATGGTCGCGTCACCCGCGTCGGACGCAGCGCCGCGGCCGGGCCGAGGGGAACCCGGCGGAGGGGGCGCCGCTGGAGAAGGAGCGGGAGGAGGGCACTGACCGACCGAGGACGGGCCACGCGCTCGTCCTCGCAGAGTCACGTCGGATCGACCGCGCCGCGCCGGTACTCGCGGAATCCAGGTAACAGCGCGGCGATGACGAGGGTCCCGACGACGCAGAGGACGCCCCCCGAGACGACGGAGAACCGGGGGGAGACCGCGGTGGCAACGGCGCCGGATTCGAGTGTCCCGAAGCGCGGTCCGCCCTCGACGACGGCCATTTGGATGCCTGAGATCCGGCTGCGGTACCGCTCGTCGACGATCGTTTGGACGATGGTGCTGCGCAGCACGGCAGAGATGACGTCGGCCCACCCGGCGACTGCCAGGAGCACGAGAGCCGGCCAAAGCGCCCGTACGAACCCGAAGGCCGTGATGGCGCCCCCCCAAACGGCGACGGCGATCAGGACCGATCGACCCTGACTGCGGATGCCACTCAGCCATCCCGAGGTGACCGACCCGACGAGGGCTCCGGCGGCGGGGACGGAGTAGAGCAGCCCGAGGGTGGCCGCTCCGCCGTGGAAGACGGTTTGCGCGAGGGCTGGAAACACTGCTCGCGGTAGGCCGAAGAGCGTCGCACACAGGTCCACCAGGTACGCCCCTTGGAGCACTTGTCGTGACCGGAGGTAACGGAAGCCGTCAAGGACAGAGAGCGAGCCGGTGACCTTCTCGGGGGATCTCGCCACGCTCGCGGTCATGCACCACAGGAATGCGGTCGACCACAGGAACGTGATGGCGTCGACGCCGTAGAGCCAGCTCAGCCCGACCGCCGCGATCATCACGCCGCCCGCCGCGGGGCCGGCCACCATGCCGACCTGGTCGACGACCTGCATCGTCGCGTAGGCGCCCGTCAGCGCCTCACCGGTGACGAGGGAGGGCACGACCGCGGTGACGACAGTCGAGACGACACCCGACAGCCCCGCGGCGAGCGCGGTCAGGAGATAGATCGCGACGAGCGAAGCGTGCGCGCCAGCCGATGCGTTGACCGCCATGCCGCCGCTGCAGGCGGTGAGCGACAACGACGCGAGCGACAGCAGACGTCGGCGATCGACGGCGTCAGCCAGGGCGCCGCCGGCAAGCGCCCCCGCGACGAACGGCCCGAGCTGCCCCAGGCTGACCGCACCGACCTGCAGGGAGGAACCGGTGAGGGCGTACACCTGGAAGGCGACGCCGATGACGGCGAGCTGACTTCCCACCATGCTGACGGTCTGCGCAACGAACAGCCGTCGGAAGTCCGGGCTCGCGCTGAGCGGGGTGAGATCGACGAGAAGGCGGCGCTTCACCATCCGCTATGGTGCAGGTTCAAGCGGGCTTGAACGCAACCCCGTCGGATCGGCCAGCCAGGTGACAGCAGATGGGCGACGCGCTGGGAGACGAAGAGGAGTTGGTGCCGATAGACGAGGTCGCCCGCCGATTCGGGATCAGGGCCTCGACCATCCGCTACTACGAGGAACGGGACCTCCTCTCCCCCGCGTCGCGCCGTTCCGGGAGGCGCTGGTTCGACCGAGCGGGGCTTCGCCGCTTGGCCGTCATCCGGTACTGGCAGGAGTCAGGCTTGATGAGCCTCGACGCCATCGCCCAGATCCTCGCGGGACCCGACGACACCGGCAGCTGGCGGAAACTGATCGATCGGCAGCTCCGAACACTCCGGGAACGCATCGAGCGAATGCAGGACGCCAGCGCATTCCTCGAGCACGTCGCTTCCCACCACGACAGCGCCCCCGACGGCTGCCGGCACTACGAGGCGCTCATCTGGGGTCGCGATGTGCCCCCGGACGTCGGAGCGTAGGCAGCCCGAGAGCCGGTGAGTGGGCTCAGCGTGCGTGCGGCATGCAGAGCTCGTCGTACTCCGCGATGACGATCTCTCCCGCGTGCTCGCCGCACGCGGGGCACGCAGGGTCGCGGCGCACCTTGAACGTGCGGAACGTCTCTTCGAGCGCGTCGTACGCGAGGAGCCGGCCGACGAGCGGGTCGCCCAGCCCGAGGAGCATCTTGATGGCCTCGATCGCCTGGATCGACCCGACGATGCCGGGGAGGACGCCCAGCACCCCCGCCTCCGCGCACGACGGCGCGAGCTCTGCGGGTGGCGGCTCGGGGATGAGGCACCGGTAGCACGGTCCGTTATAGGGATCGAACACGGTGACCTGGCCCTCGAAGCGGAAGATCGAACCATGGACGACCGGAGTGCGCTTCAGGAGGGACGCGTCGTTGACGAGGTAGCGGGTCGGGAAGTTGTCGGTGCCGTCGACGATCAGGTCGTAACCGTCGAAGACGTCGAGCACGTTGTCCGCGCCGAGCCGGACGTCGAACGTCTCGACGGCGACGTCGGGGTTCAACGCGGTGAGGGTCTTCTTGGCCGAGTCGACCTTGCGCTCGCCCACCCGGTCCATGTTGTGCAGGATCTGGCGCTGCAGGTTCGACTCGTCGACCACGTCCATGTCGATGATGCCGATCGTGCCCACGCCCGCTGCGGCAAGGTACAGCCCCGCCGGTGACCCGAGACCCCCTGCGCCGAGCAGGAGCACCCTCGAATCGAGGAGCTTCTGCTGGCCGCCGTCCCCCACCTCGGGGAGGAGGAGATGGCGCTGGTAGCGGTTCCGCTGGTCGGCCGTGAGGGTGCGGGGCGAGCTCCACGGGCGACCCTCGTCCTTCCAACGGTTGAACCCGCCGGTCATCGAGACCACGTCCGTGTAGCCGAGCTCGACGAGGGTCTTCGCGGCGAACGCGGACCTGGTGCCGCCCGCGCAGTAGACGACCACGGGGACGTGCTTGTCGGGGATCCTGCCTTCCACCCCGAACTCGAGGTTGCCGCGTGGCAGGTGGACGGCGTCGGGGATCGCGCCCTGCTCGAACTCGTCGGGCTCGCGGACGTCGAGGAAGACCGCGACCCCGGTGCGCCGCTGGGCCTCTTCGGGGTCCACCTCGCTGATCGCGGCTTTCGCCTGGGCAAGGAGATCGCGCGGCGTCGTCATGACGCAATATGTTACCGGCCAGGTCAACATTCGGTCGCACACGGGATGCGGCACGGCACGGCACTCCGAGGCCGGCAGCGCACTCGGAGGCCGGCAGCGCACGCCGAGGTCGGCAGACTGGTGCGCATGAACGTGCACGAGGCGGTTCGGGCCCGTCGGATGGTGCGCAACTTCTCGGAGCGACCGGTGCCGCCCGAGATCCTCGAGCGGCTTCTCCGGGACGCGTTGCGGTCCCCCACCGCGGGCAACACCGGCGCCACCGCCTGGGTGGTGCTGCGGGGGACGGACGAGACCGCTCGCTACTGGTCCACCGCGACCAGCGAATCCTGGCGCTCCGGGTCGCGGCGCTGGCCCGGGCTCTCCCGGGCACCGGTGATCGCGGTGGCCGTCCTCTCGCCTGAGGCCTACGTCTCCCGCTACGGCGAACCGGACAAGGCGACGTCCGCGTCCGACGTGGGGCTGGGAACGTCGGCAGCCGCGTGGCCGGTGCCCTACTGGTTCGGCGACGCGGCCTTCGGCGTGATGACGCTTCTCCTCGGCGCCACCTCCGAGGGGCTGGCCGCCTGCTTCCTCGGCAACTTCCGGTCGGAGGGCACGGTGCTCGCAGAGCTCGGCGTGCCGACGGGATGGCGTCTCTTCGGCGCGGTCCTGCTCGGGTACCCCGCGGGAGACGACCCGCGCTCCGCGTCGCTGGACCGCCCCCGACCCCCCGTCGGGACACGACTGCACTACGGACGGTGGTAGAGGGCGACGGTCGGTATCGCGGCGTCCTCGAGCGCATCGGCCGCCGGCAGGAGAACGTGGGGCGTCGCGTGCACGATCGGGCCGTCGAGATCGTCTCGGGTGAACGCCGGCCGGCGCAGGCACCTGCGGCACGCGGAGCGGTGCGGCTCAACCGGGCGCGGATGACAGCCCGTCGTCCACTTCCACGTCCTCGCTCTGCAGTTCGAGACCTGCGCTGCGCGCGACGAGCTGGATCATGGCGGCGAAATCCCTGTCGCCGATGCCTTCGTCGATCCCAGCTCGGAGAAGGTCGTGGACCAAGGCGGCAAGGGGCATCGGCGTCTCGAGCAACCTCCCCGCGTCGAGACCGAGGTCGAAGTCCTTGTAGAGCAGCCTGGTGGTGAAGGTGGGGGCGAAGTCCAGGTTCACCAGCGCCGGCGTCTTGTAGGCCGTGAACATCGAGCCCAGCACGGAGTCGTTCAAGAAGGAGAGGAAGTCGTGCCTGCGCACGCCCCCCTTCTCGGCGAGGACCGTCACCTCGACGAGTGACCGGATCACCGCGCCGAGGAGCAGGTTGTGGCACAGCTTCACCAGGCGTGCCACGTCCCCTTCCCCGACGTAGGTAGCGTCGCAAGCGACGACCCTGAGATAGGGCAACGCCACGACGAACGCGTCCCTCGGTCCGGAGACCGCCATCGTGAGCCGCCCCGCCCGCGCGACCTTCGGGTTCCCGCTCACGGGGGCGGCGAGGAAGGCGACGGCGCGGGCCGAGGCGAGCTCACGGGCTTCGGCGCTCGCCCCCTGCGACACCGTCGAGCAATCCACGACGATCGACGGTGCCGCGGCGGCGGTGAGGAGCCCGTCCTCTCCGACCAGCACCTCGAGCAGGTCCTGTGACGACGCCACCGTGATGAAGACGATGTCGCAACTTCCCAGCTCCGCAGCGGTGCCGACCACCCGCGCGCCCTTCTCGGCGAGGGGCAGCGCCTTCTCCTGGGTCCGGTTGTAGACGGCGACGTCGAGACCCGCGGCGAGGAGCCGCGAGGACATTGCGCCGCCCATACGGCCGATGCCGATCCAGCCGAGGAATGTCCCCACGGTTGCTGTCGCAACCGATTGCATCCAACCCAGTGTGAGGAATGGGGCCGACCTTGTCAAGGGCACGACGCCGCGAGGTTCCTTGCGCCCCACACCGGCCGTTTCCCACGCCCTCGCCCTCGTCCACGTCCACTTCCACGTCCACGGACACGGTGGCGGTGGCCGCTCGTCGGTCGCGGGCCGGGCGCCTGTCCGCTGGGTGCCTGTCCGCCGGGTGAGCCGGTCAGGCCCCCACACGGTCGCTGGCGCGCGCCGTCGACCCTCGCACGACGAGCTGGGGCGGGAGGTGCACCACCTTCACGGGGGTGTCAGGGTCCCGCAACCGTCCGAGCAGCAGCTCGGCGGCGTGCACCCCGAGCTCGTAATGCGGGATGCGTACGGTGGTGAGCGGCGGGTTCACCCTGTCGATGAAGGGCATGTCGTTGAAGCCGACGATCGAGACGTCTCCGGGGCACACGAGGCCGGCGCGCTCGACGACCGAGTAGCAGCCGAGCGCCAACATGTCGTTCGCCGCGACGATCGCCGTGGGACGTCCCGGCGACGCCAGGAGCGCCTCCGCGCAGCGCTCCCCTTCGGCGATCGAGAAGCTCTCGGCGAACGCGACGTACCGATCGTCCACGACGAGGCCGGTCGCCGCCATGTCCGAGACGAACGCGTTGTACCTGACGAACCCGGTCGACATCGATTGGGGACCCGCGACGTGGCCGATTCGCTCGTGACCGAGCCCCACCAGGTGCTCGACGGCCAAACGGATACCCGCGGCGTCGTCCACGGACACGGACGAGAAGACACGGTCCTCGACGACCCGGTTCAGGAGCACGATCGGAATTCCCTCGTCCTCGAGCTCGCCGAGGATCATGTCGTGCCTGCGTGCCGTGGCCAGGACGAGCCCGTCGACGCGCCTGTCCACCATGCTCTGGAAGATCTGGCGTTGCCGGACCAGGTCGCCCTCGGTGTTGGCGAGCAACGCGACGTAACCATCGTGGAACAAGCGATCCTCGACGCCGCGCACCATCGGAGGGAACAGCGGGTTGTTGATGTCGGGGATGATGATGCCGACCGAGATCGTCCGCCGCGTCTTGAAGCTCCTGGCGAGAAGGTTGGGCTTGTAGCCGAGAGCGTTCGCTGCCGCGGTGACCCGTTCGACGGTCTCCGGCCTGACGAGCGACCGGGTCGCGTCGTTGAGGGCGCGGGACGCGGTTCCCGGGTGCACCCCGGCAGCCTGCGCTACTTCCCGGAGCGTCACGGTGTCTTTCGGCACGCTGCCACTACCGCCTTGCACCTTCGTCTCGACCAGGACGATAGCGCGACCCGCCCCTTCGGTTGCCGCGACGATGACCGGGGCTGCGCACGCCGGTGCGCAACGGCCCCGGGCAGCGAGCAGAGCAGCACCTTCTTTGCCGTGACCGTAGGGCCGGCGAGTGCCTCGGGCACCTTGGTGGCGCAGTGGGAGATGTCCCACCGTGGCCCGGACCCGCGCCTGTCGCACCCCCACTCACGTGCAAGGCGACCCCAGAGTTGGCTGGCATGTCTCGGCAGTGGTTCAGATGCGACGGCGCGTCAGGGCTCTCCGATGCAGGCAAGGCATACGTTGTCGTCCGCACCGAAGGAGCCACGCGGGACGATCGATGACCTCCTCTGAGGCGGAGGTTCAACCCGACCTGCCGCCCAGAGCTCCAGGTCGTGGAGGCACGACTCGCGCCACCCATCGGCACCTCGGCGCGCGGTGAAGAAGCAGGACGGCTCCGCGGCGGGCTCTTTGCGGGGCTTGCGAAGCGCCACACCGGGGAGAGTGGCCGCAGGCACCGGTTAGGCGTATGCCACGTCTGCAGGTCTATCTTCCTGACGAGCTGTTCCGCGCTGTCAAGGAGCGCCGACTCCCCGCATCAGAACTCCTCCAGGGCGCGGTTCGCGCGGAGTTGCGACGCCAAGCGATCCTCGAGGAGACGGACCGCTACCTGTCTGAGCTCGTTGACGAAGTGGGAGAGCCCTCGCCTGCCGCAGTGGCTCGAGCTGAACGGCTCGCCCAGCGCGTACGTGGAGGGAAGGCCGGATCGTCCAAGGCGAGCTGAGGTGCTCGTCCTCGACTCAGGGGGAGTGAACTTCCTCGCCAAGCGGAACCGGAATGCAGTCGCCACGATCCGCGCGCTTGTCCGAGAGGGAGCGTGGCCACCGCTGGTTCCTTCGGTTGTCCTCGTCGAGCCCTGTCGGGACGTCAGCGCGACGACGACGCCGTGAACAGGCTGCTCAAGACCTGCGACGTCAGCGAGGAACTGCCAGTGCCGCTCGCTCGCCGTGCAGGCGAACTCCACCACCGCGCCCGCCGTGGCTCCGCGGTCGACGCCATCGTCGTCGCCAGCGCCGAGCCGGGAGGCGTCATCCTCTCCGGCGACGTCGAGGACCTCGGGGCACTC
>JASHUY010000103.1 GCA_030039755.1 Acidimicrobiales bacterium
CGGCGGAGAGCGGCCGGATGTCGCCCGTGCCGCGCCCGTCGATCCGGAGCCCCTCCTCGACGATGCGCTTGCGCACGAGCTTCTTGTTGAGCGAGCGCACCGCGGCCGAGATCTCACGCTCGCGCTCGGGGAACTCGTTGGCGAGCTCGGCGACGACCGCCGCGCTCACGTCTTCGGTCTCCGCGTTGCGCGTCGCCTTGTCCGCGATGCTGACGACCTTCGCGACCCGCTCGGCCGCGGTCGCCTGCACCCGGTCCCAGACGTCCTCGCCGTAGTCGACGAACGTCGGGAACGTGATCGGCTCGATCGGGTCACGCGCTTCGACGAAGCGCGCGACGAGCTCGTGCTGGAGGTTGATGGACTCCCGGATCCAGGTCTTGGCCGCCTCGAGCCCCTGGGCCAGCACCTCCTCGGTGACCTTCGGGGCGCCCTCCTCGTAGTACTGCCAGGAACGCTCGGTGCCACCGGCCTCGACCATCATGATGGCGATCTCGGCGTCGGGTTCGCGGGAGAGCGCACGGCCGGCCACGACGAGCTCGAAGGTCGCCGCGTCACCCTCCTGGAAGCTCGGGTGCGGGATCCAGCTCCCGTCGGTCGCGTACGCGATGCGCACCGCGCCGATCGGCCCGTCGAAGGGGATCCCCGAGATCATGAGCGCGGCGGACGACGCGTTGATGGCGAGCACGTCGTGGGGGTTCACCTGGTCCGCGCCGACCACGGTGCCGACGATGTGCACCTCGTTCCTGAAGCCCTTCGGGAACGACGGCCGGAGGGGGCGGTCGATCAGGCGGTCGGTGAGGATCGCCTGGTCCGACGCCCTGCCCTCGCGACGGAAGAACGAGCCGGGGATCTTCCCGGCCGCGTACGCGCGCTCTTCGATGTCGACGGTGAGCGGGAAGAAGTCCGTGCCCTCACGGACCGTCTTCGCCGCCACCGCGGTAGCGAGGACGACGGTGTCGCCGATACGGCCGAGGACCGCCCCGTCGGCCTGCTGGGCGAGCTTCCCCGCCTCGAACGACATGGATCGGTCGGTGCCGCTGATCGGCGTCGACACGGAGATGGCCTCGGCCAATGGTGCTCCTTTGTCCGGGGGCAGCCATGGCCGGTTCCCAGTGGTCGACCACCCCGGAGATCCCGGGTGATCGGCGACTGGCAGCCGACGTCGCGGCGTGCCCGTCTCTCATTGTGCGATCGCCGGGCATTGCGCCGGCCGATCCGTGTGCTAGCGGCGGATCCCGAGCCGTCCGATGATCGACCGGTACCGTTCGACGTCGTTGCTGCGGACGTAGTCCAGGAGCCGCCTGCGGCGCCCGATCAGCTTCATCAGGCCCCTGCGGGTGTGGTGGTCGCCCTTGTGGAGTTTCAGGTGCTCGGTCAGGTGCGCGATGCGGTCGGTCAACAGCGCGATCTGGACTTCGGACGAGCCCGTGTCGGACTCGTGGAGCCGGTGCTCGGCGATGATGGCCTGCTTCTCGGGCATGTACGAACAAACCTCGGGATTCCCTCGGGCGACGGGCGCGGCGGCGCCGCAACCCCGGTCCAGGCTAGCAGGCGGGCCGGGGCGACGGCATCCGGGGGGCCTTCGGCACGTGGCACCCGCGCAGCCCGTGGCCGGGTCAGTCGTCCGGCTCCGCGAGGATCCGGCGGGCTGCCGCGACGTCCGCCCACATCTGCTCGGCGAGGTCCTCCACCCGGTCGAAGCGCAGCTCTTCGCGGAGCCGCTCGGCGAAGGCGACTCCCACCCGCTCCCCGTAGAGGTCGCCGTCGAAGCCGATCAGGTGCGCTTCGACCAAGGGAGCGGGCGTCGGCCCGCCCGGATCTGCGAAGGTCGGCCGCAGCCCCACCGAGATGGCCGAGGCGTGGAGCGACCCGTCGGCGCGGCGGCACCAGCCTGCGTAGATGCCGATCGCAGGGACCGCGATGCCGTCAGGGACCGCGACGTTCGCGGTCGGCATCCCGAGCTGCGACCCGCCACGTCCGTTCCCGTGGACGACCTCCCCGCGCACCTCGTGGGGGCGGGCGAGGAGGTGGGCCGCGGCCGCGACGTCGCCCGCCGCGACGAGCGCACGGATGCGCGTGGAGGAGACGGCGGTGGCCTCGCCCGCGTTCTGCTCGTCCGTACCGGAACCTTTCGCGTCCGGACCGCCGTCCGAGCTCAGCGCGACGGCCACCACGTCGAACCCCCGGTCGCCGCCGATCTGGCGCAGCAGCGTCACGTCGCCCTTTCGACCGTGACCGAAGTGGAAGTCCTCGCCGACGACGATCACCCTCGCACCCAGCGCGCCGCCCAGGACCTCGTCCACGAAGTCCTCCGCCGACTCGTTGGCGCGTTCGGCGTCGAAGGCGACGACGACCGTGAGATCGACCCCGCAAGAGGCGAGGAGCTCGAGCTTCTGGTCGATGTCCGTCAAGAGCAGGGGCGCGGACGCCGGCCGGATGACGGTCGCCGGGTGCCTGTCGAACGTCACGACCGCGGCCGGCACCCCGAGGGCGTCGGCCTGGGCGCGCAGGATGTGGAGCAGGCGCCGGTGCCCGAGATGGACCCCGTCGTAGGTGCCGATCGTGACCGCAGACCCTTCCGCCCGTTCGGCCATCTCCTCCGGCGTCAGGACCTGCACGCCGACCGAGGATAGACGGCCACCGGCGCTGCTCCGGCGAGGCCCGTTGCCGGCGCGGGCACGAGCGCATGGGTACGAACGCATGGGTACGAATGCACCGGCACGAGCGCGGCGGCACGAGCGCGCCGGCACGAACGCAGCCGCACCCGCGCAAGCGGACGAGCGCGCCGGCGTTCAGCGCGACGCGAGCACGACGGCCGGGCGGATGCGGAACGCGGCTGTGCGTTCGTAGACGGCGAGCAGCCTCCCGGTCGGGTCCACGAGTGCCCACGGCCCGTCACCGGCGGCTCCGAGCGGGACCTTGTCGAGCGGGCGGCCGACCGCGACCAGCTGCGCGACGTCGGGCCCGACCGTCACACGGTCGAGGTCGCGCAGCGCGTCGGTGGGCGAGCGGAGCGACGAGGGGTCGAGGGAGCCGACCGGCAGCGCCTCGTCGAGGGTGAAGGACCCGACGCGCGTGCGCCGCAGCCGGCGCAGGTGGGCGCCGCCCCCGAGGGCGGTGCCGAGGTCCGCGGCGAGCGCCCGCACGTAGGTGCCGGACGAGCACGCGACCGTCGCCCGGAGAACACCCGCCTCCCCGGTCGACTCGAGCTCGAACCGGTCCACGCGGACGGTCCGGGCCGGTCGTTGCACGTCGACTCCGCGGCGGGCCAACTCGTGAAGCCTCACGCCGCCGACCTTCACCGCCGACACCATCGGCGGAACCTGCTCGACGAGACCGGTCAGCTCCGCAGCGGCGGCCCGCGCCTCCTCCAGAGTCACGCCGGCCATGTCCCACTCGCCGACGACGTTCCCGGACGCGTCGAGCGTGTCGGTCGCGGTCCCGAGCACGATCTCCCCGGTGTACTCCTTGCCGAGAGTCGTCAGGTAGCGGAGCACGCGCGTCACGCGCCCGAGCCCGACGAGCAGCACGCCCGTCGCGTCGGGGTCGAGGGTGCCGGCGTGACCGACACGTCGCTGGCCGAACGTCGTCCGGACACGCGCGACCACGTCGTGCGAGGTCCAGCCCGTCTCCTTGTCCACCACGACGAGCCCCGTCGGCCCCTCAGCGGCGGTCCTCGTCACCGACGCCGGCCCCCGGTATCGTCGCCTGTACGGGCCTCGGCACCGGCATCGGCCGCCGGACGCGCCGTCCTTGCGGCCCGTTCGGCCTCGAGGCGGCGGAGTATCTCTTCGACCCGCTCACCTTCACGCACCGCGGGGTCGACCGCGAACTGCAGCCGCGGCGTTCGCTTCATGCGGACCTGACGGCCGACGGTCCGCTGGATCTGCCCGCGCCGCTCCTCGAGCGCGGCTGCGGACTCTTCGCCCATCCTGGCGAGGTACACGGTCCCGGCGCGCAGGTCTGCGCTCACCTCGACAGAGGTCACGGTGACGAGCCGGAGACGCTCGTCGGCGTCGGCGAGACGCTCGAGCTCCTCGCCGATGACCTGACGAAGCACCTCGTTCACGCGCAACGCGCGCGGGTAGTCGCGGCCGGGGTGCATCCGGGGCCTCAGGTCCGCGCGATCTCGCGCTCCTCGAAGGTCTCGATCACGTCGCCCTCCTCAAGGTTCTGGTAGTCGGAGAGGCCGATGCCGCACTCGTAGCCCGCCTGGACCTCGCGGACATCCTCCTTGAAGCGGCGGAGCGAGGTGATGGTGCCTCGCCAGATCACCACGCCCTCGCGCAGGAACCGCACCTTGGACCCACGCGTGATGGTGCCCTCCCGGACGTAGCAGCCGGCGATGGCGCCGACCCTCGGGATGCGGAACACCTGGCGGACTTCGGCCTCGCCCGTGATCACTTCTTCGGTCTCCGGCGCGAGCATGCCGATCATCGCGGCTTCGATGTCCTCCAGGAGCTTGTAGATGATCTCGTAGGTGCGGATCTCCACGTCGGAGACCGCGGCGAGCTCGCGCGCGCGGCGATCGGGGCGGACGTTGAAGCCGATGATCGTCGCGTTCGACGCTCGGGCGAGCTGCACGTCGTTCTCGGTGATGCCACCGATGCCCCGGTGGACGAAGGACAGCTTCACGTCGTCACGCTCGAGCTTGCGCAGGCTCTCGGTGACGGCTTCGAGCGAACCTTGGACGTCGGCCTTCAAGACGAGATTCAGCGTCGCGGTCTCTCCACGTTGGATCTGCTCGAAGAGGTCTTCGAGGCGCGCGCCCGTCGCCGAGGGAGCCGGCAGATGGCCCGACAGCCGGAAGCGCTGCGCACGTGCCTCCCCGAGGGTCCGGGCGGTGGTGAGGTCCTTCGCCACGCGCAACTCGTCACCGGCCTGAGGCGGCTCGGAGAAGCCGAGCACCTGGACGGGCATCGACGGGAGCGCTTCTTTCACGTGGTCGCCTCGGTCGTCGACGAGCGCCTTCACCCGGCCCCAGGCCGCGCCGGCCACGACCGGGTCGCCGACACGCAGGGTGCCGGACTCCACGATGACCGTCGCGACCGGGCCGCGGCCGGCTTCGAGGTTCGCCTCGAGCACGGTGCCGCGAGCCCTGCCCTCCGGGCTCGCCTGGAGCTCCTCGACCTCGGCCAAGAGGGTGATCTGTTCGAGCAGGTCGTCGATGCCGGAGCCCTCGAGGGCGGAGACCTGGACCACGATGGTGTCGCCCCCCCATGCCTCGGGGACGAGCCCCCGCTCGGCGAGCTGCTGGAGCACGCGGTCAGGGTTGGCGTCGGGCCGGTCCATCTTGTTGATGGCGACGACGATCGGGACGTCCGCCGCCCTGGCGTGGTCGATGGCCTCGACGGTCTGGGGCATCACCCCGTCGTCCGCGGCGACGACGAGCACCACGATGTCGGTCACCTCTGCCCCGCGTGCACGCATCGCGGTGAACGCCTCGTGGCCGGGCGTGTCGATGAACGTGATCGGGTCGCCCTGCCATGTCACCTGATAGGCCCCGATGTGCTGGGTGATGCCACCGGCCTCGCCGGCGACCACGTTCGTCTGGCGGATGCGGTCGAGCAGGAGGGTCTTGCCGTGGTCGACGTGGCCCATCACGGTGACGACCGGGGGGCGCGGCCGAAGGTCCTCCTCGCGCTCTTCCTCTTCGTCTTCGTCCTCGAAGTACTTGGCGAGCAGCTCCGCCTCGCGCTCTTCGCCGGGGTCGACCAGCCGGACGTGGGCGCCGAGCTCGGCCGCGAACAGCTCGATCATGTCGTCGGTGAGCGATTGCGTCGCGGTCACCATCTCTCCTTGGAGGAGGAGGAAGCGCACGACGTCACCTGCCGAGCGGTTCAGCTTGGGTCCGAGGTCGCGCGCGGTCGAGCCGCGCTCCACGATGATCTCTCCCTCGGGGACCGGCGCGGTCGACGGCGTGTACGTCGTGAGCTGCGTGGGCTCGAGCTCTTCGAGGTTCCGCCGCCGCCGGCGCACCCTGCGCTGAGGCGGTCGCCTTCCTGCGAGGCCGCCACGACCGCCCGGGGGGCCGCTGGGCGCGCTCGCCCGCCCGAAACCCCCACTGCGCGGCGGGAAGCCACCGGTGCCGCTCGGCCGGCCT
>JASHUY010000104.1 GCA_030039755.1 Acidimicrobiales bacterium
CCGGCCGCCGGCGCGGCCGCACGGGCGCGCGGCACCGCCCTTGCCGGCGAGGGCTTCGGGGCGCGAGCGGCGACGGCGGTCACGGTGGCGGACGGGCCGCCGGGGACCTTACCCGTTCGGTCCCCCTTTCCCACCCCCACCTGGGCCTTCTTCCTCGCCGCAGCCGAAGAGCCCGACGCCTTCTTGGCTCCTTGCGACACCCGCGCGGTCGGCGGTGACTTCCGCGTCGCCCTCGACGCGCCGCCCGTCGTCGCTGGCGTCATCTGGTCCTCCTCTCGGCCCCACCCCCCGGCGCCGGCGCGCCAAGAGCGGGAGCCGGTGACCCTAGCGGACCGCGCGCGCCCTTACAACAGCCCGGCGCGACGAGAACCCGGCGCGCCGAGTGCGCGCGACGTGCCCCGAAGGGGACCTCACTCGCCGAGTGAGTCCCCGTCGAACCCGTTCGGCTCGTCCCGGCTTCCCTCGAAGAGAGAGCCGTTCACGACGCTGAGACGCGCGCCGATCGGTGCCTGCCCGCCGTCGGGCGCGGGGACCGCGGAGGGCGGACGGGAGGAGGGATGGGTGGCTACGGCGGCGGGTGGCGGCCGTCCGGAAGCACCCGACGGGGTCGACGCCACCTGGGGCCGCACCGGCGCAGCCGCCTCCTCGCGCCCGGGCGAACCGGCGCCGGTCCTCTGCTCGCCGGCTCCCCCCGCGCCCCCGCCCGTTTCGCCTGAGGGCTTCCGGTCGGTCGCCTGGCCGGCTCCGCCACCTTTTGCGGCCCGTTCCCCCGGGCCCCGGGTCGGCGAATGCATCCGCTCGTCCACCCAGCGGAGCGCCTCGACGAGCGACGAACGGACCAAGGTCTTCTGCTCCTCGAGATGCCGGCTCATCGCCTCCACCTCGTTCGCAAGGCCCGTCCGTGCCTGCTCGAGCCGCTCGACCTCGCTGCGCAGGCGCTCCTCGGTGTCGGCCGCGATCTGGCGCGCACGCTCCTCGGCCTGCGCGAGCAACGTGCGGGCACGCTCCTCGGCCCGGCTCACCACCTGCGCGGCCTCCTCTTCGCACTCCCGCTTCGTCTGGTCGACGAATTTCTGCGCGAGCAGGAGGGTGCGCTGCAGCGTCTCCTGCGTGACTCCGGCGCCCTGTGCGGCGGGAGCGCCGACCGACGCCCCCGGATCGGCAGCCGATTGCACGTCGTGGGCAGCCGGCTGGGCGACGAGGGTGCGCTCACCCTGCTGGAGCTCCACCTCGAGCTGGGCGACCCGCTCGGTGGCGTCGCGGAGGCGCTCGTTCGCCGTGCGGAGGCGCTCTTGGACCTGCTCCGCCTCGACCGCCGCCTTCTCGAGGTACTCGTCGACTTCGTCGACGTTGTACCCCTTCAGTCCCAGGCGGAACTCGACCGTTCGCAACGTGTCGAGGATCGAATGGCTGGAGGAGGCATTGTCCATGCGCGCGAAGTGTACTCCTGCGGTCTTCTTCGGCTCCGGATGGCTACGCCCACGACACGAGGTGCGGACCTCGTCTCCAGCCGTGAGAGGCGTTCGCAGCCGAGGTGCGTCAGCCCCTGAGCAGCGGGATGACGACGATCTCGAGGACCACCACCAGGATGATGATCGAGAGGTCGATCCCCATCCCGCCGGCGCGGAGCGGCGGCAGCACCCGGCGGATCGGCCGCAGCACCGGATCCGTGAGCGCGTCGAGCACGCGCACGACGCTGTAGAACGTCGTGCCCGGACGCGCGGGGATCCAGCTCACCAGCGCCCGTGCGATGAGGATGACGACGTAGGCCTCGAGGACGTAGACGATGATGTCGAGGACGCTCATCGGACGACGGTACCGCGGCCGGCGACGGGACCGCGGTCAGCTGCGGCCGTAGCCCCGCTCCTGCAGGCGCTGGCGTTCCTCCTCGGACACCTTGACGTTCGTCGGGGCGAGCAGGAACACCTCGTCGGCGACCTTCTCCATCTCTCCGTTCAACGCGTACGTGACCCCGCTGCAGAAGTCGATCATGCGCCGCTGGAGGTCGCGCTCGGCGACTTGCAGGTTCACGATGACCGGCCGGTTCGCCTTGAGGCAATCGGCGATCTCCTTGGCGTCCCCGAAGCGCGTCGGCGCGACCACCTGCACCCGGGTCGCCTCGCCCGCGCTCATCGGGCGGATCACCGGCTGGCGGGTCGCGACCCCGCCGGAGCCGAACGCGGACACCGACGGCGCGCTTTCACGCGGGAGCGTCCTGATGCGGCCGACGGCGACCGACGCCGTTCGCTCGTCCTCGACGTACTCAGGCTCGTGCTGCACCCGACGTTCGGCGCGCGACGCCGGCGCGAGACTCCGCTGCGCGTGATCGTCGAAGTCGTCGTACTCGTCGTACTCGTCCTCGAGCAACCCGAGGTACACCATGGTCTTTTTCAAGAAGGTGGGCATCACAGATCTCCTCGTCGCGTAGCGTACCGCCTCACCCCCCTGACGGGCGGACACTGCGCCGTCACGTTGCGGTCACGCGACGGGTGGGCCGATCACCGAAGAGGGCCCGCCCTACACGGACCATGGTGGAACCTTCGGCGACCGCGAGCTCGAGGTCGTCGCTCATCCCCATCGACCGCTCGGGCAGGCCGAGCTCGTCTGCGATGGCCCGGACGGTCCTGAACGCGGCGCGAGCTCCCCCGGGGTCGGTCGGCCCCACCGTCATCAGCCCGCGTACGTCCAGGTGGGCGGCGCGGAGCTCGGCGACCAGCGCGGGAAGGGCGTCAGGGGGGCAGCCGTTTCGACCCGGGGCCGCCGTCGTGTCCACCTCGACCAGCACGGTCGCCCCCGGCCGGCGCCGGGCGATCGCCTCACCTTCGACCGATCTCGCCACCGTCTGCCAGCACGAGACGACGGGGGCGAGAGCTGCCACCTTGTTCCGCTGGACCGCGCCGAGGAAATGCCAGCGCACGCCGGCGTCCCCGCCGCCTCCCCCCCGTTCGGCTCGGGAGGCCCCGCCCCCCGTCGCCCGGATGGCCTCGTCCTTCGCGAGCAGTTCCCGGGCGTAGTTCTCGCCCACGTCGCTCAACCCCGCACCCCACGCCGCGAGGACCGCGTCCACGCCGAACCCTTTGGTCACCGCGACGACCCGGGTCGAGGCGACGTCCCCACCCGCGTCGACGATGCGCTCGCGCACCCGCGCGAGCGCGGCCGTCACCTCCAGGGCGAGCTCCGCCTGTGACGCCGAGGGCCTGCCTCCGTCGCTCAGCGCAGGAACGACGGCACGTCGAAGTCGTCGTCGTCGAGATCGATGCCGCCGTTCCCGCCGTTCTCGCCGAAGATGTCCATCGGCACGGAAGACTCGAGGCCGAGTGACGTCTCGGAGCGATCCGCGGGCCGGGAAGCCTCCTCCCAGCGTTCGAAGCCTGCCGCGATCACCGTGACGCGCACCTCGTCTCCCATGTTGTCGTCGATCACCGCGCCGAAGATGATGTTCGCGTCGGGGTGGGCGACGCCGTGGATGATCTCCGCCGCCTCGTTCACTTCGAACAGGCCGAGGTCGCTGCCTCCGGCGATGTTGAGCAGGATGCCGCGGGCGCCTTCGATCGACGCCTCGAGCAACGGGCTCGTGATGGCCGCGCGGGCCGCGTTGACCGACCGGCCCTCCCCGCTCGCGCTCCCGATCCCCATGATGGCGGTCCCCGCGTTCAGCATGACCATCCGCACGTCGGCGAAGTCCGTGTTGATGAGCCCCGGCACCGTGATGAGGTCCGTGATGCCCCGCACACCCTGCAGGAGCACCTCGTCCGCCATCTTGAACGCGTTGACCATCGACGTCTTCTCGGTCGACACCGTGAGGAGGCGGTCGTTCGGGATGACGATGAGCGTGTCGACCTTCTCCTTCAGGTTCTGGATGCCCTTCTCCGCCTGCATCGCGCGGCGTCGGCCCTCGAAGGTGAAGGGCCTCGTGACCACGCCGATCGTGAGCGCGCCGAGCCCCTTGGCGACTTCCGCGACCACCGGCGCCGCGCCGGTACCGGTGCCGCCGCCCTTTCCGGCCGTGATGAAGACCATGTCCGCGCCCTGGAGGGCCTCTTCGATCTCGCCGCGGTGCTCCTCTGCGGCTTGGCGCCCGATCTCGGGGTCGCTGCCCGCGCCGAGCCCCTTGGTGAGCTGGCGACCGATGTCGAGCTTCAGGTCGGCGTCGCTCATCAACAACGCTTGTGCGTCCGTGTTCGCCGCGATGAACTCGACGTGCTTCAGCCCGGCGTCGATCATGCGGTTCACCGCGTTGACGCCGCCACCCCCCACACCGACCACCTTGATCAACGCGAGGTAGTTGCTCTGTGACGGAATGGTCATGTGCTCCCTCGATGCTGTCGCTGATGCCGCCGGCCGATCGCATGCCCCCCGAGAACGCGCAACGGGCCGGCTGGTGAGGGTGCCCCGCAGCGCCGCGACCGTCAACCTGACGCGGAGGTCGACGTCACTTGGACGCCACCCGCCGACACGATAAGGGAGCCACCCAGCCGGGTCAAGCGGCACGCCGCCACCCTCCCTTGGTGCGGCC
>JASHUY010000105.1 GCA_030039755.1 Acidimicrobiales bacterium
GAGGCCGTCGTCGGGAAGATCGGCGAGGAGCAGATCTTCTACCTGATGAGCCGGGGGATCTCCGAGTCGGACGCCATCCACCTGATCCTCATGGGGTTCCTCGCGGAGTTCGCGAAGGAGCTGCCCGTCGACTACGCGCTCGAGCTGAACCGGCTGATCCAGCTCGAGATGACGGGCGCCGTCGGTTAGGGCGACAGCGCGGCCTTCGGTCGCGGCACCCTCGGCACGTCGGTGTGCGACTTGACCAGATCGATCACCGCGAGCATCGCGGCGTAGGCGAGGTTCGCCTCGGCCGCCAGCCCGCGTGCGTCGCGGTCTCCGGGGCGGTCTAGGAGATGGAGGACCGATCGGGCGAGCTCGGCCGCCGTCTCCAGGCTCGCCGGGTCCCGCACCGGGCCCCGGGGCGTGGCGACCATCTCGAGCGTCTCCTCGAGGTCGGCGCGCAGGCTCTCGCGAAGCTCGCGCAGGACCCCGAGCGGGATCCGCTCCGGCTCAGCGATGAGCGGCACGACCCTCACCGCAGTTTCGCGTCGAAGCGCCACTCGGGCGCCGTCTCCGAGCCGGTGACCTCGAGCGGCGGCAGTGCTCGGGCGCCATCGGGGGTCCACGGCAGCTCCTGCCCGTTCCATCGGGCCTCAAGCGCCGGGAGGATCGAAGCCCGCAGCGACGGGATCGGGGCGCGGTCCAGGACGTAGGCCAGGAACCCCTCGCCGATCATCCTCGTCGCCTCCGGCTCGCCGATCCCCCGCGAGGTGAGGTAGAAGACCTGCTCCGGGTCGACCGGGTGTACGCTGGTGGAGTGCGTCGCCTTCACGTCGCGGCACAGGATCTCGAGGATCGGGATCGTGTCGGAGCGAGCGCCGCGCGAGAAGAGCATCGCGTGCTCGCTGATGAAGCTCAGCGTCTTGACCGCGGGCTTCTCGATGCGGACGAGCCCCCGGCTCATGCCGCGAGCCTGGTCGGTGAAGACACCGCGGGTGATCGACTGTCCGTGCGTGTCGGTCCCCTCGTGCGTCAGATGGACCGCGCTGTCGTAGGACTGGTCCCGGGCCCCGTAGAAGATCTGGAGGTCGTCCACGGCCGAGCCGTTGCCGACGAGCCGGGTCCGGTTCCGTGCCTTCGTCCGGTAGCCGCCGAGGCCGAACCAGAGCCAGCCGAGCCGAGAGGCGGCGGCCGTCGTCGCGGCGCGCTGGTACACCGAGACGGTCCGGAGGTCCGGTGCGTGGACCGTGAGATGAATCGCCTTGGCGTTCGGTCTGAGCTCCAACGCGGTGTTCGACGCATGGAACCGCTGACCGGGGGAGGACCCCGGCGTGGTGTACACCTCCTCCGTGAGGAGCAACTGCGAGCCGGCGCCCGCCCGCACTCGCCGCCGGATGGAGAGCGCCTCCCGGGCCGCCGAGAGGATCGTCAGGTCTTGGACATGAACGGGGGCGCGCAACCGGTCCGGCACGTCGAGCGAGTAGCCCCGGTTCTCGAGGGCCTCGGAGAGGGCGGAGAGCCGGTCGACGGGGAGCTCGGACGACGCGGAGTCGTCACCCCCGGCCGACGTCTGCGATGGCTCGGGCCCGACGAGGGGGCGGACGGCGACTCCGGCGCTCGCGAGCTCGGGCGGCATCTCGATGCGGGTGCCGGAGGCGTCGTGGATCACACGGAGGACGCCCGGCCGGCTCGGCGGCAGCGGGACCGGCGCACCACGGCTCGTGGCGTCGACTCCGGTCAGGTCGACGTTCGTGAAATAGCCGTAGCCGCGGTAGAGCGGGTCCGGCTCGATCGGCAGCGTCCGGAACCGCGCGTACGCCTCTTCGCGCCGGAGCGTCCTTGCCTCCGACTCCCCGAGGCTACGGGCGAGCGCGCGGACCTGGTCGGTCGAGACCCACTCCGCCGGCCGGGGAACGACGGTCGAGGCCATCGGATTTACTCACCGCAAGGTGCTTATTAGGTCGAGGACCGACGGTGCCCGAGCGGGGCCGACGTCGGCGCGTGAGGCCCCGCGTACCGGCGGCGACGGCCCCCCGGAACCTCAAGATGCCGGGGCCCGCGCGGCCCGGCCCGGGCCGGTCCGCGCCGAGCCGTTTCGACTTGTAAAATGACGAGGAACGCGGAGGATACGATTTTCCGCGACCTATCCGGTTTTTGTAGTGGGACGCCATCGGGAGGTTTCGGGCCGTTCGGGAGCGGGCCCGAAGTGGGGGAATCGATGCAGGTGGGCAATCGCCGGTGGGTCGTCGCATGGGGGCTGATCGTCGCCGTAGTCGCAGTGGGAGGGATGGTGCTAGCCGAGTCGGGCGCCGTCACCGGCGGATTGTCGGTGTCGCACGCGCCGCTGGCCGCGACCACGCACGTCCTGCCCTCCGAGATCGGAGGCGTACCGCTCTGGAGCGCCGCTGAACTGCGCGCGGCCGCTCCGGTCGCCGCCCCGTACACCGAGCCGGGGCTGGGGTTGGCCGGGTCCACGTATCTCGGCGCGCCCGCGCTCGCCACCGCCGCCAATCCGCAGGGTACCGTCAACATCCTCGTCTCGCTCCAGTTCACCAATGTCAGCCGGCTCAACACGCTCCTTGAGCAGCTGAGCGACCCGTCGTCGCCGGAGTACCACCATTACCTCTCCGAAGCGCAGTTCAACGCCGAGTTCGGCGGCTCTGTCGCCGCGTACTCCTCGCTGGCCCGCTACCTCGAGTCCTACGGAGTCGTCGGCCTCACGACCCTCGCCGACCGCCTATCGCTGACGTTCCAGGCGACCCCCGCGGAGGTCGAGGCGATCTTCCACACCACCCTCGGCTCCTTCGTCTCCGCGAGCGGGCTGCCGTTCTACGCCCCGCTCTCCGCGCCCTCGATCCCGGCCCCCCTCGCCCCGTACATTGTCGAGGTGCAGGGACTGAGCAACTACTCCGAGTACCTCAACCACCTGGCCCCGCTCGCGATGCCGAGCGCGACGGCGGAAGCGATGGCCCTCGCCGGAGGGACGGCCGCGGCGCCGCGGAGCACGGACGGCGCTGTGTCGCCGGGGACCTCTCTCAACCCGTTCGCGAGCACCACGGTGACCTCGAACGGCCTCACCAACACCTACGACCAGCCGGCCCTGCTGAACCTCAAGGGGAAGACCGGGACGTGCGACACGAACAACTGCGGTGACCTCGTCCAGGGCGCGGACCTCCAGGTCACCTACAACGAGACCGGGTTGTTCGCCAAGTACGGGTACCCCAAGAACGCGACCGTCGCCGCCATCCTCTGGAGCGACCCCGCTTGCTACAGTTCCACGAAGCCGACCTCCGCGTGCGGCGCGGATGACTTCTACAACTACTGGTGCACCCAGCACGTCACCAGCGGACAGGACGCCTGGGACTTCTTCATGCCCGATGTGACGTCGTACTGGAACTACTCGATCCCCGCCGGGGAGCCGATGCCCCACGCCTACTCGATGGCGGTCGCCTCGGGGTACACCTACGCCTATCCGGCCGGGTCCGAGGGCTACTCGGCGGCGTGCGACGACGACGAGGCCCAAGGTGAGAACACGCTGGACGTGGCGATGCTGGGCTCGCTCGCGCCGGGAGCGAACGTCATCCAGACGTTCGCCGGGTCCGCCACTAGCACCGCGATCGACACGGTGTTCAGCGACCTGCTCAGCCCGTCCACCTCCCTCTACAGCACGAGCGGCGGGTTCGACACCGCCGCGACGATCGCCGACATGAAGAACGTCAGCGTCATCTCGAACTCCTGGACCGGCAGCGGCAGCCTCGGGACCGCCTGGACCACCGACCTCAAGGCCGCCCAAGCGCGCGGCATCACGGTCCTCGGCGCCACCGGCGACTCCGGGACCACCGTCGAACCTCCCGCGGGCCTCACCTCGAGCGCTTTCGGTACGGTCGCCGTGGGCGGCACCACCGCCGCGATCAACTTGACGACCCTCATGCGGGGCCCCCCGCACCTGGCGAGCTTGAGCGCGCCGTACTACGGCGTGGGCACCGGGGAGATCGGCTGGTACGAGAAGGCCGGGACCGAGGACGGGTTCACCTCGACCTACGGCAGCACGGGCGGGGTCGCGACGTCGACCAGCTACCCGCGCGGGTCGTTCACGAACAGCTCCAGCGACGCCTCGGGGGTCTGCAACGCCGTTCGGAGCGGCAACTACCGGTGCGAGCCCGATATCGCGGCCATCGCGAACGATACGATCGTCGACCTGGACGTCGGGCCGTACTCCCTGAACTTCACCTGCTGGATCACGACCACCTGCGCCGCGATCGCCCCGCACCTCGAGACCGGGACGACCTCGGGCAGCTCCCCGACGGTCGCGGGGACCTACTTCATCGGCACGAGCATCGCCACCCAGGTCACCGGCGGTGAGATTGCGACGATCGACTACGCGCTCCACAAGGTCGGCCAGGGCTGGCTCGGCTTCTTCGATCCCAGCGCCTACGCGATGGGCCAGCTGCAGTACGGCAGCGAGCTGACCCTGCACTCGTTCTACGACGTGAACACCTTCACGGGCGCGGACGGGCTGGTCGCCGCCTACGAGGCGAAGGCCGGCTTCGATCTCGCGACCGGCTGGGGCGTCGTCGACGCCGGCAACTTCACTCAGAACACGATGACGTACGCGACGACGTTCACCGAGACCGGCTTGCCGTCGGGGACCTCCTGGTCCGTGACGGTGACGCCGGTCGTCGGAGACGCGAAGTGCACGGTGAGCGGGAGCAGCTGCTCGAACCCGTCGACGCAGAGCCAGAGCACGGGCACGAGCGTCTTCGCCGAGACGTACGGGAAGTACCTGTACACGGCGGCGGCGACCGGCTATTCGGCGGCGGGCGGGACGTTCTACTCCCACGGGGCCGCGGGCGGCGTGACGGTGACGTTCACGGCGATCGTTGTCGCCCCGTCGGCCACGGTGGACCCCGTGGAGGCCGGTTCGTCGACGACGATCTCGGCCGGGGCCAGCGGGGGCTCCGGGACGTTCACCTCCTACGTGTGGTCGGGCCTGCCCTCGAGCTGCGGCAGTCCCGGGAACGTCGTGTCGTTCAGCTGCACTC
>JASHUY010000106.1 GCA_030039755.1 Acidimicrobiales bacterium
GAGACCTCCCACGGGTTCTGGCTCGCTTCGGCCGACGGCAAGGTGACGGCCATCGACGGCGCGCCCGACTTCGGTTCCGTTCCCGACCTTCGCCTGTACGCGCCCATCGTCGGGATGGCGGCGACCCCCGACGGCAAGGGCTACTGGCTCGTCGCGATGGACGGGGCGGTCTTCTCGTTCGGCGACGCGGTCTACTACGGCTCGATGGTCGGCCAACACCTGGCCCAGCCGGTCGTCGGCATGGCGGCCACCCCCGACGGCAGGGGGTACTGGCTGGTCGCGGCCGACGGCGGGGTCTTCTCGTTCGGCGACGCCACCTTCTACGGCTCGATGGGCGAACGCCCCCTCGCCGAACCGGTCGTCGGCATGGCGGCCACCCCCGACGGCAGGGGGTACTGGCTGGTCGCGGCCGACGGCGGGGTCTTCTCGTTCGGCGACGCCGCCTTCTACGGCTCGCTGGGCGACAAGCACCTACAGGCGACAGTCGCCGGCATGGCGGCGACACCGACAGGGACCGGTTATTGGCTGCTCGAGTCGAACGGGTCGGTCTTTCCCTTCGGAACGGCACGATCCTTCGGCGAGCCGCACGGGACCCCGGCGGCAGCGCCGTTCAAGACAATCGTGCCGACGTCGAACGGGCTCGGATACTCGCTCCTCGAGCCCGACGGGTTCAGCTACGCCTTCGCCAATCCCACAGCCCCGGGCGGGTACCCGAAGATCGTCGCGGAGGCGGCATCCCAGATTCAGCCCGACCCCGACAAGGGCTACTTCTGCAACCCGTACGGCACATGCGAGCCGTGGTGCGCGCTGTTCGTGACGTGGGCGTGGCAACGGGGAGGCGTGCGTATCCCTTCCTACACAATGGTGGGGGACATCTACTACTGGGCGGAGAAGCACGGGCGCGTGCTGCCGCCGACCGCCCGGCCCCTGCGGGGTGACGCGATCCTCTACGGCACCGGACCGCAGAACGCCACAGCCGCCGTGCACACCGGTGTGGTCGCCGAGGTCTGGCCGGACGGCGCGATCGTCACGATCGAAGGCGACGCCGGGCCCGGCGTGGCGGGCCACCTCGCCGTCATCATCAACGGCCCCTTCCTGCCGGCGGACCCCACAGCGTTCGCCAACTTCCCGGTGTTCGCCTTCGCCCAGCCCTGACACTC
Organism: Acidimicrobiales bacterium; assembly: GCA_030039755.1. Lineage (GTDB taxonomy): Bacteria > Actinomycetota > Acidimicrobiia > Acidimicrobiales > RAAP-2 > JAJYVT01. The sequence continues at coordinate 1,161 of JASHUY010000106.1, forward strand.
CCTGCGCCGCCGCTCGGACCTCGACGGGCCTCGCACGGCGCGAAGATGGGCCATGGCGGACGTCACCGCGCTCCTCGCCGAACGTCTCCAGGCCGCGTTCGACGCCCTCGCACCGGGCGCGGACCCCGTGCTGCGACCGTCCGACCGGGCAGATTTCCAGGCGAACGGCGCGCTCGCCCTCGCAAGGCAGCTCGGACGGCCGCCGCGGGAGATCGCCGACGCGGTCGTCGCCTCCGCGCAGCTCGGCGACGTCTGCGAGCGGGTGGAGGTCAGCGGCCCGGGGTTCGTGAACCTGGTGCTCTCCAGGTCGTTCGTGGAGCGAAGTATCCGGGAGATGGCGGCGGACCCCCGCCTCGGCGTCGAACGCACCGGCACCCCTGAGCGCGTGGTCGTCACATACTCCCACCCGAATGTCGCCAAGGAGATGCACGTGGGGCACCTCCGCTCGACCGTGATCGGCGACGCCCTGTGCCGGATGCTCGAGCACCTCGGGCACGAGGTGGTCCGCGAGAACCACATCGGGGACTGGGGGACGCCGTTCGGCATGCTCATCGAGCACCTGGTCGACGTCGGGGAGGAGACGGCGGTCGCGGAGCTCTCGGTCGGCGACCTGACCGGCTTCTACCAGGCGGCGCGGGAGTCGTTCGACCGGGACGACGACTTCAAGGAGCGCAGCCGGCGAAGGGTCGTGCTGCTCCAGAGCGGCGACCCCGAGACCCTGCGCAGGTGGATGGTGCTCGTCGAGCACAGCATCTGCTACTTCGACGAGGTCTACGCCAAGCTCGGCGTCCTGCTCACGGACGGCGACATCAAAGGCGAGAGCTACTACAACCCGATGCTTCCCCAGGTCGTGAAGGACCTCGAGACCGCGGGGCTCCTCGTCGAGGACGGGGGGGCACTCTGCGTCTTCCCCCCGGGGTACACGAACCGTGAGGGAAACCCCCTACCGCTCATCGTCCAGAAGTCCGACGGCGGGTTCGGCTACGCCGCGACCGATCTCGCGAGCGTCCGCGACCGCGTGGACGTCGTCGGCGCGACCCGCATCCTCTACGTCGTGGGGGCGCCGCAGGCCCAGCACCTGCAGATGGTCTTCGAAGTCAGCCGGATGGCCGGGTGGCTGCCGGCTGGCGTCGGCGCGGTGCACGTGCTCTTCGGCAGCGTGCTCGGGACGGACCACCGGATGCTGCGCACGCGGGCGGGCACGTCGGTGAAGCTCGTCGACCTGCTCGACGAGGCGGTCTCGCGGGCCGCCGCCGCGATGGCCGAACGGGGTCGTGACGCCGAGCTCTCGCGAGAGGAGCAGCAGTCGGTCGCGACGGCGCTCGGGATCGGTGCCGTCAAGTACGCCGACCTCTCGACGGACCGCGTGCGCGACTACGTCTTCGACTGGCAGCGGATGCTCAGTTTCGAAGGCGACACGGGACCGTACCTTCAGTACGCGCACGCGCGGATCAGGTCGATCTTCCGTCGCGCGGCGTCGGAGACGACGAGCGCGGAGGAAGCGGGGGCGGACCTCCGCACCGGCGAGGGGTCGACCCTCGTGATCGGGACCCCCGAGGAGCGTGCGCTCGGCATCTCCCTGCTCGGTTACGCCGCGGCCATCGCGGCGGCGGTGGACGAGTCGTCGCCGTCGAAGCTGTGCGCGTACCTCTACGCACTCGCGACGACGTTCACTGCGTTCTACGAGCGCTGCCCCGTGTTGCGCGCGCCCGACGAGGAGTCGAAGCAGAGCCGTCTCGCGCTCGCCGAGACGACGGCGCGGGTGCTCGCGGAAGGCCTCGGACTGCTCGGGATCGAGGCGCCCGAACAAATGTGAGATGTGATCGAGCGGATGTGACCAAGCGGTCATTCGGGAGCCACCCGCGCCCGCTCGGACACAGCCGCTGACTATCGTCAACCGAGGTGCCGTCGACGCGAGGGCGGCGCCGCCGTGCATTCAGAAGGCGAGCGGGAAGTCTCAGCCGTGCGGGCGTGGCGATGCCGGTGCCGGGCGTCGCATGAACGGGCACTGCAAAGGCGAAGGTCGTCGGAGGTGCGCGGTGGGACGGTGACCGCGCGCCACGACGGGAGCGGCCTGTGCAGGCACTCCGGGATCGAAGCTCCACATGGCCGAGGCGGCGCTGGACGTCGCCTCGGCTGGTGCTGCTCGCCCTCGCCCTCGTCGCAGCCGGTGGCGTCACCGCCTATTTCGTCTCGCGGGGCGGAGGGACGACGCTCGCGTGCGCCGGGAAGTCGTGCACCACCGAGTCGGGCGGGCGGGGGACCGGCGACCGTTCCTCCGGCTCGGGCGGGTCGGCGTCGCACCCGGGTCGTCACCGCGCCCACTCCCTCCTCGCGTCGACCACACCGGAGCCGGGGACCACCGGCGTCGCGCCCAACGCAGAGCTCACGGTGACGTTCGACTCGGCGCTCGAGCCGGGCGGACCGATGCCGACGCTCTCGCCCGCGGTGGCCGGGTCGTGGCGACCGGCTTCCACGGACAAGCTGGTCTTCACTCCTGCCGAGCCGTTCGTGCCCTTCAGGACCTACAAGCTCACGATTCCCGGGGGCAGTGCCGGGGTGGTGGCCACGTCCGGAGCCCGGCTCAAGACCACGCAGACGGACACCTTCACGATTGCCGACGGCAGCACGCTCCGGCTCCAGCAGCTGCTCGCAGAGCTCGACTACCTCCCGGTTTCCTACGGCGGAGCGACGCCGCCTGAGCGGGACATGGCGACACCGCAACCGGGCACATTCGCCTGGCGGTGGTCCGGCCTCCCGCCGCAGCTCGTCGACCAATGGGTGCCCGGCTCGGAGAACGAGATCACAAAGGGCGCAGTGATGATGTTCGAGACAGAGAACCACCTCTCGGTCGACGGCATCGCAGGGCCGGACGTGTGGACATCGGTGCTGCACGACGTCGCGAGCCACAAGACGAACACCGAGCCGGTCACGTACGTGCTCGTCACAAAGGTGGAACCCGAGCACCTCACAGCGTGGGTGAACGGGGCGCTCCAGTTCCACATTCCGGTCAACACCGGGGTCGCGGGGGCGAACACCACAGACGGCACGTTCCAGGTCTTCGAGCACGTGTTGTACTCCGACATGAAGGGGACGGACGTCACAGGCACCAAGTACACAGATCCGCACGTGCCGTGGGCGAGCTACTTCGACGGCGGTGAGGCGCTCCACGGCTTCCCGCGCGCCTCCTACGGCTGGCCGCAAAGCAACGGGTGCGTCGAGATGCCCATCACCACAGCCGGCACGCTCTGGCCCTACACGCCGATCGGCACGCTCGTCACCGTGATCGGGCCGAACGCCGGAGGGGCCGTGTCACCGACGACCTCCACGACGACGACCACGACCACCACCACCACCACGACCGCCGCTCCGAAGACGACGACCACGACCACCGCTCCGACCGCCGCCCCGAAGACGACGGTCCCCACCACGACGACGGCCCCGAAGACCACGACCCCCACGACGACGACGGCCCCGACCACGGCTCCGACCACGACGACGACCCCGCCGACGACGGCCCCGCCGACGACGGCCCCGAAGACCACGACGCCGACCACGGCCACGACGTCGACCACGACCACGACGACGGCCCCGAAGCCGACGGAGCCTCCAACTACCGGGTGACGGGCGCCCAAGACCCGGTCGTATCGCCGGGCGGCCGGCTTGCTGCTTCGTCTCGCGCGTCGGAACCCCCGCGCGAGCTCACCGCGGGAGCTGTGTCGCTGCGGGCATTCAACGGCGAGGAAGGACCTGCCCTCAACCGTCTGGTGATCCGCAACCTCGAGCACCTCCGTCCGTGGATGCCCTGGGCGAGGGAGGCACCGACCGAGGAGGCGAACGTGGAGTACGTGCAGCGCACCCTCCAGGAATGGGAGCGCGGTGTCGGCTTCGGCTACTGGCTGCGTGAAGAGGCCACGGGGGAGATGGTGGGCTGCGCCGGGCTGCACGGCCGGGCCGCTCCCCGGCGGCTCGAGATCGGCTACTGGGTGAGCGCGGACCGGGTTCGCCGCGGGTACGCCACGGCTTCGGCTCGGGCCCTTACGACTGCGGCTTTCGCCATGCCCGGCATCGAGCAAGTCGAGATCCACTGCGACGTTGCCAACGTCGCCAGCGCCGCAGTCCCCAAGCGCCTCGGCTACCGCCTTGACCGTGTCGTTCCAGTGGCGAAGCAGGCGCCCTCGGAGACTGGCCGACACCTCGTCTGGGTGATCGACGCGGCGTCGTGGATCGCCGCAGCGACCTGACGAGCCGCTCTTTCATCTTCGTGTGGGCGCGACGTGTAGGCGTCGCCCGGTAGTCGTCGGAGCGTTGCTACGAGGTCTCGAGCCTGAGGAGGTCCTCCACCGTCTCGCGTCGGACGACGACGTTCGCCGTGCCGTCACGGACGAAGACGACCGCCGGACGCGGCACCTTGTTGTAGTTGGACGCCATCGAGTAGCCGTAGGCCCCGGTGACCGGGGTCGCCAGCACGTCACCGACGGAGAGGTCTGCAGGAACGTGGGCCCTGTCCACAAGGACGTCGCCCGTCTCGCAGTGCTTCCCGACGACCCGGACCACCTTGGGACGGGCCGCGTCGACCGCTCGGGGGAGGAACGCTTCGTAGCCGCTGCCGTAGAGGACGGGGCGAGGGTTGTCGCTCATGCCGCCGTCGACCGCGACATAGGTGCGGATGCCGGGAAGGTCCTTTACGGTGCCCACCGTGTACAGCGTGATCGCTGCACCCGCGACGATCGACCGTCCCGGCTCTGCCGTGATCCTCGTCCTCGCGTCCACCCCCGCGAGCATGCAGGCTTGGCGCGTCGCATCGGCCCACTCCTGCTGGGTAGGTGCGACCTCCTCGTTCAGGTAGGGGACGCCGAGACCTCCGCCGACGACCAGCTCGGGGAGCCCCAGCGGGGCGGCGAACTCCCCGAGCACGCGGGCGGCTTCCTCGAAATGCGCGACGTCGAAGACCTGGCTCCCGATGTGCGCGTGCAGGCCGACCAGCTCGACGGTGGGCAAGAGCTCGAGCGCGGCGACCGCCTTCGACGCCGCGCCAGAGGCGACCGAGAAGCCGAATTTCGTGTCCTCCTGGCCGGTGCGGATGAACTCGTGAGTGTGGACCTCGACGCCGGGCGTGACCCGGACGAGCACCTTGGGGCGTCCGTTCACGTCGTGCCGACCACCCTCGGGAGTGGCGGGCCTCGGGCGGTCGGTGAGCTTCCCGAGGCGGGCGATCTCGTCGAACGAGTCGACGACGATCCTCCCAACCCCGGCATCGAGCGCGGCGTCGAGCTCCAGTTCGGACTTGTTGTTGCCGTGCACCACGACGTGCGAAGGCGGTACGCCGGCGGCGAGCACGACCTGAAGCTCACCGAGGGTAGAGACGTCGAGCCACATCCCCTCCTCGTGCGCCAGGCGCGCCACCGCCTTGCACAAGAAGGCCTTCGTGCCGTAGGCGACCCCGTCACCCCACGCGACGACCGCCTCGCGGCATCTCGTACGCAGGTGGGCTTCGTCGTACACGAAGAGCGGCGTTCCGTACTCTTGCGCCAGGTCCAGGAGGTCCACACCGCCGACATGGAGATGGCCATCCCGGGTCACGAGGGCGGTGTCGGGCAGGAGACGCCGGGCCAAGGGGGCGTCCGGAGCCGCCGGCGGACCAGAGACGCCGGACGCACGCGCGCCAAGGTCGTTGGCCATGCCGCAGGATAGGACACCTCAGCACCGCCGCCGACGGTGACGGCATTACCATGCAGCGTCGCGACCACAGAAGCGGCCGCGGATCGCCGCAAGGTGCCTCTTGGGCGACCGATCGAGATGGTGCAGGCCCCCGTAGCTCAGCGGATAGAGCACCGGCCTCCGGAGCCGGGTGCGCTGGTTCGAGTCCAGCCGGGGGCGCCGGCCGGAAAATCTTCACAGAACTTGTAGCCGGCCCCCGGCCGGCCGGGCTGAGGGCGCCGGCCAGGGGCGCCACGCCACGACTCTGTTCTTCCTGGTAAGAACCAAATCGTGGCAAACGTCACGACGGCCCTGCCCGAAGCGTCGGCTCTCGTGGCGCTGCATGTCGAAGCTGGTGACCGCCCGCTGGATCCCGCGTCACATAGCCGAGGTCCCTGGACAATTGGTGGAGCGAGAAGGGCGAGCAGTGGCGGCCCAAAACACCCGACCCCGGTCGCAAGGAGCCCCTGCACGCCGCGCTGAGTGCCTCGTTGCTGTAGGGGTTGTTGAACGACGTTCGTTGGAAGGCGTCGGTGCCGAGCATCCGGTCCGTTGGTCTTTACTTGGAGATCGTGCACGCACGGCAACGCTGTGAGCATCGGCAACATCGACCCGACCGGACTGGGTATTCCGCGTCCACTGGGTATGTGCCGAGAACGCCACTACCCTTCCGGTGAGCCGGAGGCCCTTGTGCCGCGAGTCGCTGGCCCCGCGACGATGACGACGACATGCCGCGTCATCACCCTGGTGCGAAGCAGCATGTAGCCTTAGTTTGGACAGGCTGCCCATTTTGTGATGAGATTTGGATGAGAACCAGATGCCAGCACGCACCAGCCGAACACACGACCCCGCTGCGGCTACGGATCATCCCTCCTTGGCGGACGCTCGAGGTCCGGCCGTGACGAACCCACTCGAGCAGGAGCCACCCCTCGTCGTCGGAGTTGGTGAAGCATTGGTGCGGTTCACTGCCCGGGACCATTTGCCGTTGGAATACGCGAGCCAACTCACCATCGACGTCGGAGGCGCCGAGCTGAACGCGCTCATCGTGATGGCGCAACTCGGTTGCCGCGCCCGGTTCGTTAGCAGGCTGCCTCGCTCATCGCTCGGACGAATCGTGCTCGCGCACGCTCAACGTCATCACGTCGACTCGTACGTCGACTGGGACGACGAAAGTCGGGTCGGTCTCTACTTCGTCGAGAACGGAGTGCCGCCCCGGCCTGCCCGTGTCTTGTACGACCGGAAGTACTCTGCCGCGGCCAGGATGAGACCCGGGACGTTCAAATGGTCCCAGCTACTCCTCGGGGCCGCTGCGCTCTACTCCACGGGGATCACCTGTGCGCTCGGGCGTGATGTGGAGGAGGCCCTCGTCGAAGGCATGCAGACGGCCAGTGGTCTCGGCCTGCGCTGCTTTTTCGATGTCAACTACCGCGCGCACCTCTGGAGCCAGGAAGAGGCTGCTGCGTCGCTCCAACGGGTGCTGCCGCTTGTCGACCTGCTGTTCGCGTCGCACCACGACCTTGCCCTTCTGGCGGGAGGCGATGCGAACGAACAATACTTAGTCGACGCCGTTCGGCAGAAGTACGGGCTATCGCTGGTAGTCGTCCGATCGGTCGAAGAAGTCGACGTGTCGACCGTCGAGGTTATCGTCAGCGCATACGCCGACGATGGCGTCGCCAGGGCGTCGGCGCGCGCCGTCGTCCTCGACGCCTTCGGGGCAGGGGACGTCGCGGCCGCCGCCTTCGTCACCGAGCACCTCACGGGGGCCGACCTGGAGGATGCAGTGAACAGCGCTGCCCGCGCGTCGGCCTACATGTACACGATCCCCGGTGACACCTGGCTCCTCCCCACGGTCGATCTCGACCCGTCGGGCATGCTTACTCGCAGGATCGTGCGTTGAAGACCGCCGACGCGCGCGCTGGCCGTCGCCCGGGCGGGCCCGCTCCGGCGGACCAGGAGGAGAAGGCGGCTTGTGTCGAGTGCAGCGCGCCACCGGCGGCATCCGAGGATGGCGGTTACCTCTCGCCGACCCAAGTCGAGCAGCGGATTCGGAAGCTGCGAATCGTCGCGATCCTCCGTCTCGACGGCAGTGGGCTTTCGAGCGCGACGGCAGTCGACCGCGCAACCCGTCTTTGCGAGACGCTCGCTGAGTCGGGCATTCGGGTCGTCGAGTTCACTATCAACCGACCCCACGCCCTCGAGTCGATCGCGGGCATCGCCGCACGCCTTGGCGACCGCGTGCTCGTGGGCGGCGGGACCGTCCTCGACGAGTCTTCCGTCGATGCGGTCGCCGACGCCGGCGCCCAATTCTGTGTATCGCCGCACGTCGGTCCTTCCGTCGTCGCTGCGTGCGGGCGTCGGGGTCTGCTAGCAGTCCCTGGCGTTCTTAGCCCCACGGAAGTGGTGAAGTCGATGTCCCTGGGGCTCGGCATGGTGAAGCTCTTTCCGGCCGAGCCCCTCGGACCTTCCTATCTCGCGGCGCTTTGTGCGCCGTTTGGCACGATCGGCTTCATGCCCACCGGCGGTATCGACCACGCCAACGCGGCGAGGTGGCTCGCCGCGGGGGCGGTGGCACTCGGGGTGGGTTCATCGCTCGTGCCCCCCGACGGTTCCCTAGAGGGAGTCGCCGAGCGAGCTCGCCAGCTCGTCTTGGCGGTCGGTTCGCGTTCCCCGGCTCATGGTGCCGACGCCCTTAGCGCGTCGGCGGTGCACCGTCCGGAATGACCATGCGCGTTCCAAAGACCGGGCGAGGTGGTGCCGCGCTGGTCGCGGATCGAGCGGCCATGCCACGTTCAGGTATCCGCGCCTTCATGGACCTCGCGTGGGCGGCGGGTGACGTAATCCACCTGGAGGTCGGCGAACCGAACTTCGCCACGCCACCCCATGTCGTCGAGGCGGCCCACCGAGCCGCCCTCAATGGCTCGACGAAGTATGTGCCGAACGCGGGTGTCCCTGAGTTGCGGACGGCAATCGCCGACAAGCTCCGCCAGCGGAACAGCATCGCAGAGGCGCGTCCGGACGACGTCGTCGTGACCGTTGGTGGTGCAGAGGCGCTGTACGTCAGCCTGCTTGCCATGGTGGAGCCGGGGGACGGAGTGCTCATCCCCGACCCGGGCTGGCCAAACTTCCGCATGATCGCGACCCTCGTCGGAGCCGAGCAGCAGCCCTACCGCCTCCGGCCCGAGGACAGTTTCCTGCCGTCCCTCGACGAGCTCGACCGTGCTGCCACCTCGGCCACCCGGGCGGTGATCGTGAACTCGCCTTCGAACCCGCTCGGCACCGTGCTCGACTGCCACCGCGCAAGTGAGCTCCTGGGGTGGGCGGCGAAGCGCGGCATCTGGGTGGTCTCCGACGAGTGCTACGACGAGTTGGTTTACATTGACGGCGCCAAGAGCCTGGCATCGCTTCCGGGTGCCGAGTGCGTGGTTTCGTGCTTTAGCTTCTCCAAGACCTACGCCATGACGGGTTGGCGGGTGGGCTACGTCCACGCGTCTCGTCCCGACGTCGTGGACCTCATCACCAAACTGCAGGAGCCGGTCATAGCGTGCGTCAACGCGCCGGCCCAAGCGGCCGCGATCGCTGCGCTCACCGGACCACAGGAAGTCGTCGCCGGGATGCGCGACGCCTATCGCCGTCGCCGCGACGCGGCGGCGTCTCTTCTCCGATCACACGGCGTTTCAGTACTAGAGCCGGCTGGTGCGTTCTACTTGTGGGTCGACACGGCGCCGTGGGCGGACGACGACTGGCAACTCGCGCACGATCTGCTGACGAACAGTCGAGTTGCCGTCGCGCCAGGCTCTGCCTTCGGGGCCGGTGGCAGGGGATTTCTGCGCCTCTCGCTGGCCACCGAGGAGTCGGTTCTCCTGGAGGGTTGCAGGAAGATCCTTGGGCACCTCAGTCCGTGATGTGGCTCGCACGGAACGCGTGGGGTACCATATCCCCGATATTGGACACTGCGTCCAAGAATTGACGAAACCCGCCGAGCGGGAGCTCCGTTCGGCGGCGGACAAAGGGGGGTATGCGATGAACGACGACGGCAACGGAGAGAGCAACAGCCCCAACCGTCTCTCGCGTCGCGATTTCTTAGCCCGGGCAGGCGCACTCGGCGTCGCGCTGCCATTCGCGGGCGGGCTGCTCGATTCCGTGGAAGCGGGTGCCTCCGAGACGCGTCAAAGCCGCCGCCGCACCGGGTCCTCAACGGGTGCCGGATCCTCGAAGGGTCTCGTCATCGGCCTGGCGACAGACATAGACACCCTGGACCCGATCTCCTTCCGTTCCACAGCCGCCTACGAAACGGTGATCCAGGCTTACCAGGAGCCCGTCACAAACAAGGTTGTCACTTCGCACGGGATCCTCGAAGGCGTAGCGGGAGCACTCGTTCCCAGCTTGGCGTCGAAGTTCTCGATTTCGCCTGACGCCAGCGTCTACACGTTCACGGTGCGCCCGGGTGCGAAGTTTTCCAATGGGATGCCGGTTACCGCTGCGGACTTTCAGTATAGCTACACCCGTGCTCTCGAGGGCCCCGGATACGCGTCATTACTCGTGAGTCTGCTTGGTGTGAAGGACGCTAGCCAGTTCAAGGTGACGGGTCCTATGACATTCGAGGTTCACCTCTCGGCGCCAAACCCGATGGGGAGCTACTTGATTCCGCTCTCAGTGCTGGTCATTTTCAATGAAACGGTCTCGAAGGAGCATGCCACGAGCTCCGACCCCTGGGCCACGGACTTTTATCGAACCCACATGGTCGGGACGGGACCCTACATCCAGAGTTCCACATGGCAACCCGGTGTTCAGTACCTTCTCGAGCGGAATCCTCACTACTGGAACAACTCCCAGGTAAAGAACAGCGGCGTGCTCATGAAGTACATCCCTGACGAGGACGACCGGGCCCTCCTAGTCGAGCAGGGTGCGATCGACGTTGCCTTTGGCCTGCCCGCCTCGAAGCTCCACTCGCTCCGCAGTTCTGCAGGCGTGAAACTCATCAACACGCCGAGCCGGAGCTGGAACTACTTGGGCATGAACACTAAGATGAAGCCATTCGACGATGTTCGTGTACGGCAGGCGATCGCCTACGCCATGCCCTACGACGAGCTGATCCAGTCGGCGCTCTACGGATTCGCCTCGCCGCTCAAAGGTATCCTCGCCACAGGGACGCCCACCCTCGATACGAGCGTGTGGCCTTACAAGACCGACGTCGACAAAGCGAAGCAGCTCCTCGCCAAGGCCGGCTACCCGAAAGGCTTCTCCTCGACGCTCTCCGTGTCGGTGTCGAAAGCGAACACAGTCACATGCGCAACCTACATCCAGGCGGCGCTGGCGAAAGTGGGAATCACAGTGAAGATCAGCCAGCTGTCGACAGCGGACTTCCGCACAAAAACGGACGCCGGCGAGCTGCCGATGGTCCTCACATTCTGGTACTCGTGGGTCGACGACCCGTTCTACCAGATGTACTGGCTGCTTGACTCGAAGAACGCCGAAAAGGGAGGCAGCAACTTCGCCAAGTTCACGAATGCCACGATCGACAAGCTCATCACAACCGGGTTCTACGAGTCCAACGCCACAGAGCGGGCTCGGCTCAGCCGCGAGGTTCAGACGCTCTTCGCCCAACAGGTACCCTATGTCCCGCTGTACTCAGAGAACTTCAGCCTCGCAGTCGGAAAGCAGGTTCAGGGGCTCAATCTGTGGCCAGACGAGTACGTCCGGTTCTCGCTGCTGAGCAAGAGCTGAGGGAAGTACCAGTGCTGCTTCCGTGCTGACGAGCCGAGCGGCGTCCGCGCTCCTGACGGTGCGACAATAGACGGTACCGGTCGCGCCACCAGGACTGGAGAAGACAGATGTTGCGCTACGTCCTGCGACGGTTAGGTTTGGCCGTCATCACGGTGGTCGGCATTGTGGTCATCGTCTTCGGCGTGACCCACATCCTGCCGGGCAACCCCGCCGTAGTACAGGTCGGCGGGTACGCCAATGCGGCGACGCTCAAGGCGGTCGAGCAGCAGATGGGCGTCAACCGTCCACTCTCCGCGCAATTCTGGGCCTACCTCGACCAGCTGGCGCACGGTAGTCTCGGCACTAGCTTCACGACGGGCCACTCGGTCGTCTCCGATCTTTTGCAGCGGCTACCGGTGACCGTCGAACTCGCCGTGGCGGCCACGATCATCGCCACGATCGTGGGCGTGCCGCTCGGGCTCCTCGCCGGCTTGCGCGAGGGGAGACTGCCGGACTGGCTGGGACGGGTGGCGGCGATCGTCGGCACGAGCATCCCGCTCTACTGGCTCGGGCTCGTGTTGATCGTGGTCTTCTATGTGATCTGGCACGTGGCGCCGGCGCCGTCGGGGGAGGTCAACGCCTTCGTGACGATGCCACCGACGTACACGCACTTCCTCGTCCTCGACAGTTTGCTCGCTGGCGATTGGTCAACGTTCGCCGACGCGCTCGGCCACCTGGCCTTACCGGCGATCACCTTGGCGGTTGTCGAGACGGCGCCATTGCTCAAGATCACTCGCTCGGCGACGCTCGACGTTGTTCACAGCGATTTCGTCCGCACTGCGCGCGCCTACGGCCTCCCTCCCCTTCAGATCTTGCGTGAAGACATCCTGCGCAATGTTGCCACGCAGGTGCTCACCTCCCTCGGCATCGTCTTCGGCTACCTCTTGGGGGGCAGCATTCTCGTCGAGCGAATCTTCAGTTGGCCGGGGATGGGTCTATACGCCTGGAATGCCGTCACGACGACGACAGTCCAGGCGATCCAGGGCTACATCCTGACGGTGGGGCTCATTTACGTGATCTTGAACCTGGGTGTCGATCTTCTCTACGCAGTGGTGGACCCGCGGATCCGCTTCGGCGACTCCCACGTGCAACGGCGGCCGCGTCGGCGAGCCGGTGTCTCGATGCGTCGGCTCGTTGCCGTCCGAGAGACCGAGAGCACTGGGGCAGTATGACGGCGCTTATAGACATCGAGCTACCCGGCGGCAAGCCGCCGTCGGTGCCGGGAGTGGCAGGGACGCGCCGTGCACGACTCGCTGCGGAGCTTCGCGCCTACCCAAACCTGTTTGTGGGTGGGGCGCTGTTACTCGTGCTGTGCTCCCTAGTGGTGTGGGGCCAGGTCGCTCCGCCCTACAACCCCCTGGCGGTAAGCGGGACGAACCAGCTCATGCCACCGAGCGCCGCCCACTGGTTCGGGACGGACCAGTTCGGTCGCGATGTGTTCTCGCGGGTTCTCGCCGGGGTCGGCGAGGATCTGGTGATCGGCATCCTGGTGGCGGCCTTGGCGCTCGCGGTCGGCTCGACGATCGGCCTCTTCTCGGGGTATCTGGGTGGGAGGGTCGACGATGTGGTTATGCGCGCCGTCGACATGATGATGTCCTTCCCGTCGTTCCTCCTGGCGTTGGCGATCGCCGTCGTGCTGGGAAACAACGTGCGCAACGTGGTCGTCGCCGTTGCCGTCGCGTACACCCCGTACATCGTCCGGCTGACCCGTAGCACGGTACTCAGCGCCCGCAACGCCGACTACGTGCTCGGCGCGCGTGCCGTAGGCGCGTCCCGGTCGCGCGTCATGACCCTTCACGTTCTGCCGAACACGATCGGTCCCGCGTTGGTGCAAGCGTTCCTCATGGCCGGCTGGGCGGTTCTCGACGTCTCGGGGCTGTCGTTCCTCGGGGTGGGGATTCAGCCGCCCTCGCCCGAGCTTGGGGTGCAGATCGCTGACGGTGCCGGGTACATCACTACCGGCCAGTGGTGGGTATCGGTCTTCCCCGGTCTGGCGATCGTGATGGTGGTGTTGACGGTGAATTTCCTCGGCGACTACGTCGGCGAGAAGTTGCGCGGGCGCGGCTGAGGTGTCGGGTCTCGAAGTGCGCGGGTTACAAGTGGCCTTCGGTGAGCGTGAGGTGCTTCACGGCGTCGACCTCACGGTGGAACCCGGAGCCATTACGGGCCTCGTCGGTGAGAGCGGGAGCGGGAAGAGCTTGACCGCGCTCGCGGCCCTCGGCCTTTTGCCGCGCGGCGCCCGTGTGAACGGCGGCGAGATCCTGCTCGACGGCAAGCTCCTGGTTGCTCAGCGCGTTGATGCAGCCGGATCGGTACGAGGCTCTGGCATCGCCATGATCTTTCAATCTCCACGAGCAGCCCTCGATCCGCTGCTCCGTGCGGGACGACAGGTCGAGAGGGTGCTCCGCCGACGAGGAATGTCTCGGTGGGATGCTTCCGAAAGGATGCTGTCGCTACTTTCCTCCTTGGGCATGCAAGACGCACGGCAGGTGGCACGTTTGTACCCTCACGAGCTCTCAGGTGGTATGTGTCAGCGCGTGGTCATCGCCATGGCGATCGCCAGTGAGCCGCGCGTCCTACTCGCTGATGAGCCAACGACCGCGCTGGACGTCACCGTGCAGGCGGAGATCCTCGACCTGCTCGACGAGCTCCGAGAACGAACCGGGATGGGGACGCTGCTCATCTCTCACGACCTGTCGGTTGTCGCGGAACGCTGCAGCGTCATGTCGGTCATGCGGGAAGGGCGTATTGTCGACCACGGCCAGACTGCCGACGTGCTGCGCAACCCCCAGCAACCCTTCACGGCCGACCTCGTGCGAGACCTCTTGGTGACGTCGTGAGCACCTTCCGGATGCGCCCCGGCCTCGGCGCCGGACCGACGATCGTTACTGCAGCACCATCCGTCGAGCGCGCTGTGTCGGCAATCTCCGAACCAGAGCCACCGCTGCTCGAGGTGCGCGCTTTGCGACGCGATTTCCATCGGCAGGGAAGCGTCGTAAGCGCCATCGACGGAGTGGACCTGGCCGTCTACGCCGGGGACTCCCTAGGCATCATTGGCGAGAGTGGGTCGGGAAAGTCGACTCTCGCCCGATGCATCACTCGCCTTGATCGACCGACGGCTGGCACGGTGCACTTCCAGGGCCGCGACGTTACCGGATCCTCGGATCGTGCACTGTTGTGGTTCCGCCGCCAGGTCCAGCCGGTCTTTCAGGACGCGCTGACCGCGCTGAACCCGCGATGGACTGTACGTAGGCTCCTCTTCGAGCCGCTCCGGATCTACCACGAGGCGGATCAGGACGCACGCGTCGCTGTCGTCCTCGATGACGTCGGTGTTCGCCGCGAGTGGCTGAATCGTCGTCCCCACGACCTCTCAGGTGGGGAACGTCAGCGAGTCGCGATCGCGCGGGCGCTCGTCCTTCGCCCGTCTGTGCTCGTGTTGGACGAGCCGACGGCCTCCGTCGACATGTCCATGCGCCGTTCGCTTCTGGCCTTGCTCGTCCGTCTGCAGGCTGAGCACGGCCTCACGTACCTGTATATCTCGCACGACATCCGGACTGTGAAGCAGACGTGTAGCCGGACCGTCGTGATGTACCGGGGTAGGCTGGTCGAGGAAGGTTCGACGCGTGATGTCCTGACCACTCCGGCACACGTCTACACGCGTGTCCTGGTGTCGGCTGTTCCACGTCCAGCGGCCCTGGGTAGCGCCAGGAGGTCCGACCGCCTGCGACCGCGGACGGACGGTCCCCGCCCTTCCTCGACGGTCGGCGAGAGCGCGTGCGTCTTTCTGGCTCGCTGCCCGTGTTCGCTTCCCGAGTGCGGAACGCACGTCCCCAAGGTGGACCTTGGTCGCGGCCACGTGGCGCGCTGCGTTCTGGCTGGGCGGCTTCCTCCCGACGGCGACGGAACTGGTCACTCGGCGCCGTGGGGTGGGCCAGACAACGTAGGGCCCGCAATCGAACTTGTCGAGGAGGGACGTTGACGACAGATAGAGGTCGTGGGGCGCCAGGAGTGGCCCGGAATCAGGAAGCACGCACACTAGTGCTGGAGCTTCTCCGCGCGCTCCGCACCGATGGCGTGGTACCCGAGGGCGTGCTCGCAGACGGATTCCGCTGCTTCACTCCGCTGCACGACTGGCTCGAAGGAGATGAGGCGGTAGCGGCCCTTGCAAACCTTCTCGGTGTAGTCGGCGATGGCTGTCCAGGTGCCAGGGAGCCCGATACCGTCGTGGCGGGTGAGGACGCTGTAGTCGTCGAGCTACGCCTCGACACCGGGGAGCAAGGTGCTGGGAGAGTCGTGGAGAACTGGCCACCCTGCACCGCTGTCGTCATGCTGGCTGCCGATCGCATCGTCGAGGTTCGCTGCTATCTCGACCCAGCAGCGCTAGCCATCGGCGCGCAGGACCCGACAGCTCCAGGGCGGGTTGCACAGAGGCGGGCAAGGTGAGCAAGGACAAAGGCCTTGGGCTTGTGCTCGGCAGCGCGATCGTTCCGGAAGCCCTCGCGCCTCTTGCGCGCGAAGCGGAAGAGCTCGGCTTCGACGAGCTGTGGTTCAGCGAAGACTGCTTTTTCACCGGTGGGATCAGCGGCGCCGCCATCGCACTGGCGTCGACGGAACGCATCCGGGTGGGGCTGGGAATCGTGTCTGCGATGCTTCGCCACCCAGCCCTCCTCGCGATGGAGGTCGCCACCTTGGCGCGTGCATTCCCAGATCGTCTCACCGCAGGAGTCGGGCTGGGTGTGCCGGGATGGCTCCGGCAGGTGGGCCGCATGCCCGAGTCGCCCCTGGGGGCGGTGACTGAGTGCGTGACGGCACTGCGGCGTTTGCTCGATGGTCAGCGCATAGAGGGCAAGGGCGACTATTTCGCCTTCGATGGCGTGGCACTCGCTCACCCGGCAGGGGGCGTTCCGATCCGCCTCGGTGCGGTTGGCCGGAAGATGCTCCAGCTGTCGGGCGAGATCGCTGACGGCTCGATCCTCTCGGTTTGCGCGGGACCCGAGTACATTCGATGGGCTCGACGGCAGGTCGAGATCGGACGAGCGCGTCGGGAGGGCAAGCTGCCTCCCCACCGCATCACGGTGTTCAGTCTCTACGCCGTCGACCCCGACGGGAGCCAGGCTCGGGCCGCCGTCCGCCCGCTGCTCGCGTTCTATCTTGGTGCCGATGGGGTGAACGATCTCACCCGCGCAGAGGGGGTGGCAGACGCAGTCGCCGAGATCTCGGGTCGCGGTGGCGTCGACGCCCTTGTAGCGGAGATCCCCGACGGGTGGCTCGATCGCCTCGCGATCTGCGGCACGCCGGAGCAGTGCGCGACGCGGATCACCGAGTTCTACGAGGCCGGTGCCGATTCCATAGCGCTGTTTCCCGTTGCCGGCGATCGGCTTTCCGAGACCGCTCAGCTCACGGCGCGCTCGGTGTTCTCTTTGCTCGAGGTGACCAAGTGACGATCGCGGGGTCCGAAACCAGGGACGTAATCGAACGCCTCTACGGTGCTTTCCTGACCGGAGACAGCGCGGGGATGCTGGCGACGATGGATGACCAGGTCTCCATAAGGTTCCTTGGTCAGGTCGATGCAGTGGGGATCGAGGAAGCGCGCCGCTTTTTTGCATTCGCCGAGGTGCTCCTCCGAGATGTCTCGTTCCAGATCGAGCGCAAGGTCGTGGATGGAGAGTGGGCGGCGGTGATCTGGCACGAGACGGCGACGACCGCTTCAGGCGAGCCGTGGGCCAACCACGGGGTAGACGTCATTCGGGTGTGGGACGGCAAGGTCTGCGTCTTGCACGAAAGCAACGACGTCCGTCTCGTCGCGCGGCACTTTCCGCGATACCGATGACGGTTCGTGGTCAGCAGATGGTTCCGGCTGCGCGCGGCGTGCTGACGCCCGCTCACGAGGATGCTCCGCTAGTTCGCCTTGCTGAAAGGGCCGGTGAGCTGCCTTGCTGGTTCGTCGAGGAGTACTGGGTCACAGTCGAGGTCGAAGGCTCGCGGTCCGACCACCTCGAGGGCACGCGCCGTGCGCAGCAGCGGATGGCACGGGAGCACCAGAACGTCTGCGCGCACCCCGTAGCTCATCACCTCGGTCGTGAGGGGCTCTCCGCGCTCGGTGGTGAGAAGGGTGATGAGGTCGGGCACCGTGGCAGAGGGCTTCTCGTCCTCGAAGATCGCGAGGTTCTCGTTCTGGAACTCGATGCGCACCGTCCTCCCGGCGTCCGCGTCGATGCCCTTGAGCTCTATAGAGCCACGTGCGAAGCCGCGAGTGTTCCGACGTTCGACGTCGACCACCTTGCCGCGGATGTGTCGACGTCCCCCCGTCACCGCGAGCACTGCGTTGCTCGGCTCATTGCCGTTCCGACCCGCAGCGAGGACTGCATCACCGATCGCTCGTGCGAGACTCAAAGTTTTGGGGATGATCACCCGCTTGCAGAGTTCTCCGCGCATGGGCGTGGAGACAACACCCGCGTGACCCCCCATCGCCACCGTCGCGGCGCGCGCGATCCGCTCGAGCCAGCAGGCGTCGGCGACATCACTAAAGACGAGAAGGTTCCCCCGTTCGTCGGCGAGGGCAGACGGGGTACTCTCTGCGCCGTAGATGAGGTACGAAGTCATCTGGAGCTCGGGGAACGCCCGGCCCATCCCGTCACCGTCGATGAGCGGCACGCCTGCGGACGCGGCCACGACCATCGCCGCCATCGAGTTCCCGCCGCCCATCTCGAAGGGAGCCACCGCGTCGATCCGGCGACCGAGGTGTCGCTCGAGCTCTCGCAGCGCGGCCGACTCCTCGTCACCGCCAGGCAGCTTCTCGTAGTTGACCACCGGAGACCCCATGGCACCGCAGACCGCGACGAGGTCGTCGTCGCGCACCTCTTCCGGAGAGATGACGCGGACCGTCTTGCCCGCCCGCATGCACTCTCGGACACGGAGCTGACCGATGTAGGGATTCCCGCCTCCTCCGGAACCAAGAATCGCAGCTCCCAGGGAGATGGGCCCAAGGTCGTCCTCATGCAGGCCCCACACGTCAGCCTCCCGGCGGTTGACGCCCGCCCGACGGGCGCAGACCATTTTGGACGTTACGTCCAGAACATACCATCGCCCGATATACTGCTGTGACGATGCCGGCAGCCGTGGAGTTCCGCTCGGTACGCAGCACCGAAGAGGCTGTCGCATCGCTCTCCGAGCACGGCAGCGACGCATGCGTGATCGCCGGTGGCACGGACGTGATGATGCAGTACGCGCGCCACGAGCTCTCTCCGGCGGTTTTCGTCCATATTGAGGGGATCAAGGAGCTCACGAACGCCCAGCGCGACGGTAGTCTGCGTCTGGGTGCGCTTGTCACCCATCGTCACCTCGCGGACGACCCCGTGATCCGGACCGGACATCCGGCGCTCGCAGAAGCTGCCGCGACGGTCGGAGGCTGGCAGACTCAGGGTGTCGGGACCCTCGGCGGCAACCTCTGCAATGCGTCACCGGCGGCAGACACCGCCCCCCCATTGCTCGTTGCCGACGCGACCGTCGAGCTCTGCGGCCCGCGCGGCATCCGGCGAGTACCGCTGGAGGAGTTCTTCCTCGGGCGCCGCCACGTCGATCGGCGCCCCGAGGAACTGCTGACGGGCGTCGAGGCAGCACCGCTCGGCCCGCGACAAGCGGAGGTCTATTTGAAGGTCGGGCGGCGCGGCGGCATGGTGGTGGCGGTCGCAGGGCTCGCCGCACGCTTGAGCTTCGATGAGCAGGGCGTCATCGCCGCTGCGCGCCTCGCCGTGTGCTCGGTCGGTCCCACCCCGCTGCGGGTCCGGCCGGCAGAAGAAGCACTTCTTGGGCTTTGCCCGTCCGGCCGGATGACGGACGACGGCTACACGGCGCTCGAGGAGGCGATCGCCGCCCTGTCCGGTGCGGTGTCGCCCATCGACGACGTCCGCTCGTCCGCCGCCTACCGGCGTGCGGTGCTGCCTCGACTACTGAGACGTTCGGTAGAGGTCTGTCGTGCAGCCGTGCGTGCCGGCATTTCGCAGGATGACCTCTCGTGATGTGGATAGAGTTGTGGGTGAACGGATCCGAGCGCGTCGCCGAGGTGCGGCCGGACGAGACGCTCCTCGAACTGCTGCGAGACGGACTCGGGCTGCGTGGCGCGAAGAACGCCTGCAGCGAGGGCGAGTGCGGTGCTTGCACGGTCTTGCTCGACGGGGTGCCGATCGATGCGTGCATCTATGCCGCGCCCGCCTGTGCAGGTCGGGCGGTGACAACGGTCGAAGGCCTCGCGCACGCTGACGGCGAGCTAACTCCACTGCAGCGGGCGTTCGTGGATACCGGCGCGGTCCAATGCGGCTTCTGCACGCCGGGCTTTCTCCTAACCCTGCATGCGCTGTTGGCGGAGAATCCCACGCCGACCGAGGAAGAGGTCCGACGTGCGATGGTCGGCAATATCTGCCGCTGCACCGGGTACGCCCACATACTCGATGCAGTCGCTCAGGTCGCGGGAGTCAAGGAATGACCTCTGTGCTCGGTCGCAGGGTGACCCGTAGCGACGCCGAAGCCAAGGTGCGTGGAAGCGCGGACTATGGCGTCGACGTCGTGCTGCCTGGGATGGTTTACGGAGCCCTCTGGCGGTCGCCTGTCCCCGCCGCGCGCGTCGTCGCGATCGACTCCGAGGCGGCATGGCGCGTCCCCGGCGTTCTCGCGCTGATAACGGGCGCTGACGTCGACAATCACCCGACGGGGCTAGCCCTGTGTGACCAACCGCTCTTCGGCTGGCCTGTAGTGCGCTACGAGGGCGAGCCGGTCGCGGCGGTGGCGGCGGAGACGCCGGAGTCGCTCGAGAAAGCCCTCGACCTGCTCCATGTGGAGTTTGTCGAGCGCCCGGCCATCACCGACGTCACCTCCGCACTGTCTCCCGACGCTGTGCTGGTCCATCCGGACTGGGCATCCTACGCAAGCCCGTCCGGCGCCGAGTGGCCTCGTGAGGGCAACGTGGTGTGCGAACTGCTGTCCGATCCCGGCGGTGTGGGTGAGGTCTTTTCCTCCGCGGCTCATGTCGTGAGGGACGTCTATCGCGCGGACCGGCAGTACCAGGCATACCTCGAACCCCACGCGGCGGTCGCGGAGTACAACTCCGGTCGCTTCACGCTACACGTCGCCCATCAGTTCCCCTTCAATGTACGCGACCGCGTCGCCCACGCGCTCGGTGTCGGCGCCTCGGCCGTTCGGGTCGTGGGCCACCACATTGGGGGCGGTTTTGGTGCGAAGCTCGACGTCGCGCTCGAGCCGTACGCGGCACTCCTCGCGCGTGCCACCGGCCGTCCTGTCCGGATGGAGAACAGTCGTTCGGAAGACTTGATGACGGCTCAGTGCAGGGAGAGCGCCGTCGTCACTATCAGCTCGGCCCTTTCGGCGAGCGGCGACATGCTCGGATGCGAGTTCGACGTCGTCTTCGACTCGGGTGCTTACGCGATCGACGCGCCATATCTCGCGAGCATCCCGATGTTCGCAGTCGGTTCCGTCTACCGCGTCGACAGAACCCGCGTGCGGTGTCGAGCGGTATACACGAACACCGCTCCAACCGGCGCGTTTCGAGGGGTCAGTGGGACGTATCTCGTCTTCGCAGTCGAACGTCATCTCGACCACGTCGCCCGCGAGCTCGGGCTCGACCGGCGCGAGCTCCGCTTGCGCCACCTCCGCCGTAACGGCGAGAAGATGCTGAACGGCCAGACTCTTGCCGACGCGGACATCTTGCGGGAGTGCTTCGACCGTGCCGAAGAGGTCGCCCCCTTCTCTAGCCTGGGCAAGGGTCCCTACCGCGGGGTCGGGATGGCGGCGTGCGTCTGGCTCACCAACCCACTGGCCGGCAGTGCGGTGCTGAAATTGAACGAGGACGGAACCATCGGTCTCGTTACCGGAGCGACTGACAACGGTTCCGGCGCGGTTACCATGGGGCTGCGACAGATCGCCGCGGAGGAGTTCGGCATAGGCGCCTCCGACGTTCTGGTGACTATGCCGGACACCGACGTGGCCGGCTACGACGCTGGCTCGCAGGGAAGCCGCACCACCCGCGTCGTGGGGATGGCCGTCATAGCAGCTGCCGCGCAGGTGCGAGAGCGCGTTCTCTCCATCGCTAGCGATCACTTCGAAGCTGCAGCAGCCGATCTCGAGGTCGTTGACGGAGGAGTGCAGGTGCGGGGCGTACCGTCCCGCCGCCTCACCCTCGCGGAGGTCGCCAAGCTCGCTGCGTCGAATGGCGGTCCAATCACGGGTGCAGGGTCCTATTCGACGCCATTGCCCAACTACTCGCCAACGTGCGCCACCGGATTCCTGTTCCCCGCCTTTCCCACGCCGACGTACCACCTGCACGTGGCAGAGGTGGAGGTCGAGCCCCTCGTTGGCACCGTCCGAGTGCTCCGCTACATCGTCGTGCAGGAGGTCGGACGTGTCGTCAATCCGACCGGGGTGGTGGGGCAGATCCAGGGCGGTGTTGCCCAAGGGCTCGGCTATGCGCTGTGGGAGTGGTTGGAGAGCGAGGGTGGCAGGTACCGTCAGCGGACCTTCGAGAGCTACGGGTTGCCGCTTTCCGTCGACGTCCCGCGCGTCGAGGTGGTCACCCTGGAGCACGGTGACTCGGATTCTCCGCACGGCGCCAAAGGCGTCGGTGAGCCGCCCATCGTTCCGGTCGCTGCCGCGGTCGCCAACGCAGTCTCCGACGCCATCGGAGCCGAAGTCGACGCCATCCCGATCCGTCCCGAGGCGATTCTGGAGGCGCTCGGCCCGCTCGGCGCGTCGGAGCATCGTGAATGAGCGCACTCGGGACGCGGCAGTCGGGAAGGTGAACGACGTGTTCCGCCGCTCGTCGGCGACCACCGGAGAGGGCTTGCGGATCGGAATAGACGTGGGTGGCACTAACACCGACGCGGTGGCCGTCGCCGGTACCCGCGTCGTAGCCTGCGTAAAGCGGGCTACGACCGGTGAGGTCGGGGACGGAATCGTCGACTCGCTAGCCGTGCTACTCGACCGTCTACCGGCATCGCGAGACGACGTGACCGCAGTGATGGTCGGCACCACTCAATTCGTAAATGCACTCGTCCAAGCCCGGGACCTCGCGACGACGGGAGTGCTCCGGATCGGGCTTCCAGCGACCGCGTCCCTCCCGCCGCTCGTCGACTGGCCCCAGCGCCTGCGTCGGGCAATTGGTGATGTGGTCTACCTTTGTCGAGGCGGCCACGAGTACGACGGGAGCGTGCTCGCGCCTCTCGACCGTGAGGCTGTCCGACGGGCAGGCGAGGAGATGGCGCGACGAGGAGTGTCTTCGGTCGCGATCACCTCGGTGTTCTCGCCCGTGATACCCGATTGCGAGCTCGAAGCGGCGGGGATCCTCGCAGATGTTCTCGACGGAGTGAACGTGACCCTCTCATCGGAGATCGGGCGCATCGGTCTGCTCGAACGCGAGAACGCTACCGTCGTCAATGCGTCCTTACGCAGGCTGGCGAATTCAACCGCCACCGCCCTCGAGCGGGCGATCGCGGCAGTGGGCATCTCCGCTCCACTGTTCATCTCGCAGAACGACGGCACGGTCATGAGCGCGGATTACGCTCGGCGTTTCCCTGTGGCGACGTTCGCGTCCGGTCCGACCAACTCCATTCGCGGTGCGGGATTCCTGTCCGGGTTGTCTGATGCGGCAGTAATCGACGTGGGCGGCACCACTACGGACATGGGAGTTCTCGTTCACGGCTTTCCGCGCCCCGCCCCGCTCGTCGTGGACGTCGCCGGTGTTCGGACGAATTTCCGGATGCCCGACGTGCTCTCTCTTGGAATCGGAGGTGGCAGCGTCGTCCGTGTCGCGCCTGATCCGCTCAGGCGCCGCGACGCGCTTCTGTCGGACGGGTCCCGATGTGAGGAAGGTAGCCCGCAGGTCGGTCCGGATAGTGTCGGGTACGAGCTCACGCGGAAGGCGCTCGTCTTCGGCGGTGACACGCTGACGGCGACCGACTTGGCTGTGGCCGCGGGGCGGCTGCAATTGGGGGACCGCTCACTGATCGCGCATCTCCCCAAAGACTTCGTCGAGGAGGTGTGCACCAACATCCAGACTCGATTCGCGGATGTCCTCGACCGGATGAAGATGTCCTCTGAGCCGGTACCGCTCGTGGTGGTCGGCGGAGGCGCGCCATTAGTGGGAGACGAGCTACCTGGCGTATCGAAGGTCTTGCGGGTGGAGCACGGCGATGTTGCGAACGCCATTGGAGCTGCGATGGCGCAGGTCGGTGCTGAAGTGGACCGGATCGTGCACCTCGGCCCAGGTGGCCGGAGCGCTGCGGTCGACGAGGTCGCTGCAGATGCCGAGCGCCGCGCGATCGAGTCCGGAGCGCGAGAGGGGAGCGTCGAGGTGGTAGAGGTTGAGGAGGTGCCCATCAGCTACCTCCCCGGCGAGGCTTTGCGTGTCCGGGTCAAGGCGGTCGGGAGCCTCGCGCCTCCCAGCCGTGCCATGGATTCGCGCTCATGAGCGGAGAATATGCAGGACACGACCGGCCCGCTGGAGGAGGTGCCCCGGACCGACAGCGGGCTCCCGTTACCGCGCTCGTCGGCAACCGCCTGTCCGGGCGGGTCGTGCTCGTCACCGGCGCGTCGCGGAACCTGGGAGCCGAGATCGCTCGAGTCATGGCAGAGGCGGGTGCGGTGGTCGCGGTGAATCACCGTACGTCGCCCGACGACGCAGCGGCAGTCGTGGCAGGCCTGCCTGGATCCGGTCATCTCGCCGTCGCCGGCGATGTCTCGCGCGAAAACGATGTCGATGAGATGGTCTCGACCGTCGAAGGGGAGACTGGAGCACACGTTGCAGTGATCGTGAACAACGCAGGTCCGTTCTCGCTCACTCCGTTCGTCGAGCTACCGCCGTCCGAGTTCGACGCCATATGGGACGCCAATGCACGCTCGGCATACCTGGCCACTCGTCGAGTCGCGGGCGGTATGCGCGCGGCAGGCTGGGGGCGCGTGGTCAACCTTTCCGCTGGCTCGGCCTTCATCCGGGATCACTCCGTCTACTCCCTGGCGAAGGCCGCGGTGATCACGCTCACGGAGTCGCTCGCCCTCGAGCTCGGTCCGGAGGTCACCGTTAACTGCGTCGCACCAGGGCAGATCGCAGAGTCAGCGGAGGAGATGTCGGCGATCGACCCGGAATTCGTCCGACGCCTGCTCCGACACACGCCCACCGGACGCTTCGTCACGCGCCGAGAAGTTGCCGAGCTCGTCGCGCTCTTCTGTGCACCGATCTTCGACGCCGTCACCGGAGCGACGATCCCCGCAGACGGCGGAGCAAGGCTGCCACGCGGATGACCATTACACTTCCACGGCAAGTGACACCTCCAGGGTGTTTCACCCCGAAGGTGCGACGACGTGGTCGCAGGCGGGAGGGCTTCAGGTGAGCGCGATGTTGACAGGTGATGAGCATCCTTCCGTGGGTGAGGTGACTGGTGGAGCGAAAGCTCTGATCAAGGGAATCGCCATAGTGAACCTGCTCGCGACGAAACGTCACGGCTTCCGTCTACCCGATCTCGTGAGAGAAGTCGACCTCTCCAGAGGGACGACGATCCGGCTCCTCGAAGCGCTCTGCGACGCGCACCTTGTCCGCGTCGATGGAGACGGCAGGTACCGCTTGGGTCCGCGCTGCGCCGTCTGGGGCTCCGAGTTCCTTTCCTCTCTCGAGCTGCGTGATGCCGCTGCGGACTTGATGATGCAACTCGTCGACGCGTCCAACGAGACGTGCCATCTCGGCATTTGCGAGGCGAGAAGCGTCGTGTACATCCATAAGGTAGAGAGCGACCACTCGCTTCGAATGGTCAGTCGGGTGGGAGGCACGAACCCTTTGCACTCGACTGGGCTCGGCAAGGCCCTACTCGCCTTCCTGCCGGAAGCCGAGCAGGAAGAATACCTCGCGGGCCCGCTCGAACGTCGCACCCAGAACACGATCGTGAATCCTGAAATGTTGCGCGCCGAGCTACGGCGAATCCGCGCGAACGGGTACGCGGTCGACGATGTCGAAAACGAGGTCGGCGTCCGCTGCATCGGGGCGCCGATTCTCGATCACGACGGTCAACTCGTCGGGAGCTTGAGCCTGGCGGGACCGACCATCCGGATGAACTGGGAACGGATCGAGCAACTGACTGGGCTGGTCATAGATGCTGCAGCCACGGTCTCGAGTCGGCTCGGGTACGGGCTCGCCCCTCGATCAAGTGCGGTCAACAGCAATGGGAGCATCGAGCAGCCGTCCGTCGGCTCAGCGCCGCGTCGGCAGCGCCCGAAGCCGGCACGGCGCAAGTGAGGTGCTGGCGATGGCGACGGCCAGCGTGGCGATCGAAACGTCGCTGGGGTTACTGACCGCGGGATCGCAGGCGGACACCAGGCCGAGGCCGGGAAGAACGCGATGACCGAGTCGCGCGACTGGAACGGTCACGTTGACGCCTTCTCGCTAGAGGGAAAGGTGGCTCTCGTCACCGGCGGCAACCGAGGGATCGGGCGCTCCATCGCCCTCGGCTTCATGTCGGCCGGCGCGCGCGTCGCCGTCACCGGACGCGACAAGTCCGCTAACGCCGCGATCGGTGAGGAGCTTGGAAGCAAGGGGCTCGTTCTCGTGGCCGACGTGCGCGATGAGACGGCGATGGAGCTCGCCATCTCTGACATCAGCCATCGGTTCGGGCGTCTCGACATCCTCGTCAACAACGCCGGGATCGGGAAGGTTACCTCAGTGCTGGAGATGTCACAGGTCGACTGGCGCGAGATGATCGATACCCACCTCACTGGGACGTTCCACACGTCCAAGCTGGCTGCACGCAAGATGATCGACCGTGGTGACGGTGGCAGCATTCTCAACATCGGCTCGATGTACTCGCTATTCGGCCCGCCGAAGCTCATGCACTACGCGGCGGCGAAGGCGGGAGTGCTCGGACTGACGCGCGCTCTGGCCGTCGAACTGGCGTCGTACCGCATTCGCGTCAACGCACTGTTGCCGGGTTGGATCGACACCGACATGACGAGCGCCGTGCGCGCCACGACGGTCGGGGAAGTGATACGGAGGAAGATCCCGCTCGGCTCGTTCGGCACCCCAGACGAGGTGGTCGGCGCTGCGTTACTGCTAGCTTCGCGTGCCGGCTGCTACATCACCGGCACCGAGATAGCTGTCGACGGCGGCTACCACGTCGCCGATCTTCCGATGGGACTCATCTGACATTTCCGAAGAGATCGCTCAATGTCCGCTCGAGCACACGGCAGCCCTTTCCGCCGGCCAACGGCGGCTCCAACGACCTGTCGCGGAGCGTGAGGTGAGGGGGCAGTCGGCGGCCGAATCAGAGGAGGCGGTCGAGCGCTTGCGCCCAGTCGGCGACCAAGTCCTCCAACGCTTCGACGCCGACGCTCACGCGCACGAGACCCTCTGTGATTCCAAGAACCGCGCGGTCTTCTGGGGGAAGCCCTGCATGGGAGCTGCGAGCCGGCTGGGTCACGAGCGTCTCCACGCCTCCGAGGCTCGGCGTGTTGGCCGCGAGGCGTAGCCTGCCGATCAGCTGGCGTGCACGCGCGTCGCCTGCCTCCTCGCCGCTCAGTCGAAGGCTGAGCATCCCTCCGAAGCCGGAGAGCAGTTTGACGGCGTGGTCGTGGTCGGGATGAGAGGGGAGCGCCGGGTAGTTCACCTCCGCGACGCCGCGGTGGCCTGCGAGGAAGGTAGCGAGAGCCGACGCGTTTGCGTTGTGCGCCGCGACCCGCAGCGCAAGGGTCTTGAGTCCTCGGGCCAGCAACGCACCCGCGTAAGCATCGAGCGATCCGCCGAGGTGGTTGAGCTGTTTGCGTACCCTGCCGACGAGTTCGTCGCTCCCGACCACGGCACCGGCGACGACGTCGGAGTGCCCGTTCAGGTACTTCGTCGCGCTGTGGCAGACGAGGTCGAACCCGGCCTCGAGGGGACGGAAGTTCACGGGCGTGGCGAACGTATTGTCGATGACGGAGCGAATGCCCCGTTCCTGGCAGAAGGCTGCCACCTCCGCGAGGCGCGGCACCCTGACGAGCGGGTTCGTGATCGTCTCGACGAAGAAGACCCGCGTCGTATCCCTGCACGCCTGCTCCCACTCCGCGGGTTCGGTCGGGCTCACGTAGGTGCACTCCCAACCGAAGTCATCTGCGTGCTCACGCAAGAAGTCGTACGTGCCGCCGTAGAGAGCGTTGAGCGCGAGGAGGTGGTCACCCGGCTTCAGCAGCGCCATCAGGGAGGTCGTGATCGCCGCCATCCCCGACGCCGTGGCGACGGCCGCCTCTCCCCCCTCGAGGGCTGCCAACTTGTCGTGCAGGTACACCTGCGAGGGCGTCGAGCTGAGACGTGGGTAGACGATGTCGTGATACCCAGCGCCTTCGGGGACTTCGTAGATGGTTCCGTGATAGAGGGGGAAGACGACCGACCCGTTGTTCTCTCCCGGCGGACGCTCACCACCATGCACGGCAACAGTCCGTATGTCCACAGCGACCTCCTCAGCCGATGGTACCGGGGGGTGCCAGTGCGATGCGATCCCATGGCCGGTGTGCGAACGCGTCGGGCACCGCGCACGAGGCAGGCGTCCCCCGCACGGATACCACCCTGGCCGTCACGGCGTAGAAGCGCGCGACATCAGAACCACGATCGCGCCGGCCGAAGTCGAGAAACTTCGAGAATCCCTCGGCCACAGGGGCTCCGCGCAGGCCGGTGCTCTCCGGAGCCCGCCGACCAGCCACAACACTGCTCGCGGGGTAGTTCCGGGGTGAGCACGCCTCTCGCCGTTGCGAGGTGCAGGGTACTTGCGGGGCAGTGGGAATGGTCGTCACGCGACGGATTCTCTGGCCCTCAGCTGCGCACGGTGTGGTCGCCCCCTCCCGCCGCAGGGGCTCGGGGGGCCACGGGCTCGCTACTGCCGGCCGCCGTGCCGATAGCGCGCCTACGAGGCCGGCTGATCGCCAAAGCCGCCGGCGTCAGCGACGCTCATCCGCCCCCCGAAAAGCGTCTCGACGCTGGCGAAATGCACGAGCTGGCAGCGAGGCTGGAGCAACTGGCGCGGGCCCAGCACGAAGCCCGAGTCGCCGCACCTCAGGACGACCCCGACTACGCCGGCGCCTTTGACCAGCTCTTCGCCGCGGTGGCGCTTCTGAATCCGATGTACGCAGCAGCGGAGATCCAGAAGCTCGTGGGATAACCCGACGTCGCGGGATGCGATCTGCCCGCAGTTCCGAGGCCCCTGTTGCTGTTCGTTCCCGTTGGCGCATCGAGAGAGACAGCGCGCCCAGCGAGACTTCGCCTACGCGCGGCGGGACTTCTCGGCCGGATCGTTCTGGGTCACCTTGACCGCATAGATCGGGCGCTAGCCGCTAACGATGGAGCACAGGCGACAGAGCATCAATTTCAACTGCCGGTCATGGGGAGGGGAGAAGTGGCCCTCCGCCCGAACCAGCCTCAGCCTCGATTGGACTCAGGCGTCCGGCTCCTCCTCTGGAATTGATGGCAAAGCGTAAACCGATATCGACCAGCGTCCAACCCAGCCATTCGCACAATCGGCGCGTGCGCGGAGAACGCGCGAGGCGTGCGCGAGCCGAAGCGCAAGGTACGAGCCGACGACCAGTCACGATCTGGTAGAGCATTTCGGGGTTCTGCATCACGTTTCCCCCTGAAGGTCCACCGAGTGCGTCACGCTTCGGCCACCTCCATCGCGTCGATGGTGGTGGCGCCGAACTGCCGCCAGCTCGACTGGGTAATCCCTGCGAGCACTGCCAGAGCCAGCGCCCCGCCCGCCAGGGGGAAGAAGATCGCCGGGCCCCACGTGTGCACAACCGCGCCACCGACCAGCACCGAGATCGGGAAGACACCGTAGCTTCCGATCATGAGCAGCCCCATGAGCCTCCCAAGGTGTGCCGACGGCGCCCATCGCTGGAAGGCGGTGATCGTCACCACGTTGCCGAAACCGTTCAGGCACCCGAACGCTGCGATCGCTGCGACCGCAGGCAGCACGCCTCCGAGGTACGGCACGATCGCGATCAACACGGCGTCGAGCAGGAAGGCGGCCGACGCGAGCATCGCCGGACGGGCGGAGCGGCGCATCTGTGCGGCGAGCAGCGTCCCCACGAGCGCACCGCCCCCGAAGGCGGCGATGAGGCCTCCGTACTCGCCGGCACCGGTGTGGAAGGGGCCGTGTGCGAGCGCAGGCAGCGCCACCTCGCTCATTCCCCCGAAACCGAGGTTGGAGGCAACGGTGACGACCAAGATCACCTGGAGCACCCGCTCGGAAGCGAGCATCCGCCACAAGGTGCGTGGTACTGCGGTCGGCTCGTCTCCGGCGTCGGATTCGGCACTGCTCGGTGCGGCGTCGCCGAGCAGTGCCATCGGCGCCACCGCCGCAGCCACGGCCAACGGCGCCTCCGCCCGCCGCTGCGCCCGGATGCCGGCCAAGGTCAGCGCGGAGACGACGAACGAGCAAGCGTCGACGACGAACGCGGGTCCAGGCCCGGCGAGGGCAACCACCGCGCCGCCGATCGCCGGTCCCACGAGCGTCGCCAGCTGGGTGCCACCCGACGCGAGGGCGTTGCCCGCCTGCAAGTCGTCGTCGGGGAGCAGCGTCGGCACGATGGAAAAGGACCCCGGCAAAAAGAGTCCTTCTCCTGCCCCGAGGATGACAGCCACCGGAACGAGTAGCGCTGCGCTCGCGGGTCCCGCAAGGGCCACCGCCCCCAGAGCGCCCACGGCCACTGCGCGAACGGTGTCGGCGACCATCATCACCGTCCAGGGGCGCCATCGGTCAGAGAGGTGGCCACCAACGACGAGGAGAGCGACCCTCGGGATGCCGTAGGCCGCAAGCACCGTCCCGAGCAGCAGCACGCCGCCGTGGGTGGCGAGCACGTACCAGGGCAGGGCGACCGCATAGAAGGCGTCACCGACGTTCGAGGTGAGCTGTCCAGCGGCGAGGAACCGGAACTCCCGGTGCCGCAGCGGGGTCAGCCCTCGTGGCAACCTCACGCTTCTGTGTCTTTTGGCGGCGGCTCGATCGGGTAGCTCAGCACGAGCATCTCGACCAAGGTGGCGCCCGGCGGACGGGTGGAGGGATCGGTCAGCCGCTCCCGGTAGCGCGACAGGAGGATCTCGGCCAGCTCCTCGTTGAGGGCCTCGAGCTCGTTGGCCGTCAGGTAGAACACGTTCTGGTTCTCCCCTGCCGCCTTGCGCCACTTCCTCGGGTACGCGCCGCGCCCTTCGAGCCATAGGCGGTAGCGCCCGAACACCCGTTCACGGAAGAGCCGGACGAAGGCCTCCGCAGCCAGCTCCGACGCGCTGTCCTCACCCGTCATGATCCGCATACCAATGGAGCGCATACGCCAGGGACGGGCCCTGCCCCTACCCCCACCCGCTTCCTCTACGAACCCGTACTTCGCGAGCTGGCGGAGATGGAACGAGCAGGTGGTGGGCGACTCGTTGATGCGCTCGCCGGCCTCGGTCGCCGTCATCGGGCCATACAGGCTCAACGTCTCGAGGAGAGCAATGCGCACCGGATGGGTCAGCGCCCGCATGGTCTGGACGTCGGTGACCTCACGGAGCTGGAGCGGGGAGCCGGTCGGTGCCGGTTTTTTTGGAGGCATCTCTCGATAGTGTTCTCTCAATAGGAATATGTCAAGAGATTACTTGCGAGGGGGAGTAGGGCGCCGTCCGGTTGCACAGGACGCGTGGGCTTGTCGGCTGCGGCGCCGGCGCGACGGCGCCCAAACACCCAGAGCGCGGACCTTCGGGTGCGTGCCACCTTGCGCGCGGGACCACGGTACGACGCGGTCACGACCCTCGACCCGGATCTCGTGGACGAGGGGCTGGAGGAGCGCCCTGTGCACCGGCACGATCGAGGCGTCAGCGCGTTCGCGGAGCGCGTGCAGGATCACGTCCACGCCACGGCCGACGTATGCACGGACGCGCAGTTCTCGGCTTCGGAAGTCCTGGTGGGACGTGACGAGGATCCAATCCTGCTCTGCGCACCAGTCGGCGATCTCCGCCTCGCTCGCCTTGTGCCGTAGGCCCGGGATCTTCGGACGCGGGTCGCCGAGCTCGGTGGTGGGTCAGCCTGCGAGCAGCAGATACTGTGCGGCCGTGCCTCAATCGCTTCTCGAAGTCTGCATCTTCGGCTGGCTCGACGGCGTCTCCGACGACTGACCAAGATGACTGACCAAGATCCCAAACCCGCCTCGGCGAGCCCGCTGCGCAAGCTGCTGGACCAGCCCTTCGTCGGCTTCGCCCCGTGGATCCTGCTTTCGGTCATCGAAGGGCCGCATCGCCTGGTGCTGGCCGCCGCGTTGGCCTGCGGGCTGGCCATTGCGACCACCGTCGCCGGTTCTGCAGTCTCGGTCCGCCCGAAGATCTTGGATCTCACCGCCGTCGTCTTCTTCGGGGCCATGACCGCCTGGGCCGCGGTCGCCGACCCCGGAACGAGCCGCTGGTTGGGGGACTGGGCGGCTGAACTGTCCAACGTGGCCATTGCAGTGATCACCGGGATGTCGCTCGTGTTGAGGAGGCCGTTCACTCTCCAGTACGCCCGAGAGACCACTGCGCGTCAGTACTGGACCTCGGCACTGTTCCTGCGCATCAACTACACGATCACGGCGGTCTGGGCGGGGGCCTTCGCCATCATCGCCGTTGTCGGCTACATCGGCGACGGCCCACTCCACCAGCCGGACAACATCTGGACCAACTGGCTGATCCAAATCGCCGTCATCGTCCTCGCCATCAAGTTCACCAACTGGTACCCCGACTACGCCACCGCGGATCGAACGTCGGCCGCCGGCACGGAGCGCAGCGGAGCAGCGCACTACGCCGACCTGCTGAGACCTCTCACCGCCTACCTCGTACCGGTCGGCATCGTCGTGATGATCGTCGCCGGGACGGACTGGTGGGCCGGAGCAGTGCTCCTGGTCGCTGGCATCGTCACCACCCGGAAGCTCCACCAGACCGCACGGACCGCTGCCCCGTCGGTTGGCCCCGACGCAGTGAACCCGACAGGGCCCTCCGGAACTGACCCACGTCCATCTAGCTGACACGAGACGAAAGCCATCCCCGATGAGCAAGCCCCTGCAGACCGTCGACCAGGCCACCGTCGCCGAGCTGTCCGGACGGTTCGAGCCGATAGGCACCGAGATCGACACGGCCGATCTGTCCGTCGAAGGCGAGCTGCCCCGAGACCTCGTTGGTGCCTACCTCCGAAACGGGCCCAACCCGCGCTTCGCCCCCCTCGGCAGTTACACCTACCCCCTGGAAGGTGACGCGATGATCCACGGGTTGTGGCTGGAAGGCGGTCGAGCCCGCTACGCCAACCGCTGGGTCCGCACCCGGGGGATGGCCGCAGAACAACGGGCTGGCCGAGCCCTGTTCGGCGGTCTGCTGACTCCCGCCTTCGTCGACATGGAACTGCTCGGCCCGGATCCTGACCCGGGATGGCCGTTCCGTCTCGACCCGTTCATCCATGTCGTCCGGCACGCGGGTCGGTACCTGGCCCTTGCGGAAGGCCCGCCGCCCTACGAGATCACGGCCGAACTGGCGACCGTTGGCCGCTACGACTTCGCCGGGGCCATTCCAGGCATGTGCGCGCACCCGAAGATCGACCCCGTCACCGGAGAGATGGTGCTGTTCCGCTACGACGTCGAGGAGCCCTACCTCACCTGGGCGGTCGTCGGGGCCGGCGGCGTCGTCACCCGTCCGCCGACTCCAGTGGAGGGGGTGGACCGCGGCTACATGATCCATGACTTTGCCATCACCGAGCACTTCGTCGTGCTTGTCATCGGACCCGGCGTCATCGACGTCGACGCCATGCTGGGCGGGGGCGACGCCCTGAAGTGGCAACCTGAGCTTGGGACCAGGATCGCGGTGATCAACAGAGACGGGACCGGTCGTCCCCGCTGGATCGAGACCGAAGCCTTCTGGGTGTGGCACTTCGCCAATGCATACGAGACCGGCGAAGGGATCGACCGCCGTATCGTGGTCGACTTTCCTTGGTGGAGCGCTCTCGGATTCGCAGTCAAGGGGACCGTTCCGGTGACCGGCTGCTTTGCCCGCGCCACGATTGACCCCGAGCGCGGGAGGTTCGATCTCGATCGCGTGGAGGAACGCGGCACTGAGTTCCCACGGGTCGACGATCGTCTGGTCGGTCGCCCCCATCGCCATGTCACTGTTGTCGGCAGTTCCCGGCGCGCCGAACTGGTGCGGGGTGAGCACGACCAACTGGTTCGCTACGACATGGGCTCGGGCACCTGCCAGGTCTTTGACTGCCGGGCTGTCGTCGGCGAGGTCGTCTTCGCTCCCCGGGAGGGCGCCACCGAAGAGCTCGATGGCTACTACCTGGCCTTCGTCACGTCGCTCGACGCCGACCGGTCAGCCCGTTTCATGATCTGGGACGCCACCCAGTTCCCCGAGCCACCCATCGCAGAGGTGTCGATCCCTCAGCGTGTTCCCAACGGGCTGCACGGCAACTGGTTCCCGCCACGATGACCAAGGATCGCCCCGCTTGGTCCTATGTGCTACTTCCACTACGATTACGAAGCGCCTGGCTACGTCTCACGCGGTTCACGATCGCTGCTCGCGTTCCAGCTGTGCCACCTCTTCTGCAAGGATCGGTGCGGCGGTCGTGACCGCGTGGATCCCGAGGACGCTTGCGATCTCCATGATCTCGAGGATCTCGCCGACCGTCGCGCCGTAACCGATGGCGTTTTCAATGTGGAGCTTGAGCCCTTTGACGTAGAGGTGCGTGGCGGCCGTGTCGAACGCGATGTACATGAACTCCTTCAGCTTTGGAGACAGCGTGCCGGTGCGCCATGGAACCGAGGAGAATTCGGTGTACGCGTCGAAGAGCTCTGGGTCGAGCTCGAGCATCTCGTCCCAGAACGCGTGCCAGTAGCCCCTGGTCTTGGTGAACTTTGCCTTGAGACGCTCCTGGTACTCGTTCAGCTCCGCCGGCCCCGTCCGGAGACCCTTCTCGACGAGCACCTCCACCAGGATGGGGACCCCGATGTTCATGGCGTGGATCCCGAGGGTCGCAGTGAGCTCCAGCACCTCCATGATTTCTTCCTTGGTCGCTCCGAGCTCCAGTGCAGCGCGGATGTGTTGCCGGATACCCGGCGTGTAGAGGTGCGTCGCCGCCGAGTCCACGGCGATGTACACGAACTCCTTCGTCTTGGGGTCAAGGTGCGTCTTTCGCCACGGCACCGCCGAGAAGTCGAGATAGGCCTTCATGAAGGATGGGTCGAGCGTGAGGATGGTTTCCCACGTGTCGCTCCACGTACCGCGGACCTTGATGAACTCGTCTTTGATCTCTTGCTGCTCGGCCGTGAGGCTCATACGGACCAGTCCTCTCTCTTTTCTCCCGGACCTGCCGGCGTACCTTCCGTCGGCGGGCTGATCTCTCAATCGGCGCTCGAGCCGTCGGTCTCGGCGAGTCGCGACAGCGCCGTGCGTCCGGCCGCTCGTACGTGGTAAGCGGCGAGCTCGGCGGCCCGCTCCGGGTCTCGGGCAGTCACCGCGGTCACGACCGCCCGTAGCTCCGTGACGGTCTCGGCGGCCCGCCCGGGGCGCGAGAGCGAGGTCGCCCGCAATGCTTGGACCCGAGTTCGGATCCCGTCGAGAAGCTGCTCGAGGGTGAGGCTGTGCGCGCCGAGAATCAAGACGTCGTAGAAGCGCTCCTTCACCCCCAGTAGCTCCGCGGTGTCGGTGGTCTGCTGGGTCGCGTACTCGTACGCATCCACCGCGGCGATGAGCTCGCGCACCTCCGCGTCGGTAGCGCGCTTCACGAACCGGGTGACAAGCAGCGATTCGAGCAGGGCGCGCACCTCGTACAGGTCGGACGCTTCCTCGATGCTCGGCGCCTTCACGCGGGCGCCCTTCTGAGGGATCACGGTGACGAGACCCTCGGCGGCGAGCTCCCGCAGCGCCTCTCGCAAGGTGGTCCGGGACACGCCAAGTAGCTCGATGAGCTCGCGCTCTATCAGCCGCTGTCCCGGCCGAAGTTGGAAGCTCTTGATGGCCTGTCGCAGCGTCTTGATGGTCTGTTCCCTGACTGAGCAGTCCGGGCTCGGCTGGATCGCCCACGCGAAGGAGGCGAGCTTCGAGGGCGTCATGGTCACTCCTCCGGTTGGTCCACCGAATGGTCCCGCAGCCACGCGACGACCTCGGTGTGGTCGGCGCGTGGCCCGAGGTCTTCGACCGCTCTCGCCCAAAGGGCGGTCGCCTCGGCGCCGAGCGAACCCGGGACTCCGGTGGACCCGATGAGGTTCACGGCGATCTGCATGTCCTTCAGCATGAGAGACGCTCCGAATCCAGAGTCGAACGAACCGGTCAGGACGAAATTCGGCCACTTGTTCTCGGTCGATCCGCTGCGACCGCTCGAGGTGTTGAAGATCTCGAGCATCACCTGGGGATCCAAGCCGAACCGCTCCCCAGCGAGCAGGGCTTCGCTCGTCACCCACAGGTGCGTCGCCGAAAGGAGGTTGTTCAGCGCCTTGACCGTGTGCCCCGCGCCCACCGGGCCGGCGAGCACCACGCGTCCCATGGTCTTCAATACCGGGTGCGCGCGCCGGAAAGCTGCTTCGTCGGCGCCGACCATGATCGTGAGCGTCCCCTTCTCGGCACCGGCGACGCCGCCGGACACGGGTGCATCGATCAGGGTCACCTGCCGTTCGGCCACGTCTCGCGCGAGCTGTCGGGTCCGGATCGGGTCGGAGGAGCTCATGTCGATGACCAGAGCCCCCTCTGACAGGGCGTCGAGGAAGCGAGCGTCCCCGAGCACGCTCGCCACCGCGTTGGAGTCGGGCAGCATCAAGATCACGATCTCGGACTGCTTTGCGACGTCGTCCAGTTCGACGGCCTCGATCCCCGCGGCTGCAGCCCTGCCGTGGGCGACCTCGGAGACGTCGTAGCCGAAGACCACGTAGCCGTGGCCGGCGATCTGCCTCGCCATCGGGGCCCCCAT
Source organism: Acidimicrobiales bacterium (assembly GCA_030039755.1). GTDB lineage: Bacteria > Actinomycetota > Acidimicrobiia > Acidimicrobiales > RAAP-2 > JAJYVT01. Next base: position 37,583 of record JASHUY010000106.1, read on the forward strand.
GTGCCCGAGACCGACGAACCCGACGGTGCCGAATTCAGACACTGCGGCCGAGCTCCTTCAGCACCGACTCCGCGACGCGGAACGACTCCAGCGCGGCGGGCACCCCTGCGTAGACGGCGGTCTGGAGGAGCACCTCCTGGATCTCCTCGACGGTCGCGCCGTTGTTCAGCGCTCCGCGCACGTGGATGCCGAGCTCGTGGAGACGGTTCAGCACGGTGAGCATCGCCAGATTGACGAGACTCCGGGTCTTGCGGTCCAGCGCGTCGCGGTCCCACACCCCGCCCCAGCAGTACTCGGTGACCAACTCCTGGATGGGGCGTGAGAATTCGGTCACGTTGGCGAGCGACCGGTCGACGTGCTCTGACCCGAGAACTGCTCTGCGGTTCTCGAGGCCCCGTTCGAACGTCGCCTTGTGGGTCTCCTCCGGGGGCATCATTACTCCTCCTCCACCTGTGCGTTGTATTCGTGGTCGGCCACCTCGTCCTCCCACTCGGTTCGTCCCAGCGAGACGGCCACGTGCACGACGTAGGAGTCCGGGGACCCACCGTGCCAGTGGCGCTCACCAGGTTCCGCCCAGATCGTGTCGCCGGCGCGCATCACCCGCACGGGGCCGCGCTCCGCCTGGATGAGCCCGCGGCCGGCCACGACGAAGAGGATCTGGCCCCGCTCGTGCCGATGCCAGTAGGTGCGGGCACACGGAGTGAAATCGACCGTGTTGATCACGACGCCCTCGGTGGACGGCATCGTGACGTAGGAGAACACGTCCCCGGTGAAGGTGGAGGCCCGGGGTGCCGGGCCGGCTTGCCGGGAAGGCGGGATGATGATCACCGATCATCCTTTCGGTCGTGGAGCCGGACCCCGCCCGAGACGTCGCCGAGGGCGTCGACCACCGTGTTGCTGATCTCATCGCCGTACCCCAACCCGATCGCCAGTCCGAAGCTGGCCAGCGGTCCCGCTGCGTTCGTCGAGGCGATCCCGAGCTCGCCGGCGAGCTCGGTGTACAAGACGATGTCCTTCATCATCAGCGCGTTGGTGAGGCCTCCCTTCAGGTAGTCACCCGTGATGATCTTGGGGAACCGGTTCAGGGTGGCGAAATTCACGCCAGAGCTGTTGTTGATCACGTCCAGTAGGACGCCGAGGTCGAGGCCGGCCTTCTTCGCCGCGACCATCACCTCTGCCGTTGACGCCAGGGAGACCGCGTTCAGGAAGTTGTTCAGCAGCTTCGCGGTGTGACCGGCTCCAGAGCTCCCCATGTAATAGATGTGAGAGGAGAAGGCGTCGAGCACGTGCCGGACCCGGTCGAGCACCTCGTGCTCGCCACCGACCATCAGCGTCAAGGCGCCTTTCTCGGCAGCGGCGGCCCCGCCGGAGATCCCAGCGTCGAGGTAGTGGGCGCCTCGCTCGCGCAGTCGGGCGTGGATCCTCCGGGTCGACTCGGGAGAGGCAGTGCTCAGGTCTACCACGACCTGGCTCGGCCGCGTGGCCTCCGCCACGCCGTTCGTGGCCAACATGACCTGCTCGATCACCCGGCTGTCGGGAAGTGACAGGAGGATCACGTCCACTGATTCAGCGACCGCTCGGGCCGACGGCGCCGTCTCGGCGCCGCACCGCTCGACAGCTGCGAGGTCGAGGTCGAAGCCGAGGACGGGGATGCCTGCCTGCACGAGGCACCGGGTCATGCGGCTGCCCATGTTCCCGAGGCCGATGAATCCGACGGTCGTGTTCGTCATCGTGGTCCTGCTCCTTGTCGCTCTCCGTAGATGGCCGCGTCCAGCTCGCGTGGGTCCCATCTCCCCGCGCCACCCGACGGACGGACGGTGTTCACGGCCGTCGCGCCGCCGTCGACGCTCAGAACCTGGCCCGTGACGTAGGCGGACTCCGGACCCAGCAGGAAGGCGACCACCGACGCCACCTCTTCGGGAGTGCCCGCCCGGCGCAACGGGGTCGTCGTCGCGCGGAGCTCCATGTCGTTCTTCCCGCCGGTCGTGTCGGCCGCCGCGGCAAACAGATCGGTCGGCACGATCCCCGGAGCGACGCCGTTCACGCGGATGCCGAGTGGTCCCCCGTACACGGCCGCCCCTCTGATGAGGCCCACGGTGGCGTGCTTCGACGTCTGGTACGCGAACAAGTCGGCGCTGCCCGTGAGGCTGGCGATGGATGCGGTGAGGACGACCGAGCCTCCACCGTGCTGGACGCGGTACTGACGGAAGGCGGCGCGCAATCCGAGGAACTGGCCGCCCACGTTCACGGCCATGACCCGTTCGAACTCCTCGACGCTCAAGTCGGGCAGGGGAGCGAAGCTCCCGAAGATGCCGGCGTTCAGGTGGTGCAAGTCGACGTGCCCGAACGATGTCACGGCGGCCTGCATGTAGCGGTCGACGGTCGACGACTCCGCCACATCCCCTTCCACCGCGATCGACGGCGTCGGGAGCGACGCCACCACCTTCCCCAGGTTGGCGCCATTCAGGTCGACCGCGACAACGTGTGCGCCGTCGGCGGCAAGCCGTCCCGCCGACGCGCGCCCGAGCCCGCTCGCCGCGCCGGTGACCACCGCCACCTTTCCCGAGAGCGCTCCGCGTGCCTCAGCCACGGGGGGCTCCGATGGTTGAGGCGAGGCGCCGGAGGTCCCCGGTGATCGGCGCGAAGCGCTCGAGCGTGCCCGGGTCGTGCCCAGAGACGAGGTGCTGAACCTCCCCGGTGTCGACCATCGTCTTGACGGTGTCGAAGGCCCGGTACATCGCGACGAGGTCGGCGACCGAAGAGAAGAGCATGTCGCGCTCCAGCTCTTCGTAGTAGTGGATGGCGTCGCTCGCGAGGAGCACCGGACCGTCGGGCGTGTCGACTTTCACCAGGCACTGCCCTGGGGTGTGCCCCCCCACCTCGATGACCTCCACGCCGGGAGCGACGACGCTCGAGCCGCAGATGAGCTCCAGTCGGCCCTCGGCGCGGATCTTCCGGAGCTGCTCGATGTTGTCGACGTCCATCGAATGGCGGAAGAGCGTGCGCTCCGCATAGCGGCTCTCCCAGAACTCGACTTCCCTCTCGGCCACGACGACCGGCGACTGGGGGAAGAGCCCCAGGTTTCCTGCGTGGTCGTAATGCGCGTGCGTGAGCACCACGGTCGTGACCGCTCCGGGGTCGATGTCCAGCGCCCCGAGCAGCGACGGCACCGAAGCGACCTGTGTGCGGCCGCGGGATGCCCCACCTTCCGGAGAGAAACCCGTATCGACCACGATCGTCCGGAAGCCGTTGCGGAGCACCCAGAAGAAGTAGTCCATGCCCATCGGACCGTCAGGCTCGTGGTAGAGGTGGTAGTTCAGGAAGACGTCGCTGCGCCTGGTCGTGCGCGTGCCGTACTTCACGATCACCACCTCGTAGGTGCTGACATCATCGTTGCTCATCGGGGGGTTCGGCATTGGTGTAACGAACGACGTTCCGGCCACGGTCAAGCGAGGACCGTGGCGACGCTTCCAGGCTCGCCGGGGACCGCAGGGAACCGCTGGCGCGTCCGGGCGTCGTGGCCCGGGATCACCGTGGCACCGGCCTTCTCTGCGAGCTCGCCGATGAACTGGAGGGCCTTGCGCATCTCGTCCAGGTCGGTGAATGCGAAGAACGGCCATCCGTGCTCGAGTTGCTCGTAGAAGTGGGCTGCGTCGCTGGCGAGGATGAGGGGTCCACCCTTGGTCTCGATCTTGGCGATCGTCTCCCCGGGGCAGTGCCCTCCGACCTGGTAGACGGTGATGCCCGGGTACACTTCAGTCTCCTCGGAGATCAGGCGCAACCGCCCGTCGTTCTTCGCTTTCTCCACTGCGACGAGATTCTGCTCGGTCGTGAACTCACCGTCGAGGGTGTGGGCGTCCCGCTTGCCGAACCAGTAGTCGTACTCACGTTGGCCGGCCACGACTTCGGCGTGCTCGAAGAGACCGAGGTAGCCGATGTGGTCGTAGTGGAAGTGACTTGCAACGACCATCTTCACGTCGAGCGGATCGACGCCAACGAGCTTCAGCCCGTCGGGCGTCGGGAGCACACTGATCTCGCCCAGCCAGTCCCTCGCGGCGATGTCGTACCCGGTGTCCATCAGCAGGACGTCGTCAGCGGAGCGGATCAGCCAGAAGTTGTAGTCCATGTCCAGGTCGCCATCGGGCAAGCCGTACTGTCCGTAGTCGTGGAACACCGCGCTCTTCTTCACGACGCGTTCGCCGTACTTGACCGACCAGACACTGTCAACGCTCGCAATTCCCATAGAAAATTCCTTCCATCCCGGTCGAGGCTCTCAGAGCACGAAGCGCAGAATGCCTCTCTGTTCGGACGCTACATGTGTTGCACAAGCCTTTCGCCACCTCCTTCCGCCGATAAAACCGTCATCCCAGGTAGGCGTCGATGAGCGAGCGTCCCTCGTCGTCGACCTCGGAGGTGAGCTTCTCGTCCACCAGCGCTCCGTCGCTCAAGACGTAGATCCGGTCGCAGACCTGCAGGGCCAGGTCCACCCGCTGCTCGACCAGCAAGATCGACCGGCCGCGCTCCTTCAGACTCAGCAGTGCCTTGGACATGCTCTGGACCGCCAACGGCGCCAACCCGAGCGACGGCTCGTCGAGGAGCATGAGGGCCGGGTCGTTCATCATCATCCGTCCGATGGCGACCATCTGCTGCTCGCCGCCGCTCAGCGTCGTGGCCGGGCGCTTCCGGTGCAGCTCGACGGCCGGGAACAGATCGAAGACCTCTCCAAGGAGCGAGTGGAACCGCACGGGGTCTCCGCGGTGTCGCAGGCCCCCGACGCGCAGGTTGTCCTCGACGCTCAGGTTCGGGAACAGACGGCGACCCTCGGGAACCATCGCGGCAAGCCCCTTGGCGATGCGGTGGGCGGGCAAGCGCGAGACGTCGGATCCCGCGATCCAGATCTGGCCCCGCCTATGGCGGACCAGGCCCATGATGGAACGCAGCACCGTCGTCTTGCCTGCTCCGTTAGGGCCGAGCAGTCCGACCGACTCGCCGGCGAACGCGTGGAGCGAGACGTCGTGAACCACGTCGTACCGTCCGTACCCCGCACGGAGGGATCGGATCTCGAGGGTATAGGTGTGCTCGTTCACTGGCCCAGGTACACCTCGCGCACCCGTGTGTCGACGCGAACCTCTGCCGCCGACCCGCTCTTCACGAGCTGCCCGGCGGCGAGCACCGTGACCTCATCGCAGACGTCGAATATGAATCGGGTCTGGTGCTCGATGATGAGGGTCGTGACCCCGGAACCTCTGAGGGCGTTGAGGATCGTCGCCACCTGGTCGACCTCGTCGGACGACAGGCCGGCGAGCGGCTCGTCCAGAATCAGGATCGACGGTCGGCCGACGCATGCGGTGGCGAGCTGCGTCAGCTGTTCCACCCCGTGAGGAACGTCGGCGATCCGGGTGCGTGCCCACGACGGTCGGACCCCGACCGCGCCGAGTGCCTCCATCGCCGAGGCAGCCATCGTGCGCGAGTCGTGCCTGGCGCTCGGGATCATCGGCCAGGCGGGGGAGCGCAGGCCGATGCGTCGGTAGCGGTTGAAGAGGCCGATCGTGACGTTGTCCCTGGCGGAGAGCTCTCCCACCATCGCCGCGGTCTGGAAGGTACGCATGAGCCCGAGGTCCGCCCTCTGCCAGGAGGGCAGCCGTTCGGCGCGGTGACCGTTGATGGTGATGGTCCCCGTTTCGGGAAACAGCGCTCCGGAGAGGATGTCGACGAGGGTGGTCTTCCCCGAGCCATTGGGGCCGATGAGGCCGTGGACGGTACTTCGGCGTACAACAAGGTCGACGTCGTCCAACACGCGGACGCCACCGCCGTAACTGAAGGAAATCGCCTGTGCACTGAGTGCCGGTGTCACCCCGTCGACGCCGCCGAGCTGCGCACGATCAGGTCGTAGGAGCGGCTCGCCGCGGGCGGCCTTCGCTGCCTCGATCGCCGGTGCTGCGCCGTTCCCCCCGACCGGCCCCGCCAGCGCAGGTCGGAGGAGCGGCACGTAATTCCGTGCAGGCGTAAGCACCGGCGCTCCTGTTCCGACCGGCTGTACGTTCGCGTCCGTGCGCTGAGACCACCTCGATAGGAGCCACCGCCCGCCCCTCGAGACCACACCCACGAATCCTTCGGGGAAGAAGACGATGACGATGATAAAGATGGAACCGTAGATGACCTCTTGCCACAGCGAATTGATCGAGACCACCACGGGAAAGAGGCCGACGAAGGCTGCTCCGACAATCGGGCCGAGCCGGGTGTTCAATCCTCCGACGATGACCATCACCAGCACATTGATGGAAGCCGTCGCGTCGAACTGAGATGGGGTGATGAACCCTAGGAAACAGAAGGCCCAGCCCGCCAATCCCGCGATCGCGGCGGACAGTCCGAACAACAGGATCTTGGTGAGCGAAGTTCGTACGCCTACCGACGACGCGAACCGCTCCGAGTCACGGATCGCGAGCAGCACGGGGTACATCGCAGAGCTACGTATGCTCCAGACCACCACGATCGTGAGAAGCAGGCATCCGGCCACCGCCCACGTGAGCGAGGAACCCACTACGGAGGTGATCGATCGTGAGAAGGACGGAAATGTCGGGCTCGACAAACCCTCATATCCGCCCGTGATGGACATGTTACTGACGAGCACTGTAACGATGATGGTGAAGATGAGCGTCGTGATGGCGAAATAGAGGCCGCTCACTCGAAGCGACAGCGCGCCGATCAGCAGACCTGAGATCGCCCCGGCGACGACCACGACGGGCAGGGCCGCGAAGACGCTCCAGTGGTCGCGCTCGGCCAGCACCGCCGTTCCGTAGGCGCCGATGGCGAAGAGCCCTGCATGCCCGAGGGAGTACAGGCCGGTCGTTCCTGCGACGAGGTCGAGACTGAGCGCGAGCATCGCGTAGGCGGCGGCCACCAGGAGAAGCCCCTGGTGGTAGGCGGAGCTGTGGGCGAGGAAGAACATGCACAGCACGTAGGCGATGAGCGAAGGAGCCCATATCGTCCGACGTGCGGTCGCGGCGACGTCTGGGCGTCCTCCTGCGTTCCCGGCCGGCTGCTGGGTGACGATAACGCTGTTCACAGTGCCTGCTCGGCGGGAAGTCGCGGACGGGGGACGGTTTTCCTCGCAAACGCCTTGCGCAACGCACCACCCGACATGAAGATCCCGTTGGGCGTGATCAGCAGCGCAAGGGCCACGACTACGAAGGGGAACCAGTCGGACGCCAGTGTGTTGATGTAGGTGCCCGCAAGGGTGACCAGCACCCCGAGCACCAACCCCCCGGCCATCGAAGCGGCGGGGTTCTCGATGCCCCCGATCATGAGCGCGACGAAGCCGTAGATGCCGTAGGTCTCACCGAGGTACGGGTTCGCAAAGGAGATTGGTCCGACGAGGACGCCGGCGGTGCCTGCGAGCAGACCACCCAGGGCGAAGACGAAGACCGCATACCGGGCGGTGCTCACACCCATGGCCGACGCCGTTTCGGGATCCGAGGAGACAGCCATGCCGAGCTTGCCTGCGAACGTCCTCGTGCGGAACAACTCGATACCGGCGGCAAGCACGACTGCCACGATGATCGTCATGATCTGCTGCCAGGTGATGGAGCCTCCGAGAAACCGAACGGACCTGCCGTAGAGCATCGACGGGAAACCCAGCGCCGTTGTGCCCCAGATGAGACCGGCCATGGACTCGAGGAGGATTCCAACTCCGAGCGTGCTCACGAGCCACGCGAAGCTGAACCGGTCGAAGTTCAGCACGGGCCGAACGGCAAGGAAGTAGATGACTGCTCCCGTTGCAGTCGACGAGGCGAGCGCGACGAGAACCGCGACTCCTACCGGGAGGTGTGCCTGGACGAGTCCGGTCGTGACCATGACCGAGAGCATCAAGAGCTCTCCGGTCGCGAAGTTGATCACCCGCGTCACGTAGAAGACGACCGCATAGGCCATCGCAACGAGACCGTAGATCGCCCCCATGGATAGCCCCGTGTAGAGGATCTGCATCAGTCTCGTCTCGCCATGCGCTCTCGGTCAGCAGGTCACTTGCCGTGACACTGCCCGATGGTCACCGGCGCCGCGTCTCTCCACGACGCCGGTGACCAACAGATCAAAAGCTCGCTGGTTCCCACTTGTGCTTTGCCACGCTGTACTTCACGAGCGTGAGCTGGGGCGCTGTGATCGTCACATGCTTCACCTTTGAGAGGCTAAGTGTCCCGCTGAGGCCGTGGAAGTCCGTCACGTCGGTGTCCAAGTACGTTTGGATCTTGGTCGGTGACGTGGACTTCTCGGTCTTGATCGCTGTCACGAGCATGTCGACAGCGTCGTACTCGACAAGGGCGAAAGCCGTCGCTGTCACGTGGAATTCCTTCTTGTACGCCGCGTCGAACGCCTTCACCCTCGCGTTGGGTGCGTACGACGCCGTGAGCTCGGCACAGTACATGCCTGTCGCGTCCGAGCCGGCCAGGTGGGCGAAAATTGTTGTGGCGCACGTCTCGTCGTTCCCGAGAACCGTGAAGTGGTCGCCGAGGCTGTACATCTCCTTGACGAACACCGCATCATCTTGCGGGGTAAGCCAGACGTCCACGCAGTCTGCACCAGACGCCTTGACCTTCGCAATGTCCGAGACGGTGTCCTGGGTGGCACCACTCGCCCAGTCCTCGGAGACCGAAATTGTGACCTTGAGCGCCTTCTTGTAGGTCTCACCGACGCCAGTGCGCCCGCCGAGCCCGTAAAAGGTGGGGTCATGAAGCATGGCCAGACCCGCCGGGCAGCTCTTGTTGGCGTAATCCCCGACGATCTGGCCCCACGCATACGTGTTCAGGCTCGTGCTCCACGCCCATGGCGCCGGGGGCTTTGTCGGGCCTGTCGGATGGACCGCCGCGCCACCGTCATCGATCGCGCCGAGGTCCGGAATGTGGTCTTTGTCTGCCAGCGAGACCGTGACTGTCGCGGTGTCCGGCGAGCCGAACATCGCGACGGCGCCCTCGCTCAGGAACTTCTTGAATAGCAGTGCCGACGTCGTCGCGGTCGCATCGTCGTTGCCCCAAACGAGTTTCAGCTTTCGGCCGAGCACGCCGCCGGAGGCATTGACCTTTGCGACGGCCATCTCGGTGGCGTTGATCACGGCCTGACCCGTCGTCGCGTAAGCCCCCGTCGTGCCGCCGATGGCTCCGATGACGATCGGCTTCGATGTTGCAGCACCGCTCATAGTCTCGACTCCCAACGTCACCGACGCCGCGCCGACCGCGAAGGCTGCTAGGAGTCCGAACGTCCTTCTCATTGTCCCCCCTTTTGCTGGGATTCCGGGTTGGCGGCTGACCGGCACTCTGCGGTCCCCGCCGCTCATTGCTGTTGACCGTGGCTGCGCCTGTCATCCAGTCTGTCATACAATCTACGGTGCACCCGTGTCGAACGTCAAACCGGCGGTGAACTGGGTATTTCCTCTGGCATCGGCCCGAAATTGCAGCCAGAACGGAAATTGTCCGACACCTGGGGAGGACGCCGGACGTGCGGCCTGGACTGCCTGAGGGTTGCTGGGCGGGTCAACGCGCGGACGGGCGAGCCGACTCCGGCGCGTCGATGTCAGGTAATCGCAGTCGAGACAGACCCAACGCCTGGCAGACGGGTCTAGGTGGTTGGTGTGAATCGAGCGATTCTGCGGATGAACCGACCCATAGATCGGGACCAATGAACCCCGGCGTGTAGGCGGTGCTGCTCGGCCCTTCGCGGCGAGGAATCACGGGAGCACTGCTGCTTGCGGGGTCGCCCGTG
>JASHUY010000107.1 GCA_030039755.1 Acidimicrobiales bacterium
AGAGGTCGTCGCTCTTGTCGCGGTCGTCGTGAGCAACCACTCTCGCCGGGTCCTCCCAGTCAGTCAGTCACGGTTCAGTCAGTCACGGTCAGCGATCACGAGCTGGGCCAGTCGCTCGAGCACGCGGTGGCGGTCGGCGCCGAGCTCGTACGCCTTCTCGGTGTCCGCCCAGCGGTCCGTGCCGATCCCTGCAAACCCGTCGTGGATGAGCGTGACGGTCGTGCCTGCCGCGGCGGGCGCCAGCGAGATCACGAGACGAGCCGGGTGCGCCCATCCGGCGTCCTCTTCCAGCCACGACAAGACCAGCCTGCCCTCTGGCACGAGCTCGAGCACGGTGCCGCTGATCCGCGTCGACCCGTCGGGGGCGAGAAAGTGATAGGTCCCGCCCACCTCGAGGTCGATCTCCAGGCTCGGGCTGAGCCACCGTCGGAGCGCAGCCTCGTTGTCGAGCCACATCCAGACGGCGCTCGGCGGGGCTTGGATGTCGATCGATCTGACGACCGCAGGCATGGTCTCCTCCATCACTTTACCAGAGAGTAAAGTTTACTGTAGAGTAAATCGAATAGGGTGTCAATCCCCGCGTTGGGTGCCCGCCCCCCGCATGACCGCGTCGAGCAGGGACCGGGTGCGCTACAAAGGTCGCCATGGATCGACAGCCACCGCCTGACGCCCCTCCTCTCACCTACCTGGACCACGCTGCCTCGACGCCGATGCGGGATGAGGTGGTGGAAGCCATGGCGCCGTTCGCGGCGGAGGTCTTCGGCCACCCCTCCGGTCACCACCGCCAGGCGCGGGCGGCGAGGCTGGCCCTGGAGGACGCCCGGGACCAGGTGGCAGAGCTGCTCGGCGCTGCCCCCGGCGAGATCGTGTTCACCTCGGGGGGGACCGAGGCGGACAACCTGGCCGTCTTCGGGGTGCTCGGCGCCGTAGCCCGGAAACGGCCCGGCGCGGAGACCGTCGTGATCAGCTCGGCCATCGAGCACGCGGCGGTGCTGGAAGCCTGCCGCGCGGCGGCGGCACGGCTTGCCGGCGTCGAGCACGAGCGCGTCGGGGTGGACGCCCACGGCGTCCTCGACCTCGACGAGCTCGCCGAGTCGCTCGACGGGGATGTCGCGCTGGTGACGGTCATGCTCGCCAACAACGAGGTGGGCACCGTCCAACCGCTTGCCGACGTGGTGGCGCACGTCCGCCGGCTCGCGCCAGGAGCCGTCGTGCACACCGACGCGGTGCAGGCGGCCGCATGGCTCGACGTGGCCCTCGCGGCACCGGGAGCCGATCTCGTCTCCGTCTCCGCGCACAAGCTCGGGGGCCCGAAGGGCGCGGGCGCGCTCGTCGTGCGCGAGGGGACCGAGCTCGAGCCGCTGGTCGTCGGCGGCGGCCAGGAACGTGAGCGGAGGGCTGGCACGCACGACGTCGCCGGAGCAGTCGGGCTCGCCACGGCCCTGGCATCCGTCGCCGGACAGCGGGACGAGGAAGGGTTGCGCGTGGCCGCGTTGCGCGACCGGCTCGCCGACGGGCTCCTCTGCGCGGTGCCGTCGGTGACCGAGGCCGCCGACCGGAAGTCCGTGTTGCCCGGCCACAGCCACCTGTGCTTCGCGGCCGTCGACCGCGAGGAGCTCGTCGTGCTCCTCGACGAGGCCGGCGTGTGCGTCTCGGGGGGAGCCGCGTGCGCGAGCGGGGCGCTCGAGCCCAGCCACGTGCTGGCGGCGATGGGCGTGCCGCGGACAATCGCCCGAGGCTCCATCCGCTTCAGCCTGGGCCACACCTCGACGCCTGCGGACGTCGAGCGCGCGCTCGCGGTGGTCCCCGAGGCCGTCGCGCGCCTCCGCGGCTGAGCCTCCGGCGCGGGGCGCGGCCGTGCGGGTGCTGGTGGCGATGTCCGGAGGGGTGGACTCCTCGGTCGCTGCCGCCCGGCTCGTCGCGGAGGGCCACGACGTCGTCGGTGCCACCCTGAAGCTCTGGGGCGGGCCCCAGAGCTCGGGGTGCTGCTCGGTCGCCGACGTCGACGACGCGCGACGTGTCGCACAGCAGCTCGGCATCCCGCATCACGTCTTCAACCTCACCGACGACTTCGAGCGCGACGTCGTCACCCCGTACGTCGCCGCGCACGCCGAGGGCCGCACGCCGAACCCGTGCATCGAGTGCAACCGGCACATCAAGTTCGACCGGTTGCTCGAACGCGCGCGGCGGCTCGGCTTCGACCGGCTCGCGACGGGCCACCACGCCCAGGTGCGGGCGCGAGGCGGCCGCTTCTCGCTGCGGCGTGGCGCCGACCTGCTGAAGGACCAGTCGTACGTGCTCTCCATGCTCGGGCAGTCACAGCTCGGCGCGATCGTGTTGCCCGTGGGCCACATGACCAAGTCGGCGGTGCGCGCCGAAGCCGCGACGTTGGGGCTGCGCACGGCGGCCAAGCCCGACAGCCAGGACGTCTGCTTCATCCACGACCGTGAGGGGCGTGGGGGGTTCCTGTCGTCGCGTCTCGAGCTGCACCCGGGCGACGTGGTCGACGGGGACACCGGCGCGTCGCTCGGCACGGTCGACGCGGTGGAGCTCGTCACCGTGGGCCAGCGCCGCGGCATGCCTTCTGCGGGTGAGCGGCGCTATGCCGTCGCGGTCGACATCGCGGCGCGCCGGGTCAGCGTCGCAGGTGCCGACCGCGCGGCCGTCGACGAGGTGTCCCTCGACGCGGGGACGGTGACCTGGGTGGACTCCCCTCTCGCCAGCGGTGACGAGGCCGTCGCGCAGGTGAGCGCGCACGGCCGCCCTGCCCGCTGCACGGTGCACACCGAGGGCGACGGAGCCGGGTTGCGGTGCCGGTTCCTCGTGGCCCAGCCTCCGGTCGCCCCGGGCCAGACGCTCGCGATTTACGACGCGGCCGACCCCGACGCGGTGCTGGGCGCAGGGATCGTGGCCAGTTCCCGGAGGAGGACGTGAGCGGCTCGCGCGACGGTGACGTGCCGGAGCCCGTGCACGCCGGCGTGGCGGCGGAGGTGCCGGGCAAGGAGGCGGCCCCCGACCGCCGCACACCCGCCGAGCGGGCCGCCGCGCTCCGCGAGCTGATCGGGTACCACAACGAGCGCTACTTCGTCCTCGACTCCCCCGAGATCCCGGACGCCGACTACGACGCGCTCGTCCGCGAGCTGCGCCGGATCGAGTCCGAGCACCCCGAGGTCATCACGCCCGACTCTCCGACCCAGCACGTGGGCGGCGCACCCGAGGTCCAGCTGTTCGCCCCCGTCCGTCACCGGATCCCGATGATGAGCCTCGACAACGCGTTCGAGCAGCCCGAGCTCGACGCATGGGCCGACCGGCTGCGGCGGCAGCTCCCCGACGTCGACATCGAGACGCTCGACCTCAGCGTCGAGCCGAAGGTGGACGGCGTCGCGATGTCCCTCACCTATGTCGACGGGCGCTTCGTCCAGGCTGCGACGCGGGGCGACGGCGTGACCGGGGAGGACGTGACGGCGAACGTCGCCACCATCCGGGTCGTGCCCCATGAGCTGAAGACGCCCGCGCCGCACCACCTCGAGGTGCGCGGCGAGGTCTACATGCCGACCGCCGAGTTCGCCGAGCTGAACGAGCGCGCCGAAGCGCAGGGGTCGAAGACGTTCGCCAACCCGCGCAACGCGGGCGCGGGATCCTTGCGGCAGAAGGACCCGTCGGTGACCGCCTCACGCCCGCTGTCGTTCTGGGCGTACCAGATCGGCGAGATCGACGGCGCGGTGCCCGAGCAGAGGGGGGGCGCGTCGTCGAAGCGGCGCGGCGCCGCGGGCGGGTGGCCGCCGGGAACGCAGAGCGCGGCGCTCGCGCTGCTCGAGGCCGCCGGCCTCCCGGTGAGCCCCGACGCGCGCAAGGTGCGCGGCGTGAGCGCGGCGTTCGCCCGCTGCCGGGAGCTCGAGGCGCACCGCCACGACCTTCCCTACGAGATCGACGGGGCCGTGGTGAAGGTCGACGACCTCGCGCTCCACGAGCGCCTGGGCGCGACGTCGCGCGCGCCGCGTTGGGCGATCGCGTTCAAGTTCCCGCCCGAAGACCGCACCACGCGCCTCTTGGAGATCATGGTCTCGATCGGCAGGACGGGGCGGGCGACGCCCTTCGCCGTGCTCGACCCCGTCTTCGTCGGTGGCTCGACGGTGCACCTGGCCACCTTGCACAACGAGGACCAGGTGCGCCTGAAAGACGTGCGCCCCGGCGACCTCGTCGTCGTCCACAAGGCGGGGGACGTGATCCCCGAGGTCGTCGGCCCGGTCCTGGGCCCCGACACCGGCGAACGCGCGCCCCCGTGGACGTTCCCGACGGAATGCCCGGCGTGCGGGAGCCCGCTCACGAGGCTGCCCGGCGAGAGCGACACGTACTGCACCAACATCGACTGCCCTTCGCAGCGGGTCCAGCGGATCGTCCACTTCGCGTCGCGTTCCGGCATGGACATCGAGGGCCTGGGCGAAGAGCGCGTGGTGCAGCTCGTCCAGGCCGGCATGGTCGCGGATCCCGCCGATCTCTACCTCCTCCAGGCGGAGCGGCTGGCGTCGCTCGAGCGCATGGGCGCCATCTCGTCGAAGAACCTCGTCGACGCCGTCGAGAGCTCGAAGTCCCGCCCGCTCTCCCGGCTCCTCGTCGCCCTCGGCATCCGCCACGTCGGCCCGACCGGGGCACGCGCGCTCGCGCGCGCCTTCGGCTCGCTCGGCGCGCTGCGGCACGCGGACGCCGGGGAGCTCGCGGCCGTCGAGGGTGTGGGAGCCGTCATCGCCGACAGCGTGGCCGAGTTCTTCTCCGTCCCGCAGAACGTGACGGTGGTGGACCGGCTGATCGCGCTCGGGGTGCGGACCGACGAACCCGGTGCCGCCGCCGTCTCCGGCGGCCCGGTGCCTCCCGGAGGCGGCCCCGAGGCGCCCCGGACGCTCGCCGGCAAGTCCGTGGTGGTGACGGGCACCCTCGAGGGCTACAGCCGGGAGGAGGCGGAGGCGGCGATCGTCTCGCGCGGAGGGAAGTCGCCGGGGACCGTCTCGAAGAAGACGTTCGCGGTGGTGGTGGGAGCCACACCCGGCTCTGCCAAGACGCACAAGGCCGAAGAGCTGGGGGTTCCCGTGGTCGACGGGAGCCGGTTCGACGAGCTGTTGGAGTCCGGCCAGGTCCCGGGCTGAGGCGCCGAGCGGACGGGCCCGGCGATGCGTCCTGGGCGATGCGTCGTGGGCGCCGTGGGCGATGCGTTGTGGGCGGTTCGCACGAGGCCGTACGATCAACGGGAAGGGCGCCGGCGCGGCGTCCGGTGCGCGTGAACGGAGGACGCACAGTGGGAGACCAGGCTGGCGAGCGGCTTTCCGCGGCCGAGATCGTGGAGCTTTCCAAGCGCTACACCCTGTTCGACTGGGTCGCACAGTCGAAGATCTCCCCGTTGCCGGTCGCATCGGCGAGCGGCGTCTACTTCACCGGGGCCGACGGCAAGCGCTACCTCGACTTCAACTCCCAGCTCATGAGCGTGAACGCAGGCCATGGGGACCCTCGCATCGCGGACGCCGTGGCGAAGCAGGTGCGGGAGCTCGCCTACGTGAGCTCCGCGGGAATGACGACCGAAGTGCGCGCGCTGCTCGGGCGGAAGCTCGCCGAGCTCTTCCCGGGGGACATCGAGAAGTCGTTCTTCACCCTCGGCGGCGCGGAGGCGAACGAGAACGCCATCCGGATGGCGCGGGCCGTCACCGGCCGCCAGAAGATCCTCGCCCGCTACCGCTCCTACCACGGGGCGACCTCCGGAGCGATCACGCTCACGGGCGACCCGCGCCGATGGGCGAACGAGCCGGGGATCCCCGGCGTCGTGCACGTCCTCGACTTCTACCACGGCACCACGCGGGCGCAGGACAGCGCCGACGACGCGCTCAGGCTGCTCGAAGAGACGATCGAGCTCGAAGGGCCGGCCACGATCGCGGCCTTCATCGTCGAGCCGGTGACCGGCACGAACGGGATCCTCATCCCCCCCGACGGCTACCTCCAGGGCGTGCGCGAGCTGTGCGACCGCTACGGCATCCTGCTCATCGCGGACGAGGTCATGAGCGGCTTCGGCCGGACCGGGGCCTGGTTCGCGGTCGACCACTGGGGCGTCGTCCCCGACATCATCACGTCCGCGAAGGGGATCACCTCGAGCTACGTGCCGCTCGGTGCGGTGGGGCTGCGCCCCCACGTCGCGGCCTACTTCGAGGACCACGTCTTCGCCGGGGGGCTCACCTACAACTCCCACCCGGTCGCGCTCGCCGCGGCGCTCGCGACGATCCGCGTCTACGAGGAGGACGGTCTCGTCGAGCGTGCCGCCAAGATGGGCGAGGTGATGCGGCGGCACCACGAGGAGCTCGCGCAGCGCCATCCCTCGGTCGGCGCCTTCCGCAACATCGGCCTCTTCGGCTGCCTCGAGATCGTGCGCAACCGTACGACCGGCGAGCCGATGGCGCCGTTCAACTCGTCGAGCCCGGAAATGGCCGAGCTCCTCCGCTTCGCCCTCGACAACGGGGTGTTCGTGAGCCTCCATTGGAACCAGCTCATGACCAACCCGCCGCTGTGCATCACCGAGGAGCAGCTCGCGGAGGGGTTCGCCGTGCTGGACCGCGCGCTCGAGATCACTGACCGCGCGGTCGCCGACTGAGACGAGGGAGGCCAACCATGGAACGCATCAGCCACTTCATCGCCGGCAAGGTGGTGCCCGGGGAGTCGGGACGTCACGGCGACGTCTTCGACCCCGCGACCGGGGAGCGCACCCACGAGGTCGACTTCGCGAGCACCGACGAGGTCGACCGGGCGGTCGACGCCGCGGCGGCCGCGGCCCGCCCGTGGGCGGAGACCTCGCTCGCGAAGCGGGCGGACGTGATGTTCCGCATCCGCCAGACGCTCGACGCGCACCGCGCCGACGTCGCCCGCGTGATCACCCTCCAGCACGGCAAGGTCCTCTCCGACGCCATGGGCGAGGTCGCCCGCGGCATCGAGAACGTGGACTACGCGTGCGGGATCCCGAACCTGCTCGCGGGTCGCTACGCCGAGCGGGCGTCGACGGGCGTCGACGTGTACTCGGTCCGCCAGCCCCTCGGGGTCGTGGCCGGCATCACGCCCTTCAACTTCCCCGCCATGGTCCCGCTGTGGATGTGCGCGAGCGCCATCGCCTGCGGCAACGCCTTCGTCCTCAAGCCCTCCGAGAAGGACCCTCTCGCGTCGGTCCTCCTCGCCGAGCTCTTCGCAGAGGCAGGTCTCCCCGACGGCGTGTTCAACGTGGTCCAGGGGGACAAGGTCGCGGTCGACGCGCTCCTCGCGCACCCCGACGTCAAGGCCGTGTCGTTCGTCGGGTCGACCCCGATCGCCCGCTACATCTACGAGGAGGCGGCCAAGCACGCAAAGCGCGTCCAGGCGCTCGGAGGTGCGAAGAACCACATGGTGGTCCTCCCCGACGCGGACGTCGAGATGGCGGCCGACGCCGCGGTGTCCGCGGCCTACGGCTCTGCCGGCGAGCGGTGCATGGCGATCTCCGTGGTGGTGCCCGTGGGGCGCGTCGCAGAGCCCCTCGTCGAAGCCATCGCGGACCGGCTGCCGAAGCTCCGGATCGGGTCGGGGCTCGACGCCGACTCCGAGATGGGGCCGCTCGTGACCGAGGCGCACCGCGACAAGGTCGCGTCCTACGTGGACTCGGCGACCGCCCAGGGTGCGAAGGTCGTCGTCGACGGCAGGGACCACCCCCTCTACGGGAAGGACGGCTTCTTCCTCGGCGCCTCGTTGATCGACGACGTCACGCCGGAGATGGACTGCTACCGCGACGAGATCTTCGGGCCCGTGCTGTCGGTCGTGCGCACCGGGAGCTACGACGACGCGATGGCGCTCGTGAACTCGAACCCGTGGGGCAACGGCGCCGCGATCTTCACCCGCGACGGCGGTGCCGCCCGCAGGTTCCAAGAGGAGGTCGAAGCGGGGATGGTCGGCGTCAACGTGCCGATCCCGGTTCCGGTCGGCTACTTCTC
>JASHUY010000108.1 GCA_030039755.1 Acidimicrobiales bacterium
CCGCGACGAGCGGGACCCCCGGTCGGTACGCCAGGTGGAGGTGCGTGGGCGCCTCGAGCACGACGAGGTCCGCTCTGGCGCCCGGGCGGAGGTGGCCGACGTCCGCGCGCCGGAGCGCCTTCGCCCCGCCGAGCGTCGCGGCGACGAGGGCCTCTTCGGGCGACATGCGCAGCTCCCGAACGGCGAGCGCGATGCACAACGGCATGCTCGTCGTATAGCTCGTCCCCGGGTTGCAGTCCGTCGCGAGCGCGACGGTCACACCGGCGTCGAGGAGCCGCCGCGCGTCAGGGTACGGGGCGCGCAACGAGAAGTCGCACGCAGGCAGGAGCGTCGCGACCGTCGCAGAAGCCGCAAGGAGGTCCACGTCGCCGTCGGTCAGGTAGGTGCAGTGGTCTGCGGAGGCGGCGCCCGCTTCTACCGCGACCCGCACGCCCGGCCCGTAGCCGAGCTGGTTCGCGTGCACCCGCGCGGCGAGACCAAGCGCCTTGCCGGCGGCGAGGATCGCCGCGCACTGGTCCGCGTCGAAGGCTCCCCGCTCGCAGAACACGTCCACCCATCGCGCGTAGGGCACGCACGCGGCGAGCATCTCGCCCTGCACGAGCGCCACGTAGTCGTCGGCGCGCCCGGCGAACTCGCCGGGTACGACGTGCGCGCCGAGGAAGGTGGTCTCGTCGGTGGCCGCGCGGGCGATCCGGAGGCAGTTCGCCTCGTGCACGACGTCGAGGCCGTAGCCGGACTTGCACTCGAAGGTCGTGGTCCCCGCCCGCGAGGCCTCCTCCCGAAGTCGTGCGAGCCTCGCAGCGAGCTCCGAGTCGCTCGCCGCCCTCGTCGCGGCGACCGTCGTCGCGATGCCGCCCGCGGCATACGGACGCCCGGCCATCCGTGCCGCGAACTCGGCGGCCCGGTCCCCGCCGAAGACCATGTGCGTGTGGCTGTCGACGAAACCGGGGACGACCGCCCGGCCGGCCACGTCGACCACGGAGTCGCCCGCGCCTTGCGGCGCCGCCCCGTCGGGACCGGTCCATGCGACACGGCCTGTCACGACGACGAGCGCGGCGTCGTGCACGATGCCGAGGTCGCCGTCGCCCTCGCGAGGATCGTTCGTCACGAGCTCACCGATGTGGCGGAAGAGCACAGACGCCATGTCCGCCCCCGCCCGCCCCTCAGCCCTCGACCGCGGCGTGGACGACGTCGCCGATCGCGGACTCGAGCTCCCCCGCGACGTCGTCGATCAGCAGGTGGTGCCCTTCGGCGACGACACGACGGCCCGACACCACGACATCGGTCACGTCGGCCGCCCCGGCCGCGAACACGACATGGTCGAGGAGCGTCCCGGCGTCGGCTCCGGCGAGCCGCACGGACGAGAGCGACACGGTGACGAGATCCGCGGGTGCTCCGGGCTCGAGCCGTCCCGCCTCCGGCCAGCCGATCGCCGCGTGCCCCGCGTTGGTCGCCGCGTCGAAGAGCGCGGCGGTGGTGAACCGGCCGCGCAACCCCGACGCCAGCCGCTCGTCGAGCTCGAGGCCGCGCGCCTCTTCGAAGGGGTCGATGACCGCGTGGCTGTCGGTGCCGAGGACGATCGGGCACCCTCCGGCCGCGAGCGTGCGTGCGGGGCCGATCCCGTCGGCGAGCGCCCGCTCGGTGGTCGGGCACATGCAGACCGTCGTCCCGGTCGTGCCCAGCGTCCGGGCATCGGCCGGCTGGAGGTGGGTCGCGTGGACCGCGGTCGTGGCCGGCCCGAGCGCGCCGAACGCTGCGAGGAGGGCGACCGGCGACGCGCCGTACGCAGCGGCGACCGCGTCGTTCTCCGCAGGCTGCTCCGAGACATGGACGTGGAAGCGGGCGCCGCGGCCCGCCGCCCACGCCGCCACCTCGCCCGCGGCGCCAGGTGGGACCGCACGCAGCGAGTGGGCCGCCGCGCCCACCCTCGCCCCTCGCCGGGCCATCCCCGTCACGAGCGCGTCGGCCCGGCTCGCCCACGTCGCGACGTCGCCGTCGGAGAACCGCTCCTGGACCCCTTCCGCCGGCTCTCCCGGCGCCCGCTCCAGGTAGCACGCGTCGAAGAGGGTCAGCCGGATCCCCGCATCGCGCGCGGCGTCACCGAGCGCGAAGCCCATCTCGTTCGGATCGGCGTACCGCCGCCCGCCGGCAGCGTGGTGGAGGTAGTGGAACTCTCCGACCGCGCTGAAGCCCGCAAGGGCCATCTCCGCGAACGCTGCCCGGGCGAGCCGCCGGTAGCGGTCGGGGTCGAGGGCGGCCGCGATCGCGTACATCTGGTCCCGCCAACTCCAGAACGTCCCCGCCCGCTCCACGCGCCCCCGCAACGCGCGATGGAACGCGTGGCTGTGCGCGTTGGCGAACCCCGGCAGCGTGAGACCGGCCAGCCGCGTGTCGCCGGGCCCGGCCGCGACCCCCCGTTCCACGGCCACGATCGACGCGCCGTCGACCCTGACCGCCACGTCCGCCACGGTCTCGCCCCCTCCGAGGTAGGCGTAGTCGCAGTGGTACCTCAGCGCCACAGGAGCTCTTCGAGTACCCGGGACAGCGCACGCACGCCCTCCACGCAGTCCTCGTCCGACGCGTGCTCTTCGGGACTGTGGCTCACGCCGGACGGGTTCCGCACGAAGATCATCGCCGTCGGGACCTCCGCGGCGAGGGCGCCGGCGTCGTGCCCCGCCCCCGTCTGCATGCCGGGCACCGCGCTCCCGAGCGCGTCGGTGACCCGCGCGCGCAGGGACGCGTCGAACCTCACCGCGCCCGTGCGCGACTCCTCGGTGACGGAGCACGCGACCCCGTGGTGGGCCGCTGCGGCAGCAGCCCGGACGCGCACGTCACCGAGGATCTCCTCGAGCGACGGTTCACAGGGGGCGCGCGCGTCGAGCCACGCCTCGACCGACGCGGCGACGGCATTCGTCGCGTTCGGCCGCACCGTGGCGCGCCCCACGGTGGCGAGCCCCCCGTGGCGCGCGGCGGACTCGCGCGCGGCGGCCACCATCGCCGAGAACGGCAGCATCGGGTCCTTGCGGTCCTCCAGGCGCGCGGTGCCCGCGTGGTCGGCCTCACCGTCGAAGCGGAGCCGCCAGCGGCCGTGCGGCCAGATCCCGGTCCCGACCCCGACGGGTACGTCCGCCCCGGCGAGGTAGCGACCCTGCTCCACGTGGAGCTCCACGAAGGCCTCGAGCCGCGCCAGCCGCGCGCGGTCCTCACCGAGCTTCCCGGAGTCCACGCCCGCACCGCGCAGGGCTTGCGCGAGCGTCGTTCCGTTCGCGTCCACGAGGCCGCGTGCGCGGACGGGGTCGAGCGCGCCCACCGAGAGCCTGCTCCCGAGGCAGGCGACGCCGAACCGGGCCCCCTCCTCCTCCGTGAAATCGACCACCGCCACCGGTTTGCCCGGCGCGTCCCCCGTCGCGCGGAGCTCGTCGATTGCGAGGAACGCGGCGACCACGCCGAGCGGCCCGTCGTAGGCGCCACCTCTCGGGACGCTGTCGAGATGGCTGCCCGCTGCCAGCGCCCCCCGCGGGGGCGGTCCCTGCGCGGGGTCGTGGCCCCACCACGCCCAGAGGTTCCCGTTGCGGTCCTGCTCGACGGGGAGGTCACGCCCGGCCGCCGTCCGCCGGAACCACGCCCGCATCTCGAGGTCCGCGTCGCTCCACGCGAAACGGTCGTAGCCGCCGTCGGGTCGCAGTCCGATCGGCGCGAGCTCCGCCCACATCGTCCGGAAGCGCGCGAGGAGACCGCTCACCGGATCGGGCTCAGTGAGCTCACCGAGCTCGCCGGACCGGGCTCGCAGGCCGGGGGGTCGGGCTCACCGGATCGGGCCGGCGGCAGACGCGGCCGCCTCGACGACCGCACCGGCCGCGACGAACGCCTCGGCGGCGACGAGCTCGGGGGAGGTGAACCTGTCCCGGCCCATCCCCGGGACCCGTTCGCGCAGCGCGGCG
The DNA here is from genome assembly GCA_030039755.1 of Acidimicrobiales bacterium. GTDB lineage: Bacteria > Actinomycetota > Acidimicrobiia > Acidimicrobiales > RAAP-2 > JAJYVT01. The sequence goes on from JASHUY010000108.1 coordinate 3,942, forward strand.
ACGACCGCTCCCGTTGCCGGCGCCGGCGCCAGCGGTGCCCGCAGCTCGAGTCCCCGTGCGGCCGCCACGAGCTCGACGGCGAGGATCCGCCGGAGGTTCCGGATCGAGCGGCGGAGCTTGCGCCCCGCGCTCCAGCCCATCGAGACGTGGTCCTCCTGCATCGCCGAGGTGGGGATCGAGTCGACGCTCGCCGGCGACGCCAGCCGCTTGTTCTCCGACACCATCGCGGCCTGGGTGTACTGGGCGATCATCAGCCCCGAGTCCACTCCGGGGTCCGCGGCGAGGAACGGCGGGAGACCGTGCGACCTCGTGCTGTCGAGCAGGCGGTCCGTCCTGCGCTCCGAGATGGACCCGAGGTCCGCGGCGGCGATCGCGAGGAAGTCCATCACGTAACCGAGGGGTGCGCCGTGGAAGTTCCCGTTGGAGGTCACCTCGCCGGACTCGAGGACGACGGGGTTGTCGATCGTCGCGGCAAGCTCGTGCTCGGCAACCTGCGCCGCATACGACACGGTGTCGCGCACGGCGCCGGTCACCTGCGGCGCGCACCTGCACGAGTAGGCGTCCTGCACGCGGGGGTCACCGATCCGGTGCGAGGCGACGATCGCGGAGTTCGCCATCACCCGGAACATGTTGTCCGCGCTCACCGCCTGCCCCGGGTGCGGGCGGAGGGGAGCGTGCAGCTCCGGACGGAACGCCTGGTCGGTGCCGAGCAGGGCCTCCACGCTCATCGCCGCCGTCACGTCGGCCGTCGCACAGAGCAGCGCCAGGTCGCTGATCGCGAGGACGAGCATCCCGAGCATGCCGTCGGTGCCGTTGACGAGGGCGAGGCCCTCTTTCGCGTGCAGCCGCACGGGCGCAATGCCCGCGGCCGCGAGCGCGTCGGTGGCGGGTACACGCACTGCGCCGTCCGCACTCACGACCTCGCCTTCCCCCATCATCACGAGGGCGCAGTGCGCCAGCGGAGCGAGGTCCCCGCTGCAACCGAGGGAGCCCTGCTCCGGGACCAACGGGGTGATTCCGGCGTTCAGCATCCTGGCGAAGGTCTCGGCGAGCAGCGGTCGGGCACCGGTCCGGCCCGAGGCCAGGGTCTTCACACGCAGGAACATGAGCGCCCGCACCACCTCGCGCTCGACCGGCGGGCCCATGCCTGCGGCGTGCGAGCGGATGAGGCTCGACTGGAGGTCTTCACGGAGCTCGGGAGGGACGTGGCGGGTCGCCAGCGCGCCGAAGCCCGTCGAGATCCCGTAGGTGGGCTCCGGCGCGTCGGCCAGCCACTCGACCGCCGCTCGCGACGTCGCCATGGCACCGAGCGCGTCCTTCGTGAGGCGCACGACGGCGTCGGCGCGCGCGACCGCGACGACATCTGCCGACGTGACGCCGGAGCTCCCGACGTCGACGGCGCAGACCTCCGCACGTGGGCTCGAAATGGGCCCGGCCCGGCGGTGCGTAGGGGCCTTCACGCAGGTCCGCCGTTCCTCATGGGCACGCGGACCCCGAGTCGGCTTGCGACCGCCTCCGCCTCGGTGTACCCCGCATCCACGTGGCGGAAGACGCCGGTCGTCGGGTCGTTCGTCAGCACCCTCGCGAGCTTCGCAGCCGCGAGCTCGGAGCCGTCCGCGACGCAGACCTGCCCCGCATGGATCGACCGCCCGATGCCCGTGCCGCCGCCGTGGTGGACCGACACCCACGACGCACCGCTCGCGGTGGACACGAGCGCGTTCAGGAGCGGCCAGTCGGCGATCGCGTCGGACCCGTCGCGCATGGCCTCGGTCTCGCGGTACGGAGAGGCGACCGATCCGCAGTCGAGGTGGTCACGGCCGATCACGATCGGCGCCGAGAGCTCACCCGAGGCGACCATCTCGTTGAACCGCAGACCTGCGCGGTCGCGCTCGCCGAGGCCGAGCCAGCAGATGCGCGCGGGTAGCCCTTGGAAGGGGACGCGCTCCCCCGCGACACGGATCCAACGCACGAGCTTGTCGTTGTCCGCGAAGAGCGCGCTCACCGCGGCGTCCGTCGCCGCGATGTCCCTCGGGTCGCCGGAGAGGGCCACCCACCGGAACGGGCCCTTGCCTTCGCAGAAGAGCGGGCGGATGTAGGCAGGCACGAAACCGGGGTAGTCGAACGCCCTCTCGAACCCTCCGAGGCGCGCCTCGGCGCGGAGGCTGTTGCCGTAGTCGAACACCTCCGCACCCTTGTCCATCAGCGCGACGAGGGCCTCGCAGTGGACGGCCATCGCCGCGCGGGCCCGACGCAGGTACTCGTCGGGATCTCGCGCGCGCAGGCGCGCGGCGTCCTCGACCGACAACCCCGGTGGGACGTAGCTCAGCGGGTCGTGCGCCGGGGTCTGGTCGGTCGCGATGTCGATTTGCACGTCGCGACGGACGAGCTCCGGCAGGACCTCGGCACCGTTCCCGACGAAACCGATCGACAAGCCTCGGGCCTCGTGCCGCGCGCGCTCGGCGAGCTCGACCGCTTCGTCGAGGCTGTGCGCGAGGGTGTCGAGGTAGCCGGCCGACAGGCGCCGTTCGATCCGGGTCGGATCGACGTCGCAGCAGATCACCGTGCCGCCGTTGACGGTCACCGCCAGCGGCTGCGCGCCCCCCATCCCTCCTGCCCCGGACGTGACCGTGAGCGTCCCCTCGAGGGTGCCGCCGAAGCGCTTCTCGGCCACCGCGGCGAAGGTTTCGTACGTGCCCTGCAGGATCCCCTGCGTGCCGATGTAGATCCACGAGCCCGCGGTCATCTGGCCGTACATGGTCAGACCGAGCGCCTCCAGTCTGCGGAACTCCTCCCACGTCGCCCAGTCGGGGACGAGGTTGGAATTGGCGATCAGCACCCGGGGGGCCCACTCGTGCGTCGTGACCACCCCGACCGGCCGCCCCGACTGCACGAGGAGGGTCTCGTCCCCTTCGAGCTCGGCGAGGGACCGCTCGATCGCATGGAACGAGGGCCAGTCGCGCGCCGCCTTCCCCGATCCCCCGTAGACGACGAGCGCCTCCGGATGCTCGGCGACTTCGGGGTCGAGGTTGTTGCGGAGCATGCGGAGCGCGGCTTCCTGTGGCCATCCCTTGCAGGTGATCTGCGATCCTCGAGGAGCGCGCACGACCTCACGCTCCCTGCGCCGTGCGCCCTCGACCACCCTCACCTCACCTCCTCGAGCACCCCGATCATCTCGACCAGAGGCCCCCGAGCTTCGCGGTGGCACGACCTGCGGCAACGACGACGTCGGCAGCCACCTCGGCCAGGGAGGCTTTCGAGCCCTTGAGGAAGCTGACACCCACGGCACCGCAGCAGGCATGGAGATCGAAGACCGGAGCCGCCACGCACTCGATGCCCGACACCGTGTCGCCTTCGTCGACGGCGTACCCACGAGACCGGATCTCCGCCAGTTCGACCGCCATCTCGGCCCGCGTCCGGTGGCGACCGTCGCTGCTCGGCTGAGCCGGGTCGAGATGCTGGGCGACGTCCTCGGCGTCGAGCCACGCCAGGCAGGCCTTCCCGACGGACGTCCACTGTGCGGGGAGCCGGGCTCCGACCGCGCTCGCCAGCTGGACGCCGAGGACGGGCGGATCCTCCTTCCACAGGTAGACGACGTCGGTGCCGGCGAGCACGGCGAAGTGCGAGGTGACCTGGAGGCGGCGCGTAAGTGCCCGCAGTTCCGGCGCGATCTCGCTCATCGGGTTGGTCCGGTGCAACAAGGCGGAGCCGACCTCGAACGCCTTCATGCCGATCTTGTACGTCCCGGGTTCGGCCGGTTCGACGAAACCCTCCGAGATCAGGTCGCGCAGCACCCCGTGCACCGAGCTCTTCGGTGCGCCGAGCGCCGCGGTGATCCCGCTCAGCGGTACCGGTTTCTCGGAGCTCGCGAGGAGCTCCAGCACCCGAACTGCTCTCACGACGGCCGTCCCCACGTCCACCCCCTCGCGCTTCACACCACGCCAGGCCGGACGAGGCGTCGGCGCAGCCGGTGGGCACCGCGGACCCGCGGTTCCCATATACGAACTGCCTTCAGACTAGCCTGGCCGTCCGCACCCTTGCAATCCGGGCCACGGCGCGGGGCACGGGCGCGGGGCGGGGCGCGGCCGGTGGGCGCGAGGGCGGTCCGGTCCCGAGGCCGGCACCACGAAGACCCCGCCGGTCAGTCCTTTCCACTCGCCAGCGCCGCGATGGCTGCGAAGGCTCCGTCGTGCAGCGCGCGGTCTTCGGACGGACCGGCCTGGCTGGAGAACTTCACGATCACGACTTCGCGAGCGGGGTCGATCCACAAGTACTGCCCGAAGACTCCCTTGGCGAGGAAACTCCCGCTCTGATCGCCCGTCACCCACCATTGGTTCCGGTAGCTGCCCGACGGATGCAGCGCGACGAAGTCCTGGTCCACGACGACCGCTCTGGAACCACGTCTGGTGTCTGCGATGAACGGCTCGGGCAGAACCTGGGCCCCGAGGACCCTGCCCGATCGGAGCACGCACAGCCCGAACCGGGCGATGTCCCTCGCGGTCGCCGCGATGCCCCCGCAGGTGTACGGGCTCCCTTCGGCGTCGACGCTGACCACCGCAGGTTGCTCGGCGCCGATTCGCGACCAGACACGCTCGCTCAGCAGCTCGGCGTACGGAGTCGATGCGGCCCGTTCTGCGACCCAGGAAAGGACGTCGGTCGTCGCCGAGCAGTACTGGAAGCTGCGGCCGTGCGGACCGTTCGGCCGAAGCGTCGCAAGGAACGCGCGGCAATTCGGCGGGTCGCCGGCACAACGGGGCCGCCAACCTGCAACCCGGTCCATTCGTTGCAAATCGGAAGACGGGTCTCCCATGTCCTGGCTGAACTCGAGCGCCGCGGTCATGTCGAGCAGCTGCGAGACCGTCGCCGACCCGTACGCGGACGCGGAGAGCTCCGGGACGTAGGTCGCCACGTCGGACTCCCTGTCGAGCACCCCGTCCGCCATCACCGATCCGACGGCCATCGCCCCGACCGACTTCGAGACCGACATCAGGACATGGCGTCGCTCGGGGCCCGCCTCGCCGAAGTAGCGCTCGAACACGACGAGCCCTCCGTGCACGACGAGGAACGCGTCGGTGGACGTGCGTTCGAGGAATTCCGACAGGTGAACGGACGGCATGTCCGAAAACATGACCTCGCTGGTCTCCGACAACGCACCGGCCGACGAAGCCAGCGGTGCGCTCGGACCACCGTTCGCGATGGGCACCGTGGTCACGACCTCCTCGAAGTGGCTGAAGGACCAGCCGCGTGCCGCCGGCTCGAGCCAGTCACGCCCTCGCGACGAGCCGCGGGTCGTCAGCACCGGCGGCAGGGGTCGAGGGCTCCGAGCGGTGCCGGAGCGCGCCCGGTCGCGATCAGTTCCGCGAGGAGGAGGCCGGTCAACGGGCCCAGCGTCACACCCCACATTCCGTGCCCTCCCGCGACGAACACGCCGGGCGTCGCGGTCGCGCCGACGAGCGGGAGCCCGTCGGTGCTGAGGGGACGCGCACCCATCCACTGGTCGGCAAGCGCCGCGAAGTCCACACCGTCCATCAGCGGGTTCACCTTGCGCACGATCGAGGGGATCCGGCTCCATCTCGGGGGGGCGTCGGGCGACCCGAACTCCATGATGCTCGAGACCCGAGCCCGGTCTTCTTGCGGAGCGACGGTCACCCTCGGGACCGGGAAGTACAAGGTCCGAACCAGCGCGCCGTCGCAGGGAGCGGTGAAGCTGTAGCCCCGTCCCCCGTACACGCGCACGCGCACCCCGTGGGGCCTGGCCAAGCCGCTGATCCAGGCTCCCGCAGCAAGCACCGCCGCGTCCGCCTCGACCTCGCCCCCGGCCCCGGAGGCGACGACGGTGTCGCCTCGACGATCGACGCGCCCGATGTCGTGGCCCTCGAGGATCTTTGCGCCGCGGTCCCGCACGCTCCGGGCAAGGGCGACCACGTACCTGGAGGGCGTGAGGTAGCGCTGGTCGCGGACCCGGACTGCGACCCGGACGCGCTCGGAGAGGTGCGGCTCGACGGTCCGCGCCTCTGTACCGGTGAGCAGGTCGGCGTCGACGGGCTGGCCCGACGCTGCGATGCCCTCGAGCTCGTGAAGGAACCCGTCGCTCTCTTGTGGGCGCGCGAAACAGGTGAGGACGTCGCTCGTCGTGACCGACGCCTCGACACCTCCGTCCAGCTGCCGGTCGTAGGACGCGAAGACCCTCTCGTTCAGCTCGCGGTACGTCGCCATGGACCGCTGCCACCTCGCCGCAGTGCAGTGACGCACCATCCCGGCCATGAAGCCGAGCAGCCTGACATCGGTCTTGGACAGCAGGCTCACCGGCGAGCTCGGCCTCAGGACGGCGCTCACCCCGTAGCGAAGGACCGACGGCTCGGGCAGCGGCGCGCACATCGACGGGGAGACATAGCCCGCGTTCTGCCAGGACGAACCCGCACCCGCGGCATGGCGCTCCACGACGCACACCTCGATGCCGCGTTCCTGTAGCGCCCAGGCGCACGACAGGCCGACGATGCCGGCCCCGACCACGACGACACGCTTGGGTGGCGGGATCGCCGCTCCGGCTCGGGACGTTCGGTCGGTCGTCCTCATCGACCTGGTGAACCTCCTCGAGCCGGCGCGCGTCGCCGCCCCGTGCCTTCGTCCCGTCTCACGCGCCGGACCCCGAGCGAACCGCGCGTCCGGGCAGCGCGTCCGGAACCAGCTCACCGCCCCTGACGACGAACGTGCCGTCCACGAGGACGTGGACGATCCCTGCCGAGGGCCGGAGCGTGTCTTCGTACGTGGCCCGATCGGTGACACCGTCGGGGTCGAACACCACGATGTCGGCGTCGCAGCCCTGCTCGATCCTCGCCTTCCGGCGCATGGCCGGGACGGCGTCTTCGAGCACGCGGGCCGGGGACAGCGTGCACCGTTCGACGGCCTCGGACAGGGACACCTGCCTGCGCTCGCGAGCGAGACGGAGCGCGCGGCTGAAGGTACCGGCGGTCCGGGGGTGCGACACACCTCCGTCGGGGAGCGGCCAGACGTACGGGCCCGGCGGGTCGCTCGGCCAGTGGATGGGCATGGCATCGCTTGCGATCGCACTACCCGGGGCCCACATCGCCTGCTCGACGAAGCGGAAGTCCCCCGGCACGTCGTCCTTCAGGAACTCGATGAAGACCAGTCCGCCGGGATCCGTCTTCCGCAACTCCCGGAGTCGCTCCGCGCTCGCCACCCTCTCACCGGTCGGCACATACGTGAGCGCAGTGGTGGACATGCCTCGCTGCGCGAGTCGCTCGGGCGAGAACTGCATCGCTCCGATCCCGCTCATCGCGGACCCGTACGGATAGGCCTCGGTACTCACGGACGCGCCCTCTGCTCGGGTCCGATCGACCAGGCTGTGCACCCGGTCGATGTGCTGCAACGAGGTCGAGTTGATGTGGCAATAGTGCATGTGGGCGCCGGTCGTCGCAGCCGCCTGGACGATCTCGGTCGCCCCGTCGATCTTGACCTCGGGCCGGATCTCCACCAGGTCCCGGGCGTGCGTGTAGGTCGGCACCCCCGCTCCGGCGGCCAAGCCCGCGACCGCGAGATACTCGTCGACGCCGACGTCCTGGGCGTAGCCGACGACGACACCGACCCCGAGCGCCCCGGCGGCGAGGTCGGCTGCGAGGGCGTCGACGACCTTGCGCACCTGCTCGGCGCTCGCCGGCATCTGCCAACTGGGCTCGGCGATGTTGTGCAGGAACGCGTCGACGTCCGCCGACACCTCCAGACCGCCGACGACGCTCATGCGCGCGAGCGCCCATGACGTGGAGAAGCCGTAGTGGATGGGCCGGCCCTCGGCCGCAGCCCTTGCGTAGGCGGGCTCGACCGGCCACACACCGCTCTCGAGCTCGAGGGCGGTGGTCACGCCGTCGAGGGCCTGCAACCGCTGCTCAGGGATTTTCTGGCCGTGGCTGTGCAGGTCGATGAAGCCCGGGCTCACCACGTTGCCACTGACGTCGAGCACGGTCCGGCCGGAAAGAGCCTCCGTGCTGACGGCCGTGATCTGCCGACCGGTGATCCCGACGTTGCGGATGTCGTCCAGCCCGGACGCAGGGTCGACCACACGGCCCCCGGTCAGGACCACGTCGTGTTCAGCCATCGGGGTCTCTCCTTTCTTGTGACACGCCTGTTCCGTGTCGCATCTCGTCGTCTTCCGGCGTGGCAAACGCCACGTTGTCGAACTCGAACTGCACAGTCGAACCCGAACTGCAAGTCGAACCCGAACTGCACGACCTCCTCGAACGCACCTCCGTCAGGAGCTTGTGCCGACCTCCTCCTGGCTCGGAGCCGGACGCCACCCGGGGCGCGGGATCGCAGCGAGAAGGCGCCGGGTGTAGGGGTGCTCGGGTGCGTCGAGCACCCGGTCCGCCGGCCCGGCCTCGACGATGCGGCCCCTGCGCATGACCACGATGTCGTCACTCACCTGCCGCACGACGGCGAGATCGTGGGAGATGAACAGGTAGGAGACCCCGGTCTCGTTGCGGATGTCGCTCATCAGGTTGAGGACCTGGGCCTGGATGGAGACGTCGAGGGAGGCGACGGCTTCGTCGCAGATCACGACCTTGGGCGCACAGGCGAGCGCCCGTGCGATGGCGACCCGCTGGCGCTGACCCCCCGAGAGCCGCTTCGGGAGGGAGTCGGCGTGGCGACGGTCGAGCCGGACCTGTTCGAGCAGCTCCTCGACGCGCGCCGTGCGGCCCGCCCTATCGAGGTCGAAGTGGAGCACGAGCGCCTCTTCGATGCAGCGGCGCACGCTCTGGCGGGGGTCGAGCGAGGAGTAGGGGTCCTGGAAGACGATCTGGACCTCTCGGGCTCTGCGCTTCCGCTCCGCCGAGCTCACGCGGCGCCAGGAGCGCGCGCTCCCTGCGACCGCGATACGCCCCGCGCTCGGACGCTCGAGCCCCACGATCATGCGGGCGAGGGTGGTCTTGCCGGACCCCGACTCGCCGACGACGGCGAGCGAGCGGCCCTGTGGGACGCAGAAGCTCACGTCGTCGACGGCGAGGAAGCCCCCGGCACTCCTGGGGCCCGGAAAGACCTTCACCAGGTGCTCGACCTCGAGGGCGGGGGGCGGCCCGGGCTCTCGGAGCCCGACGGGACGGTCCGCCACCTGAGCGGCGGCCGATTCAGCCACGATCGCCGACCCGCACTTCGAACTCGGCCCCGTCCGCCCCGCCGCTTCGCCCGCCCTCCAAGAGCTCCTCGGCCCGGTGGCAGGCGACCCGGGCGTCTCCGAGCTCCCGCAGCACCGGCCGCTCCTTTTGGCATCGCTCCTGCGCGTGGGCGCACCTCGAGCAGAACACGCAGCCTTCCTGCACCTCGAGGCCCGAGAGGGGACGGCCCGGGATCGCGGCAAGCCGCTCCCGTCTGAGCGTCGGGCTCGGGCGGGAAGCGAGCAGTCCCCTCGTGTAGGGGTGGAGGGCCTTTTCGTGGAGGTGGGCCGCCGGGGAGTCCTCGACGAGGTGGCCGGCGTAGAGGACGGCGATGCGGTCGCACACCGCGATCGCAAGCTCGAGGTCGTGGGTCACGAAGACCATGGCGAGGCCGCGCCCGCGCCGCTGGGCGTCGAGGTGGACCATGACGTCGGACTGGGTGGTGACGTCGAGGGCGGTCGTGGGCTCGTCGGCCAGCAGGAGCTTGGGGGAGATCGACAGGGCTGCGGCGATCATGACCCGCTGCAGGAGGCCGCCGGAGAGCTCGTGGGGGTACTGGCGCATCCGTCGCTCGGCGTCTTCGATGCCCACGGTCGCGAGCAGCCCGGTCACGATCTCGAGGGCCTTCTTCCGGTCCTCGCCCCGCTCGACGAGCGCCTCGGTCAGGAAGTCCCCGACCCGCCGCACCGGGTTCACGTGGGCCCTCGGGTCCTGGAAGATCATGGCGACCTCCGACAACCGGTACGAGCGGAGGCTCTCGCGGCTCATGTCGGTGATCGACCGGCCCTCCATCAGGATCGCGCCGTGGACCCGAGCCCCGTCCGGGAGGAGCCGGATCACCGCGCGTGAGGTCAGCGACTTGCCCGCGCCCGACTCCCCGACGAGCCCGACGGCCTCGCCCTCGGCGAGACGGAAGGTGACGTCGTGGACCACGCGGCGCAAGCGTCCCGCCGTCTGCAGGTCGATCGCCAGGTGCTCGAGGTGAAGGATCGCCACGACTCAGGTCTCCAGGTGCGCGGCAAGCCGGTTGCCGAGCAGGTTGAAGGCGACCACGGCAAGGACGATCATCACGCCCGCGTAGAGGGACTGTTCGGGGTGGCCCCCCAAGATGGCCGCCTGGCCTGTGGCGACCATGAGACCCCATGTGGCGGAAGGGGGTTGGACCCCGAGGCCGAGGTAGCTGATCGCCGCCAGTGTCACGAGCGCGTAGCCGAAGGCGAGCGTCGCTTGGACCAAGATGATCGGCGCCACGTTCGGGAGCAGGTGGCGCAGCCCGATCCGCCAGGCGGGCACCCCCTCCACGTAGCACGCGGCCACGTAGGGCAGGCGTCGCTGGCGCAGCGCCACCGACCGGGTGACTCGCAGCACGTAGGGGGTGGCGGCGATCGCGAGAGCGATCACCGGGGCGACGAGCCCCCGGCCGAACACGGAGACCGCCACGATCGCAAAGATGATCCCGGGGAAGGCGAAAAGGACGTCGGCGGCCCTCGAGACCATTTGGTCGAAGAACCCCCCGAACCACGCCGCGGCGAGCGCGAGCACCGTGCCCGCGGCGCTCGAGATGCACACGATCAGGGCCGGGCCGAGAAGGCTCAGACGCGCGCCGTAGACGAGGCGGGAGAACAGGTCCCTGCCGAGCGAGTCGGTGCCCAGCAGGTGGGCCGCCGAGGGGGCCTCGTTCACCGCCAGGATGTTCGAGCTGTCGGGGTTCGCGGTCGCGATGAACGGGGCGAAGACGGCGATCACGACGAGAAGGACGATGATCCCCGTCGAAACGAGCACGACGGGGTCGCGCAGCAGCCCTCCGCCGGCCCGCTTCTCCTCCAAGAGCCCGGCTGCAGAGAGGAGCGGGGTGCCCGTGCCCGCCACTCAGGCCCCTTTCGCCCGGAGCCGGGGATCCAGGAAGAGGCTCCAGATGTCGACGAGCGCGTTCACGACGACGAAGGTGGCGACCAGGATGAGGGCGACCGCCTGGACCGAGGCGAAGTCCTTGTCCAAGGCGGAAGAGACGAGGAACGACCCGAGCCCGTTCACCCCGAAGGCCTGCTCGACGACCACGTCGCCGGCGATGAGGCCCGCGACCGTGATCCCCGACACCGTGGAGATCGGGATCATGGCATTGCGCAGGAGGTGGCGGGTCACGATGTGCCGGCGGGCGATGCCCCTTCCCCTCGCGGTCTCGACGTGCTCCTTCTTCACCTCGTCTTCCACGGCGGTCCTCGTCAGCTGGGAGGTGTAGGCGAGCCACGACAAGGCCAGGGCGACAGCCGGGAGGGTGAGGTGGTCGAGGCGGTCTACGAACCCGGCTCCTCCCCCGAAGACCGGGAAGAGCTTCCAGTCGACGGCGAAAAGGGTGATCAAGATGATCGCCGCGACGAACGACGGGGTCGCGAGTCCTACGCCCGTGAGGATCGTGATCCCCATCCCGAGCCGCTTGAAGAGGGCCGACGCGAGCCCGAGGGCGAGCCCGCCGACGACGATGACGACCGAGGCGTAGGTGACGAGGAACACGGTGTTGAGCACCCGGGGGGCGAGCAGGCTCGCGACGGGTTCCCTGTAGAGGAACGACTCGCCCAGGTTCCCGTGCAGCAGGCCGAAGAGCCAGTCCCAGTAGCGCGTGAAGAAGGGCTCTGTGAGCTTGAGCTGGCGGGTGATCAGCCGGATCTCGGCGTGGGTCGCATGGCCGCCTGCCAGCAAGGTGGCCGGGTTCCCGGGGGCGAGGTAGAGGGCGCCGTAGATGGCGATGCTGGCCACGGCGACCGTCACGGCCAGCATCGCCAGGCGTCCGGCGACGAGTCTCAGGATCACCGTGGCGCCACCACGCAGTCACCCACCAACTGGTCGACTCTGCCGTCCACTCTTCTTGCGGCTACCTGGTGACGCGCCGACGCCCGGCTCAGCGGCTGAGCGGCGCCGCGCCCGGCGCCACCGCCCTCGGCTCTCTCGCGCTCCCAGACGGCGCGGAGCGACCTGTTCCCCGGCGAGGCGCGCGAGCTCCTCGACTCTCCATCAGCTCGAGGCCCCCAGCTTCGCAAAATCGGGCTCGTCTTCAAAGGCGGAGGACGCGGTGGCGCCGGTGACCGACTTGTTCAGGAAGAGGCTGCTGTCCTTGCTGACCAACGGGATCGCGGGGTAATCCTTCATGTAGATCGCCTGCGCCTGCGTGAGGAGCTCCGCTCTCGGCAGCGCCTTGTACGTCTCCAGCGCCTTGTTCAGGTCTTTGTTGACCGCCGGGCTTGTGTATGTGGTGTAGTCCCACACGCTGCCCTTGGGAAACCACAGGTCAAGGTATGTGAGCGGTGTGTTGTTGTACATCCCGGTGTTCGCGACGAGGAGGTCGATGCCCTTCCTGTAGCTCGCTGTGTACTCCGCATCCTCATAGTTCAGTGCTGCGAGCTCGTCGAACTTGATGTTCAACCCGATCTCTCTCCCGGCCTGCTCGACAGCCGTCGCCAGCGTGAGCTGTGTCTGGCTTCCGGCGATGAGCGCCAGGGTGATCGGCGCGCCGTGGTCCGGCACCGACCGGACGAGGTGCTTCGCCTCGGTGAGGCTTGTCTTCTGAAATTCGAGCTTCGCGTACGCGGACTCGTACACGCTTTTGGCTGTCGGTGTCCACGTCGTGTGGGGCGGGAGGAGTGCGTAATCCGGGATCGCCGCGCCGTCGTAGACGACTTTCGCGATTGCCGACCGGTCCAGCGCCAAGGAGAGCGCTCTCCGGATGTTCACGTTCCCCATCGGACCGGAGTTGGTCGCGACCATGAGCAGTGTGCTCAGGAGGCTCGAGCCGAGGTACAGCTTGCCGGACGTCGACGTCATCAACTCGGGAAAGCTCGTGACCGGCGCGTCGTACGTACCGTCGATCTCGCCCGAGAGCAGGGCGCTCGTCAGCGTGGACGTGTCGGTGATCCACTTTATGGTGACCGTCTCGACCCTGGGCCGCCACGACGGTGTCCAATAGTGCGGGTTCGCCTTCAAGACGATGTCGTTGCCCGCTGTCCACTTTGTCAGCTCGTACGGCCCCGTGCACATCACGCCACCGGACGGGGTACCGAACTTCGACCCTTCCTTCTCGATGTACGACTTCTCGGCAACCGCTCCGACGATCGTCGCCATCTCCTTGAGGAACAGCTCGTCGGGGGTCTTGAACTTGACGGTCACCTGATAAGTCCCGGTGGTGGTGATGCTCTTGACGTCTGTGTAGTAGATCCCGTCAACAGGACCAAGCGCCTTGTCCTCGTTTCGAAGGAGGCTGTAGGTCACGTCTGTCGCCGTCAGCTCCTGGCTGTTCCAGAAGTAGACGCCTTTTCGGATCTGGAAGACCAAGGTGGTGGGGTTCGTGTAGTGCCACGACGTCGCGAGCGCCGGCTTGATGCCGTAGGTGGGGGTGAGCCGGAGGAGGTCGTCGCACATGTTCTCGACCACGAGGTTCGGCGAGTATGTGCCCGACTTCACGTAGTCCAGGGTGGTCGGCTCGCCTTGGGGCAGGTCCCACGTGATGGACGTCAACCGCCCCTTGGGTCGTGGCGTTGTTGTGATCAGGTGCTCGCTCCGCGAGGGGGACGCAGACGCCCCCTGGGCGAGCGAGAGCAGCGGAACACCGGCTGCGACGACCACAGCCAACCCGACGGACGCGGCACGACGCGTCAGGCGACGACCGTGGATCACTTCGGCCCTCCCCGAAGATGCCGGACTCCGTTCCTGGATTGCGCCCGCAGTTACGCGCTTCATGGATTCCCCCCGGTTCCGGTCGTTCGTATATATGAACGAGCATCCAACTCTGCTCCCGTAATCATTGCCGGGGACCGTCGAGCGGTCAAGACCCTGTCCCGCGCGGCGCCGGCGGGGAGGCGTCCCCGCCCGCGGGCGTCCACTCGGCGCGAGCCGGCCCCGACGGCCGGGCGGGCGGCACAGCCCCGACGTCGGAGCAAGGACGGGCGCCACGTCGGATGTCTCCGTCGCCATTGGCCGAGGTCAGCGGCGTGTGGCTCCCGCCCGGAGAGACGGACCGCCCCTTCGGGGTCCACCGGCGTGCGGGTCGCGCCCGGGGGACGGCCCCTCCCCTCCAGGGTTCCCGCTTGACCACTTCGGCGCCGTAAAGCTAGGTTCGGACCCGATCATGAAGCACGTTCGTATATCCGAACCTACCCCTGCGAAGGCTGGAGGGAGCCGATCACCATGACGGCAGTGTCGCCCCGGCCGTGGCTCGACCGCCTGCTCCCCTACAGCCCCGGCCGGCCCGCGCCGACAGCCGACGGGTCGATGGCCTCCAACGAATCGCTGCTCGGGGCGAGCGCGTCGGTGAGCTCCGCGGTCGCCTCGGCCGTGGAGACCATCCACCGGTATCCCAACCCGTTGGCCGACGACCTCCGAGCGGCCCTCGGCGAGCTCCACGGCGTACACCCCGATCAGATTCTCGTCGGGAACGGCTCGGACGAGCTGATCTACCTTCTCGCACTGGCCTTTCTCGGGCACTCGGGCCGGGCGGTGTGCGCGGACCCTCCGTACCGGATCGACGAGATCAGCTCCTACGCAGTCGGTGCCGACGTGACCCGCGTGCCGCTCAAGAACTGGCACCATGACTTGCAGGGGATGGCTTCGGTCACAGCGGACGTGGCGTTCCTCGTCAATCCTCACAACCCGACCGGGACGGTGTGCCTACGCTCCGAGATCGAACGGTTCGTCAACACCTGCAACGCGCGCCTCGTCGTCGTCGACGAGGCCTACGTCGACTTCGCCGACGCTCCGGACGAGGTCAGCGCCGTCGACCTCGCGAGGCAGGGGCGGCTCGCCGTGCTCCGGACCTTCTCGAAGGCGTTCGGTCTCGCCGGAGCCCGGGTCGGTTATCTCATCGGTGCCCCGGACGTCATCACGGTCCTCCGCAAGATCCGACCCCCGTTCTCGGTCGGCTCGCTCGCCCAGGTGGCGGCGCTCGCCGCTCTCGCCGACACGGGCCACCGCCGTCGCGTCCGAGACGAGACCATCCGGTTGCGTTCGCAGCTCGTCGCCGCCTTGGAGGGGGCGGGGTACGAGGTGGTACCGTCGCATGCGAACTTCGTGCTGGTCCGCTGCGACGACGACGCGGCGCTCGTAGACCACCTGACTCGTCACGACGTCTCCGTCAGGGGAGGTAGCGACCTCGGGATGCCCGGAGCGGTGCGGATCAGCGTGCCGACCGAGCGAGGGCTGCGAATGCTGGAGCGCGCGCTGCGGGCTGGCACGACGGGCGAGCCGCCCACCATCCGGCCCCGGCTGGGCTAGGCGCCGGGGCGGCGGAGAGCAGGTGGGCCCGGAATCGCGGAGGGGCACGCGCATGTCGAGCGACCTGGGTGACACGCTCTTCGGCGCCACCTTCGAGCTGCCCCGGCTCGTTCTCAAGCAGTCGGCCCTGCAGAAGAACATCGACACCATGAACCGCTTCTGCGACGAGGCCGGAGTCCTGCTCGCTCCACACGCCAAGACGACCATGGCACCCGTCGTGCTCCGCGCTCAACTGCAGTCAGGGGTATGGGGGATGACGGTGGCGACGATGTCACAACTTCGCGTGTGCATCGAGCTCGGCGCAGACCGGGTCATCGTCGCAAACGAGATCGTCAACGGGAACGCCGCCGCCTCGCTCGGCGACCTGCTGGAGACGAACCCGAAACGCGAGATCTACACCCTGGTCGACTCCACCGAATGCGTCGCGCTCCTCGCGGCGGGTCTGCGGCGGTCCGCCCTCTCCCGACGATTCCCGGTTCTCCTCGAAGTCGGGATACCCGGCTACCGGACCGGGTGCAGGACTCGCGAGGAGGCCCTGCGGATCGCCGAGGCGGTCCGTGCGCAGGGCAACCTCGTCCTGAGCGGAGTCGAGGGTTTCGAGGGCTTGATCGGAATCGATCGGTCGACAGAGCAACTGGAACGTGTCGACGAGTACCTCGGCAGGAGTGTCGCGTTCGCGGCCGAGCTCGCCGGAGAAGGGTTCTTCGACGGGCGGGAAGAGGTCATACTCACGGCGGGTGGCAGCGACTACTTCGACCGGGTCGTCGCGGTCCTGAAAGGGGCCGAGCTCGGGATGGCCTCCCGGGTCATCCTGCAAAGTGGCGCGTACGCGACCTGGGACCATCATCGCCACGACGATCCACCGCCCGGCGTCGTAGACGCCGCCGCGCTCTTCGACCCGGCGATCGAGTTGTGGGCGGAGGTCTTGAGCGTGCCCGAGGACGGCCTGGCAGTCGCGGGATTCGGCAAGCGGGAAGCGTCGTACGACAGCGGACTACCCATAGTCCTTGCTCGTGTACGGGAAGGCGGGGCCGATCTCCAGCGCATCTCCGGGGTCACCGTCCGGAGGCTCAACGATCACCATGCGATTCTCGACGTGGCCGACGGCACGGAGCTCGGGGTGGGCGACCGGCTCGTGTGCGGCCTCATCCACCCCTGCACCGTTTTCGACAAGTGGAGACACTTCGCAGTCGTGGACGACGACTACCGGGTCCTCAGCCTCGCCGAGACCCTCTTCTAGCGCCGCGATCAGTCCGGGGGGCCGCTCGCGAACGTGACCGTCGCAGACTCGGTCTGGCCCGAGGTCGTCGTCCAGACCACCTTCACCGCGTCACCTGGGTGATACTCCAACATGGCTTTCATCAGACCTGTCGAGCTCGTGACGCTCGACCCGCCGACGCTCGTGATCACGTCGCCTTGCGTGAGCCCTGCGCCCTGTGCCGGCGTCCCGGGGATCACCTCTTCCACTTCCGCTCCGTTCGGCGCGGTCGATGTCCCAGCTGTGGTTGTCACTGTGTCGCCGAAGCCGAAGCCGAAGCCTCCGTAACCGCCGTAGCCGCTCGACCGTGTTCCCGATGCCACGTAGATGCCCAGGAACGCAGTCCCGCCGATGTGCAGCGACGACACGGCCTTCCCCGCGATGATCTGGTGCGCGGTCGAGACGGCCTCGTCGATCGGGATCGAGTATCCCTGGCCTGTCACCGCGCCACGGATGCTGTAGCCCTCCTCCTCCGAGGCGGCGGTGTCCATCCCCACGACCAGGCCGGAGGTGGTGACGAGGGGACCCCCCGAATCACCGGGGATGATGTCCGCGTTGCTCTGGATGAGCCCGGTGAGGTGTTCGATCGTCGTGCCGAGTGAACCCTCGTCGCTCGCTGTGATCGACTGGTCAAGCGCCGTGACCGCTCCGCCGGCGGCGCTCGGCTCCCCACCGGTGCCGCCGGCGTTGCCGATCCCCACTATCGCCTCACCCACCTTCACCGACGACGAGTTGCCGATCTGCACCGTCTTCAAGCCCGACGCGTGCTTCAGCTGGATGACCGCGATGTCGTCCGTGCGCGTGTACCCGAGCACCGAGGCGCTGTACGTCTTGCCGTTGCCGAGATCGGTCACGCTGATCGTGGTGGCCCCTTCGATCACGTGGTTGTTCGTGAGCACCTTGCCTGTGGACGTGAGGACCATGCCGGTCCCGGCGGCGTCCTCTCTGTCGTACTTGAGCACCGTGTTGATGTCCACGAGCCCGGGCGCCACCTTCGCCCTGATTGTCGCGATGTCCGTGGGGGCTCCGGTGGCGGCGGACACCTTTGTGCCTGTGGCTGTGCCTTCCGAAGCCCTGGGCGATGTCGTTGTGAATGTGAGCTTCGATGTGCCGCCGGGAGCCACGAACTGACCGGACGACGGCGTGCTGCTCCCGCCGTTCCAGACGCCGTAGCCGATCCCTACTCCGATCAGGAGGGCGAGCGCCGTGAGGCCGACCGCGACAGCCGCCGCGAAACCCTTGCTCCGGCGCTTGCCGCCCGGGGACGGTGGTTGCACCTGGGGACCCCAACCCCCACCCGAAGGTGCCCATCCCCACTGCCCGCCGATCCACTGCCCGCCGGCCCACTGCCCGCCATGCCAATCGCCAGGACCGGCAGGGCCACCGGGGCCGTACCCGTACGGGACCTGCGGCCCTTGTGGGTGACCGCCGACCTGGGGCTGACCCGCCTGGGGGTAACCGGCGCCTTGCGGCGCGTAGCCACCCTGCGGCTCTCCGGCCGGTGCGGGCCCGCCACCGGAGCCGGGTTGCCCGGAACCCGCCCAGTAGCCGCCGGCGGCAGAAGGCCCGGCGTCAGGCCAAGTCGAAGGTCCCGGCTGCTGCCCTTGCCACCAGGGGACGTCGGCCCCCGACGGCCCGTCCGGGGCGCTCGGCACCGTCGGCTGGTCCGGCGCGGCCGGCCCACTCGGCCCGCTCGGCCCGCTGTTCTCGGGATCGGTGTAGTCCTCAGGGCGGTCGCTCATCGTGTCTCCTCTGTCGCCGCGCCTCGTGGGGGCTCAAAGAGAGGCTAGGAGCCCCCGGCACCATCCCAGTACACCGGACGTTCCTAAGAGATTGCGAAAGACGAGCTAAGGAGTCCCCCAGAATTCATAGTCGCAGGTCATCGCGGGCGGCCGACACGCGGAGCCGGCGCTGCGTCCACGCATGCGCTCTCGGTCAGCCCGTCGTCGTCCCACTCCCGACCACCCTCTGCGCCGTCTGGTCGCAGCACGGCCTCGGGGTGGGGCGCTCGTGCCCGCGAGTCGTCGATCTCGACGATCGGACTCCTGCTCAGGAGCACGACGCTCCCGACGAGCACGGCGAGCAGCAGACTCTCGCCGCACAGCTCCCAGGCGCCGCTGCGGACGTGCTCTCCGAAGATCGTGATGCCGAGGAGGCTTGCGACCATCGGGTCCACGATCGTGAGTCCCGGCTGCGACGCGGCAAGCGGACCGGCTTGGAAGGCGTTCGAGACGAGGAACATCCCGATCGCGCCGGAGATGACCAGGACGTAGGGGGACCAGTTCCCGAACAGGGCCGCGGGACCCTGTGCGATATGGACGCTCAGCTCCTTTACGACCGCGGCGACGAAACCCCAGGTGAGCGCGGCCGCGATGGCGAGGAACGCGGCCCTTCGCGCCGGCGTCGGACGCCGACCGCGCCGGCCGCGGACCATGGAGAGCCCGATCGCCGCTGCGGACGCGAGCGCCACCGCGCCTGCCGCCTCGAGCCACTGTGCCAGCCCTGCGTCGGACGAGGAACCACCCGAGGGGTCCGCGAGGTAGAGGAACCCCGCGAGCGACACCGCCATGCCTGCGGCGGCGGCCCAGTCGCGACCACGGACGCGCGCACGGTCACGGAGCGCGAGGTAGGCGAATACGAACAGCAGCTCCGAGGCGATCACGGGCTGCACGACCGCGAGCTCGCCGAAATGGAGCGCGGAGACCTGGAAGACGAACCCGCCGATCATGCAGAGGATCCCGAAGAACCACAGAGGGCGGTGGAGGAGGAAGGTGACCAGACCCCAGCTGAACCGCAGCTCCCCGGGGGCGGGTGCCGCAGCAACCCGCAACGCGATCGAAGCGGTGGCCGTGAAGACGCTCGCCGCCAACGCGAGCGAGATCTCCATCGTCATGACCCCACTCCCGGGAACCCCCATGACCGCTCCGACGCCGCACACGCCCAGCGCCAGACCACATTATCGGCGGCACCTCTCGGTGCAGCCAGGCCTGGCTACTCGCCGCCCGAGACCCTCGCGACCGCCGCCACCGTCTGCCCGTCGTCCAGGTTCATGACACGGACGCCGGTCGCGTCACGCCCCTGCGAGGCGATCTCCCGCACCGCCGTGCGGATGACCACCCCACCCGTCGACACGAGGAGGATCTCCTCGTCGAGGCCCACCATGAACGCGGCGACCACCCGGCCACGCTTGGCGGTGAGGCGGATGCCCCGTACGCCCTGCCCGCCCCGCACCTGGCGGTTGAACCGGTCCACCTTGGTCCGCTTGCCGTACCCGGCATCGGTGACCATCAGGATGTCGGATTCGTCCCTCGCGACGTCCAGTGAGACCAGCTCGTCACCGTGGCGCAGCCTGATGCCCCGCACGCCGGCCGCGTCCCGGCCCATCGGGCGGACGTCGTCCTCGGAGAACCGGATCGTCATGCCGGACGCCGTCACCGCGAACAGGTCCTCGGATCCGGTGGTCGTCACCACCCGGACGAGCTCGTCGCCGTCGCGCAGGCTGATCGCGATGAACCCCTCCCGACGCGACTTGTCGTACTCGCTGAACGGGGTCTTCTTCACCTGGCCCCGCGCGGTCGCGAAGACGAGGTAGTGATCGGCGGGGAAGTCCCGCGTCCCGATCACCGCCTGAACCGTCTCGCCGGTCTCGAGCGGCAACAGGTTCACGAGCGCCGTGCCGCGCGCCGTGCGCTCCTTCACGGGGATCTCGTGACCGCGCAACCGGTACACACGGCCGCGGTTGGAGAACAGCAACAGGTAGGAGAGCGTCGACGTGTGCACGACGTGCGTGACCAGGTCTTCTTCCTTGAGCCTCGCGCCCTGTACGCCCCGCCCGCCGCGACCCTGGGTGCGGAACGCGTCGGCGGACACCGCCTTGATGTAACCGGCTGCGGTCGTGGTGACCACGATGTCCTCGTCGGCGACGAGGTCCTCCACGCCGAGCTCACCGGGATCGTGGGTGATGACCGATCGTCTAGGGTCCGCGAACCTGTCACGGATGGCCGTCATCTCGGTCGCGATGACTCCGCGCAATTTCGCCGGGTCCGCGAGGATCGCCTGCAGCTCCGCGATCGTCTCGCGCAGCTGGGTCATCTCCTCTTCGAGCTCCAGGCGGCCGAGCCGAGTGAGCCGCCCGAGGGTCATGTCGAGGATGTGGTTCGCCTGCTCCTCGCTGAAGGAAAAGGGCGCGGTCACCAGCGCGGTCCGCGCCGCGGGACGGTCCTCCGACGAGCGGATCGCGGCGATGATGACGTCGAGCATGTCGATGGCACGCAGCAACCCCTCGACGATGTGGGCCCGGGCCTCGGCCTTGCGCAGCCGGTACTCCGAACGCCGATGGACCACATCGACCTGGTGGGCGACGTAGTGGGCCAGGACCTGCGCCAGGTTCAGCGTCCGCGGCACGCCGTCGACCAGGGCCAGCATGTTGACGCCGAAGTTCGTCTGCAACGGCGTGTGCTTGTACAGCTGGTTGAGGACGACGTTCGCGTTGGCGTCCCGCTTCAGGCGGATGACGAGTCGGGTTCGACGCCCGGCGGACGAATCGATCGCCTCCGCGATCCCGTCCACCTCACCGGCTCGCACGAGGTCGTCGATCTTCTGGAGGATCACCGGGACGGAGGTCTGGTACGGGATCTCCGTCACGACGATGCGCGTCGCGTCTCGACCCTCGTCGATCTCGGCGACCGCTCGCATCTTGATGGACCCGCGGCCCGTCCTGTAGGCGTCGAGGATGCCCTGGCGCCCGAGGATCTGGCCTCCCGTGGGGAAGTCGGGCCCCTTCACGAATTGCATGAGCTCGTCGGGCGTCGCCCCCGGATGGTCGAGAAGGTGGAGCGTCGCGTCGATGACCTCGGCCATGTTGTGGGTCGGGATGTTGGTGGCCATCCCGACCGCGATTCCCTGCGACCCGTTCACCAGCAGGTTGGGGAACCGGGCCGGCAGTGCGACCGGCTGCTCGGTCGTGTTGTCGTAATTCGGCTCGAAGTCGACGGTCTCCTCGTCGATCCCCGCCATGAGATCGAGGGCGAGCGCCTGGAGTCGGCACTCCGTGTAGCGCATCGCCGCCGGTCCCTCTTCTGGGCCCGGACCGCCGAAGCTGCCGTGGCCGTCGATCAACGGGTGGCGCATCGAGAAGTCCTGGACCATCCGGACGAGGGCGTCGTAGATCGCCGCGTCGCCGTGCGGGTGGTAGGTGCCCATCACCTCTCCCACGACCGCCGCACACTTCACGTACGGGCGGTCCGGACGCAGGTTCTGGTCGAACATGGAATAGAGGATCCGGCGATGGACCGGCTTGAGCCCGTCGCGCACGTCCGGGAGCGCGCGGGAGACGATGACCGACATGGAGTACTCGAGGAAGGAGCGCTCCATCTCCTCTTGGATCTCGATGGGCTCGATGAAGCCGAAGACCTCGCCGTTCCCCGAACCGTCCCCCCCCGGTGGTGCGCCCGCGCTGCCGTTGGAGGAGGAGCTCTGCGTAGTCGATCGTCTCGCCATCGTGCGGTGCTCCCTCAGATGTCGAGGAAGCGGACGTCCTTGGCGTTCGTCTGGATGAAGTGCCGGCGGAGCTCTACGTCGTCACCCATCAGCACCGAGCAGACGTCGTCGGCGAGCGCCGCCTGCTCGACGCTGATCTGCAGGAGGGAGCGTTTCGTCGGGTCGATCGTCGTGTCGCGCAGCTCGTCGAAATTCATCTCGCCAAGGCCCTTCAGTCGCTGGAAGTCGTGGCGGTGGTCGGGATGTTCCGCGAGGAAGGCCGCCTTGGCGAGGTCGTCCTTCAGGTACACCTTCTCCTTCCCGACCAGGGTCGAATAGAGCGGCGGCTGGGCGACGTAGACGAACCCGCCTTCTACGAGCGGCTTCATCTGACGGAAGAAGAACGTGAGGAGCAGCGTGCGGATGTGGCTGCCGTCCACGTCCGCGTCGGCGAGCACTATCACCTTGTGATACCGGATCTTCGACACTTCGAACTCCTCACCGAGGCCGGCGCCGACGGCCGCGATGAGCGCCTGGATCTCCGCGTTCTTGAGCATCTTGTCGATCCGCGCCCGTTCGACGTTCAGGATCTTTCCCCGGATCGGAAGGATCGCCTGGGTACGCGGATCGCGTGCGTCCTTGGCCGAGCTGCCCGCGGAGTTCCCCTCCACGATGAACAGCTCGCACTCACGCCGATCGCGTGACGAGCAGTCGATCAGCTTCCCCGGCAGGCCTGCGCCGTCGAGACCGGACTTCCGTCTCGTGAGGTCGCGTGCCTGCTGGGCTGCGACGCGAGCCCGCTGGGCGACCAGCGATTTCCTCACGACCTGGTTCGCCTCGGTGGGGTTCTCCTCCAGCCACTCGGCAAGCTTCTCGTTGGTCGCGCGCTCGACGAGGGAGCGGACCGGCACGTTGCCGAGCTTCGCCTTGGTCTGGCCCTCGAACTGCGGGTCCTTCAGGCGAACCGAGACGATCGCCGTGAGCCCCTCCCTGATGTCCTTCCCATCGAGGTTCTCGTCTTTCTCCTTCACGAGGTTCCTCGACCGCGCGTAGCGGTTCACCACGTTGGTCAACGCCTTCTTGAACCCCTCTTCGTGCATCCCACCCTCGATGGTGGAGATGCCGTTCGCGAACGAGAAGATGCTCTCGTTGAACCCGGTGTTCCACTGGAGCGCGACCTCGACCTCCTGGTTCACCTCGGACTGCTGGTACGAGGCGACCTTGCGGAAGAGGGACTCCTTCGACGCGTTCAGGTGCTTCACGTAGTCGACGATCCCGCCGTTGTACTTGAACACCTCTTTCTTCTCGTTCCCGGGCCGCTGGTCCGCGAAGCGGATCTCGAGCCCCCGGTTCAAGAAGGCCATCACCTGGAGGCGTTCCGTGATCGTCTGCGCGCGGAACTCGACCTCCTCGAAGATCGAGGCGTCCGGCCAGAACGTGACGGTGGTGCCGGTCCGGTCTCGTGGTGCGTCGCCGGTCACCTCGAGCGGGACCTTGATCTCCCCGCCGTTCACGAACTCCATGACGTGGTGCTTCCCGTCCCGGTCGATCTCGAGGACCAGCCGGCTCGAAAGGGCGTTCACCACCGACGCGCCCACGCCGTGGAGGCCACCGGACACCTTGTAGCCGGAACCGCCGAACTTCCCGCCGGCATGCAGCGTCGTGTAGACGATCTCCGCCGCCGAACGGTCCGGGAACTGGGGGTGCGGCTCCACGGGGATGCCCCTGCCGTTGTCCTGGACACGGCAGCCGCCGTCCGCGAGCAGCGTCACGTCGATCCGTGTGCAGTAGCCCGCCATCGCCTCGTCGACTGCGTTGTCGACGATCTCGACGACGAGGTGGTGGAGGCCGGTCGGTCCGGTCGAGCCGATGTACATCCCCGGGCGGAGGCGGACCGGCTCGAGCCCTTCGAGGACGGTGATGTCGCTTGCGGTGTACGAGCCACCGTCAGTCGCCACGCTTCGCCTCCTCGTCATGCCCCACGGGCGCGCTCCTCCGAATCAACCGTCCCGACGTCCGCGCCGCCGCGGCCTCGGGATGAGCGGGCCGTTCAGCGCCTTTCGCGGACACCACAGTCTACCCGACGGCCGCCGAAGAAAAGCACCCCGACGGCCGCCGAGCACCGCTCCCGCATGTGCCGAACCGTCGTCGGAAACCGCGCTTCTGCGCCGTTTCTCCGCGCTCGTTCGCTCGCCCTGCCGCGCGGGTCGGCGGGGGTCAGCGCACGGGTCGGACCACCACCTCGAGGCGGTCCAACGGTTCCCCCGTGTCCTCGGCAAGGCGGGCCAGGATGCCTGGCGAGAGCACCCGGATCTGCGTCGCCCACGGCGGCTGGTCCACTGCCACGACGAGCGTGCGGCCCTCCAGGCGCAGCGGTCGCGTGTGACGACCCACGGCGGGACCGACGAGCTCCTCCCATCTCGAGAACACCGTGCCCAACGCAGCCGAAGACACGGACGTCGGCTCGCCGGGCGTGGCACGGCCCCTCGCGTCGCGAGGTTCGAGCTCGCGCGCCCGCGCGGGGCTGATCCCGGCGACGATCTCGTCGAGCGAGTCGCCCACGGGCCGAGGCCCCCGGTCGACGCCCCCGCGCGGACGGCGTCCGGCCCGCGTCATGCCCGCCGGCCCGTGCTCCGGACGTCGACGACCGCCCCCACGTCGATCCCGTCCGGCAACGCCGCCGCGCTCGTGAGCAGCGCCTGCCCGATGGGGAGATGCCGCACCAGCGCCCGGCTCCTGTCGGGATCGAGCTCGGAGAAGACGTCGTCGAGGAGCAGGAGCGGCGCACCACCACGCCGTTCCGTCACCAAGCTGTGCAGTCCC
This sequence comes from Acidimicrobiales bacterium, assembly GCA_030039755.1. Taxonomy (GTDB): domain Bacteria; phylum Actinomycetota; class Acidimicrobiia; order Acidimicrobiales; family RAAP-2; genus JAJYVT01. The sequence continues at coordinate 28,923 of JASHUY010000108.1, forward strand.
AGACGGAGCGCCAACGCAAGGGTCCGCTGCTCTCCCTGGGACGCGCGGACCCGCGCTTCGCGCCCTTCGATGCAGAGCGCGACCTCGTCGCGGTGCGGTCCTACCGTCGAAAGGCCGCGCCGCACGTCGTCGCGGCGGCTCGCCGCCAGCGCGCCGGCGAGGTCGCCCTCCCAGCCCGGTACGTAGGTCATCGTGACGGGCCGACCGGCGGCGGCCGTCCCGGCCAGCTCCTCGTACGCCGCTGCCACCAGTGGCCGCACATCCTCGACCAACCCCCGGCGGGCGCCGGAGGCCGCGGTCCCGCTCGCGACGAGCCGCTCGTCCCACACGTCGAGCGTCGAGGTGATCTCGGGACCGAGCTTGCCTCCGGCCTGACGGAGCAACGCGGCGCGTTGGCGGAGCACACGGTCCGTCGCGTCGAGGTCCGCCGCCGCGCGGGCGTCCACCAGCCGGAGCGCGGCGTCGAGCAATTCGCGCCGGCGCGCGGGCGGACCTTGGACGAGCCCGAGATCCTCGGGAGAGAACACCGTCACGGGGGTCGTGTCTGCGAGCTCGGCACGCCCGTGCACGACCCGGTGGTTGACCAGGGTCCGCGTGCCACCGTTCGCGCGAAGCTCGCTCTCCACCACGAGCGGGCGCAGCTCCCGCTCCAGCTGGGCACGAACGATCGCGCGCTCCTGGCCGTCCCTCACCATCGCGTCGCGCGCCGTCGTGCGGAACGACCGCTGTGAGCCCAGGTACGCGATCGCCTCGAGAAACGTGGTCTTGCCCGAGCCGTTCGGCCCGGTCAGCACGGTCGTCGTACCAGGAATGAGGTCCAGGTGCGCTTTGGCGAACGCGCGCACATCCTGCAGTTCCACATGACGCAGCCGGGTGCCGGCTTCCGGCAGGGCCGAGGTGACCGCCACGACGGCCGTGGTCAGGACACCCGCACCGGCATGAGGAGGTACCGGAAGTCGTCACGGCTCGCGGCACGTACGGTGGCGGGCCGCGCGGGGTTGTCGGTCTCGACGAACACCTCGTCGTCCAGCACCGCGTCCACCCCGTCGATCAGGTAGCTCGGGTTGAACGCGATCACCAGGTCCTCACCGGTGAAGTCCCCGTCGACGGTCTCACTCGCGTCACCGATCTCCTGGGACACGACCGTCAGGTCGACGCCGCTCTGTCGCATCGACAGTCGTACCGGAGTCGTGTTGTCCCGCACGAGCAGCCGTACACGACGCAGGGCCGCGAGCAGCGACTCCCGTCCGACGTGGAGGCGATTGGGGTACTGGTCGGGGATGAGCTGGCGGTAGTCGGGATACGTGCCTTCGAGGAGGCGCGTCGAGATGAGGACCTGCCCGCTGCCGAACGTGATGTCGGACAGCCCTGGCGCGACCCCGATCTCCGCACCGGGCCCTTCACCATCGGTTCCACTTCCCCCACCCGAAGGCGAAAGCCGCTGCAGCTCCCCGAGCGCGCGTGCCGGCACGAGCACGTCTCCGTTCTCCCCGAGCGTCGCCGTACCGTGGAGATCCCGCAACGCCAACCGATAGGAGTCGGTCGCGACAAGCCGGACCGCCTTGCCCTCGGTCGTCAACAGCACACCCGTCAACAACGGCCGGGCGTCGTCGTTCGATGCCGCACGCACCACCTGCCTCAACGCTTCGACCAACGCGGCACGCGGCAGCGTCACCGAGGGTGCGGGCGGCGGGGGCAAGGTCGGGAACTCGACGGCGGGAAACGACCGGAGGCCGAAATGCGCCCGCGCGGACGAGATCTCCACCTTGTCGTCGTCGGATTCCAGCGTCACCGCGCCGGCTTCCAGCGCCCGGACCACATCGGCGGTCAACCGCCCTGGAACCACACACGTCCCGTCTTCGATGCCGATCACCTCGTGACCCACACGGATCGTCAGATCCAGGTCCGTGCCGGTCACCTCCAGCCGGTTCCCCTCCACTCGCAACATGATCCCGGAAAGAACCGCGGACGTCCCGCCCCTTCCCCCCGCCGCGCGCCCTGCGGTGACGAGCACTTCGGCTAGCGAGTCCCGTTCGGACCGGAATTTCACCGCACCATCCTTTCCACGGTCTTACGCGTCTCCATGGTTCTGGTTGAGAAGAGGAGTTCGCGGGTAGTAGGGCTGGGGATTGTGGACGCGCGCGCCTTTCTCCTGGTGAAGGGCGCGTGAAAATCCACCGGGTCGTCGGTCGTCCCGGACAGGAACGGTCGGGTGGGCTCTGGTGGCCGCGCCGCTGTGGACGAGATGGCCACCGTTCCCCAAATTGTCCGGCCGAGCGTCCACAGGCAGGGTGCGGGCAGGTTCACGTCCCGTTCCGGATCTTCACGGTCAGCTCCGTGACCTGCTCGTACAGCTGCCGGCGTTCCTTCATGTGCGTGGTGATCTTGTCCACTGCGTGGATGACCGTGGTGTGGTCCCGGCCGCCGAAGACGCGGGCGATCGCGGGATAGCTGTAGTCCGTCAAGTTCCGCACCAGGTACATGGCCACCTGGCGCGCCGTCACGAGTGGTCGGGTGCGGCTGGGGCCGCACAGGGCGTCGATCGTGAAGCCGTAGCTGGCTGCGGTGGCCTCGAGGATCATCTGGGGAGTGATGCGACGCGGGTCCACGGTCGCGACGATGTCGGCCAGAACGTGCTCCGCGAGGTCGAGGGAGATCGCTTCACGGTTCAGGCTCGCGAACGCGGTGACCCGGATGAGCGCGCCTTCGAGCTCCCTGATGTTGTTCTTTACATGGGTGGCGATGAACTCGAGCACGTCGTTCGGGATGTCGTCGTGATCGTCCTCGGCCTTCTTTCGCAAGATGGCGAGCCGGGTCTCGAAGTTCGGTGGGTCCACCTCGGTGATCAGGCCCGACATGAAACGACTGCGGAGCCGGTCCTCCAGCGTGTCGATCGACTTGGGAGGCCGGTCGGAGGTGAGGACGATCTGCTTTCCCGCCCCGTGCAGGTCGTTGTACGTGTGGAAGAACTCCTCTTGGAGGCCCCCCCTGTTCTCCATGAACTGGACGTCGTCGATCAGGAGCACGTCGCACTCGCGGTATCGCCGTTTGAACGCGATGGTCGTGGACATGCGCAACGAGTCGACGAAGTCGTTCATGAAGGTCTCGGTCGTCACGTAGAGAACCTTGCGGGACAAGAAGTTCTCCTGCACGTAGTTACCGATCGCGTGGAGGAGATGGGTCTTGCCGAGGCCGGAGTCGCCGTAGATGAACAGCGGGTTGTAGGAGCGGCCGGGAGTCTCCGCCACAGCTTGCGCGGCCGCGTGGGCGAGGCGGTTCGAAGAGGCGGCCACGAAGCTCTCGAAGGTGAAACGGGGGTCCAGCGAGACGACCGCGCCGTCCCGTGGCCGATCTCCGGTCGCAGGGACCCGTCCGGTCTCCTCCGGCTGGAAGAACGGGTGGGTCTCGGCGACGGTGCCGGAAGAGCGCTCGACGACGCCGTTGCCTGTGACGACACGCTCTGCGACCTGCAGCCGGACGTCGACGTCGTGACCGGCGGCCGACGAGACCGTCTGGGCGATCAGTGGGAGGAACCGACCCTCGACCCGTTCCCGCACGACCGTGTTCGGCACGCCGAGCACCATGGTGTGCCCGTCGTAGGACACCGGCTGGATGCTGGAAAGCCACATTTGCCACGTCGTGTCCGACACTTGGTCACGAAGTGGTGTGGCGCATCTGGTCCACAGGCCACTGGTCTCGTCCACCTGCTCCTCCGCGCGCCCGAGGTGATCGTCGTCCACAGCATGGTCCACAGGTGTGGAACACAGCGGTGGCATGGTCGATCGAACGTACACCGTTCGCGCCTTCCCGACTAGTGGCAACCCGCGCCCGGGGAGGCGCCCGACCGGACGCGGTGCCGGCTGCCGTCGGGACCTCCGATCTGCTCCGCGGGTGCCCACCACCGGACCGACCGGCCGACCGCCGCCCACTTCGTGGAGCCCTGGGCGCGACTAGTGTGGCAGGGCACGGTCGCGTACCATCGTGTGGCGACATGGCAGCCCACGATGGGCGAGACGGTGGTCGTCCGTGCGTCGGCGCCGGCCCAGCCGGGCCTCGTTGCCGGGCAACGCGGAAAGGCTTACGGACGTGAAGCGAACTTATCAACCCAACACGCGCAAGCGAGCGAAGCGGCACGGGTTCCGCCAGCGCATGTCGACGCGTCCCGGCCGGGCGATCCTGAAGGCGAGACGGCTCAAGGGGCGTCATCGGCTGACGGTGTGAGCCGGCGGCCGCCCGCGCCCAGAAGGACGATGGCCCCGGTGGTGGGAAGGATCCGCAGAAACGCGACGTTCCGCGCCCTGTCGCGGCCGGACGGGCGCGCGCGGGAGGGACCCGTGTCCGTGTCGTTCAGCCTCGACGGGCCGGAAGCGGCGAACATGGCGGTGGTCGGCTACACGATCGGGCGGTCGCACGGTGGAGCAGTGGAGCGGAACCGGCTGCGACGCCGGCTCCGCGAGGCGGTGCGGGCCTCCGGCCCGGAGCTCCCGCTGGGTGCGTACCTGGTGCGGGCGGAACCGTCGGCGGCCGGCGTGGGGTTCGCCGAGCTCCGCCGAACGGTCCGTGCGGCGGCGCTCGCTGCGGCAGCGCCGCCCGGCGGTCGGGAGCCGCCCGGCGGTCGGGATCGGGGGGCTCGGTGATCGTCCTCGGTCAGGCGGTCCGGCGGGGCGTCGACCCGGTGCCCGACGCCCCTGCCGCCCCTGCCGCCCGTGTCGCCCCTGAGTCGGCACGTCCCGCCCGGGAGTGCGGCGACCCGCGGCGTGCACGGGGGTCGATCGGCCACCGGGCGACGGGACGACGCGTGGTGCTCGGCGCGTTGCGCGCCTACCAGGCGTCCAGGGCGGGTCATGTGTCCCCGTGCCGCTTCTACCCGAGCTGTTCGGCGTACGCCGTGGAGGCCGTAGAGCGGCACGGCGCGCGACGCGGTGTGTGGCTCGCCGTGCGGCGCGTCGCTCGTTGCCACCCGCTGGGTGGGCACGGGGTCGACCTCGTGCCGCTCGAGGCGGGACGCGACCGGCGAGGGAGAGATTGACCGTGCACCTACCGTTGCTCGCGACGGAGAACTCGCTGTTCAAGGCGATCGGCGACATCTTCCATCCGCTTTTCGAGGCGGTCGCGTACTCGCTCGCCGGCATTTACAGCCTGGTGCACACATACGGCGTCGCGATCATCATCCTCACGATCGTGATCATGGGCCTGCTCACCCCGCTCACGATCAAGAGCACCCGTTCGATGCTGGCGATGCAGGGACTCCAGCCGGAGATGCAGAAGCTGCGCGCGAAGTACAAGGGCGCAGAGAACCGCCAGCAGCTGAACGAAGAGATGATGAAGCTCTACCGCGAGCACGGGGTGAGCCCGACGGGCGGGTGCCTCCCGATGTTCCTTCAGATGCCCGCGCTGATCGTTCTCTATGACACGATCCGGGGTCTCGCGAACACGGTGAAGAAGGGCTTGAAGATGGGTACAGGCCACAAGGTCTGCCATCTGCTGGTCTGCCCGACACCGCGGTACGTACCGCACCACTCCGCGATCTACAAGGCGCTCGTGGCAACGCCCGGCGTGATGCACTCGCTCGGGCTGAATCTCGCCGCGAAACCACTCACACACCGCGCGAACTGGCTGGACTACATCCCGTACTTCGGATTGCTGGCGGTAGCGGTGGGTCTGCAGTACTTCCAGATGGCGCAGATGACCCGGAGGAACAAGCGGAACAACCCGCAGCAGCAGATCCCGCAGCAGATGCAGACGATGCAGCGGATCATGCCGTTGATCTTCGCCTACATCTACTTCCTCGTTCCGGCCGGCGTGGTGATCTACATGATCGTCTCGTCGGCGATCCGCGTCCTGACCCAGGACATGATCTTCCGCCACGGCCTGGTGCAGGCGCCCGGTGAGCGGCAGATCGGAGCCAGGTCGAGGCCGGCGACGGCTCCCGCGTCCCTCGACGTGCAGGGAGTCCCGAAGCAGACCCCGGCCGCAGCTCAGGGGAACGGGGAAGGCCGGTTGCTCCCCTTCGGGGGTCAGAAGAGGGGTGGAGCCTCCGGACCGCCCGGACAAGGCACCGGGGGGGGGGCCGCGAACGGGAGGCCTCGGGGCGCGCGGAACGGTAATACCCCTGGTGCTACCCCCCCGGTGCCCAAGGCGCATCCCCGTTCGAAGTCGAAACGCGCACGGAAGGCTCGTTGAGCGGTGGAGTGGGTGGAGAAAACCGGAAGGTCGGTCGACGAGGCGAAGGAACGGGCTCTTGACCAGCTCGGGGTGTCCGAGAAGGACGCGGAGCTCGTGGTGCTGTCCGAGCCGAGGACGGGCCTGTTCGGGCGGGTCCGGGGGGAGGCCCGCGTACGGGCCCGCGTACGCCCGGCGGAGCCGCGCCCGAAGCGTGTGCGGCGACAGCGTGACCGGGTGCGCGCGAGCGGAAGGAACGGTGGGGACGGTGCCGCTGCAGGGACGCGCAGCCCTCGCCAGCAGGGTGCCCGTGCGAACGGCCCGGGTGGGGCGGGGGCACGTGCGGGTCGGCCGGACCGTCCTGGGCGAGACTCGGCGGGGCAGGTTCGCGGGGAAGACGGATCCGTGGAACAGAGCTCGGCGAGCCGGCGTCGCAGACGTCGCCGGCGGAGCGCCGCCCGCAAACGCGCCGAAGACGCGGGGTCGGCGGACCCCGCGCTGGAACCCGGAAGAGCCGGCAGGAGTCCTGCGTCGAACGGTGCCGGTCGTGCCACCGACGTGAGGGGGCTTGACGAAGCAGCGAAGGAGGAGCACACCGTGGCCGAGGGAATCACGCTGCAAGAGCAGGCCGCAGTCGCCAAAGAGTTCCTCGAGGGCCTCTTGGACCGCTACGGCCTCGAAGCGACGGTCGACGTACGGGAGCTCGACGAGGAGACCGTGGAGCTCGCGGCTCGGGGCGACGGGCTCGGGGTGCTCGTCGGACCCAAGGGGGCGACCGTGATGGCGCTCCAGGACGTGACGAGGACGGTGGTCCAGAAGCACTTCCCGAACCGCACCGACAGGATCCTCGTCGACGTCGCGGGGTACCGGGAGCGGCGCGTCGCCGCATTGCGGCGGTTCACGGCCGAGGTCGCCTCAGAGGTCCTCGACTCCGGGTCTGAGCGGGCTCTCGAGCCCATGTCGGCAGCCGACCGCAAGGTGGTGCACGACACCGTGCTCACGATCGAAGGGGTGGCGTCCAGCTCGCAGGGCGAAGAGCCGCACCGTTTCGTCGTCATCTCCCCCGGGTCCTGAGGCGGGCGCAGGACGCCGGCGGGGGCCGTCCGGTGCCCGAAGGCGAGCGCCGGGCGGCGGATTTTCAGGGCCGCGCGAGGACCCTGCACGAGCTGTTGAACCAGGCACGGGCGCTCGGCTTCCTCGGTCCCGGATCGGTCGAGGCACAGCTGGACCATGCCGGCGCGTTCGCCCAGGCGCTCGAGGCGGCGCGGAATGCGGCCCCCCGGGACGCATCTCCATCCGGGCCGTTTCCCCCTCGGGCAGCGGTCGACTTGGGCACGGGAGGCGGGCTGCCCGGGCTGGTGCTCGCTGTTCGCTGGGCTTCGTCCTTCGTCTTCGTCGAGGCCCAGGCAAGGCGTGCAGCCTTCCTCCGTCGCGCCGCCGGTGAGCTGGGATTGGGTGAGCGGGTCGCGGTGGAAGCCGAGCGGGCGGAGATCCTTGGTCGTGCAGCGTCACGGCGAGCGGCGTTCGACCTGGTGACTGCCAGGGGGTTCGGCCGACCAGCGGTCGTCGCGGAGTGCGCGGCCCCGTTCCTCGAGGTTGGCGGGATGCTCGTCGTGTCGGAGCCCCCGGAAGACGCCGCACGCGACGCCGCACGCTGGCCTGCGGCAGGGCTTGCGGAGCTTGGCATGGGGGCGCCTCGGCGCGTGGGCCCTCACCTCGCCGGCACCGGTGCCCGGTACAGGTTCGTGGCGGTACCACAGGAGCGTCGGTGCCCCGACCGTTTCCCCCGGCGGGTCGGCGTGCCTGCGAAGCGCCCGCTCTTCTGAGCGGTGCCGCCCGACCGCCCAGGGCCACCTGCTCGAAGGTGCTCGCACGTGGCACGTGGCACGTGGGACCCCTGGCATCACGTCAGTCAGTCGTTGCCGTGCTCCGGCGTCGTATCGGCAGCCCGCAGCGCCGCGAAGATCCGAGCTGCTCGGGAGCCGGACGGCCCGGGGGCAAGGTCGGCATCCGGCCCACCCTCCTGTGCCTCTTCCCGATCCCGAGTGGTCGGTTCGATAGCGGCCTCGTCCTCACCGGAGGACGCCGAGGATGACCGGTCGTGAATGCGCAGCTGCCGTGCGTAGCGTTCGGACATCGCCTTGAGGCGTGTGTACGCATACCGGTCCAGGGTTGGCGAGAGCCTGCGCCAAAGCAAGGGCAGCAGCTCTTCTCGGAGGTAGGCGCCTCGAACCATCCACTGGTAGTAGCGACGACCGCTGTGCTCGTAGGGGCCGTAGAGCCGACCTCCGGGATAGGTGCGCTCGAGCCAGCGGAACAAGGGTTCATGGCGCTCGTGCATTCGAAGGGTCACCTGGGGCTGTCGCCCGTCCCCACCGAAATGGCCTTCACCGATGAGCAACCCGGTGAGCAGTCCCTCGTCGAATTCGCTCGCCATGTCCTCCCCAACCGCCCCCCTGCTGCCGTCAGGACACTGAGCAGGGACTTCGAATGCTCCGAAACCGTGTGCGTGTTTCACCGTCAGGTTACACGTGGAACTGGTGCAGTCGTGGGAGGAGGAGCCCGGCTTTGGTGATGCCACGGACGCTGTTTCACCGTCAGGTTACACGTGGAACAGGGCGACTTCGCCGGCGTGGGGGGTAGATGCGGGAGGAAAGCGTGTCGGTGAGTCTTGACCTGATTCGCCGCGCGAGCGAGGATGGGCAGCGTGACCGTGAGGGGGCGTAAGGTGGACCCTGACCGCCCCCTTCCAACGGGTCGCTCGATGACGTACGGGGG
>JASHUY010000109.1 GCA_030039755.1 Acidimicrobiales bacterium
GCGAACGATTCGTCGTGCTCGGCGAGTCGCCTCGCATACATCTCGTCGGACAGCTCGGCCAGCGATCGTGCTGCGGCTGCAAGCTCTTCGGCGAGGTGTGCCCCGCGCAGCGCGAGCTCGTGTTCGAGTGCTTGCTCGATGAGCTCGTTCTGACTGAGGTGATCACGCTTCGCGACTTGACGCAGCAGTTCTCGCAATCGGGGGTTGCGGAGCCGGAGTGGGAACGTCTGAACCTGATTTGCCGTACGGGTCACGGTCCCTCCCATAGGTGATGTCAAAAACGATGTAAGACATCATATCCTTTCCCGGCGGCATGGCCCACGGACGGACGTCGTGCGTCGCGGGGCGGGCGGCTGCGGACCCGCCTGCTCCTCGGCGCCGGGGGCGCAACGAGGGTGCAGCGCGGGCCGCGAGCTCACCCGCCACCGTGGCGCGCAGGTGGCTGTCCCAGCTGCGGGGTGCTGGTCTCGGTGCGCGTCGGGAGCATCACCCTCCACGCGGTGTGACCTTGGTACCTTCAGCCCGACGCGGCGTTTCCGAGTGTCGGGCGGTCCGCCGGCGAGCGACAACCGAGCGACTCGAAGGATCCGTCCCATGCCCGACCATCGAGCGAAGTCTGGAAATCGGCGGTGGTGAGCCCACGTGCCAAGGTGAAGGCGCGCCGTGAGCCGCGACCGTCGGGTCGCGCTGCGGACGCGTCGGCGGCCCACGCGGAAGAGCTGCACACACTCGACGAGGAGCGGCTGTGCGCGCTGCTGGCGGTGAGGCCCGACCTCGCCGAGCCCGCGCCGGCGTCGATCGACGAGCTCGAGGCGCGGGCGTTCTCCGTCCCGAGCGTCCTGCGGTCGCTCCTGTACGCGGACCTGTCGATCCTCCAGGTCGTCCAGATCTTCGCGATCCTCGGTGACAAGCACGTCTGCGTGGCCGACGTGTGCGGCACCGCCGGCGACGGGACGGAGCTCGTAGTCAGACGGGCGCTGGCGTGGCTGGAGCAGCGGCACCTCGTGGCCCGGGTCTCCGACGACGAGCTCTGCGTCCATCCCGCGTTCCTGTCCATCGTCGGCCCCGGCGCTCTGGGCCCGCCGGCTGCCGACCTTCTCGAGCGGCTCACGGTCTCCGACCTCCAGTCGGTCGCGAGCGCGGTCGGCACGCGGGGCGGCGCGAGCCGCAAGGGGGACCTGGTCGCCCGCCTTCTCGCCTTCCTCGCCGACGGGGACGCCGTCCGAGGTCTCGTCGCCGGCGCCCCGGACGCGGCTCGTGCCCTCGCCGGGCGTCACGCCACCGGGTCTGCCACTCTCCAGCTCCCGTGGGACATGGCGTCCCATGGGTACCGTCGCCGTCCGGACGCAGGAGCGGGACGCCCCGCCACATGGCTTCTCCAGCACGGCCTCGTCTACCGGGACACCTGGATGACGGCGCTCATGCCCCGCGAGGTCGGGCTCGCCCTGCGGGGCGGCCGTCCCTTCCCCGCGGATTCGTACCGCCGGCCGGGCGTCGAGCTCGCCCCGCTCGGCGAGCCGTCTCCGTCGACCGTCGAGGCGCGTGCTGCGGCGGTGACCCAGGCCGTCGAGCGCCTGGTGGAGTGCTGGGGGTCGCGGCCGGCTCCGGTCCTCAAGTCCGGCGGGGTGGGGGTGCGCGAGGTGCGCCGCCTGGCTGCCGACGTCGAGGTTCCCGAGCAGGACGCCTTCTGCCTGGTCGAGATCGCTGCGGCCGCCGGGCTCGTGGTGGCCGACGTCCGCCGCGGGATGGTCCTCCCCACGCCCGCCGCCGACCGGTGGCTCGACCTGGGGGTGGCCGACCGGTGGTGGGCGCTCGCGCGCAGCTGGCGGGAGATGGCGGTGCACGCCGGCATGGCGGGTGCCGTGGACACCCGGCAGAAGGTCGTCCCCGCCCTCGAGTACGTCCCGGACACACCCGAGCGGGCGGCCGCGCAACGCCGTGGGGTGCTGCGGCTGGCGCTCGAGCTGCAGCATGCCCGCACCGACGCCGCGAGGTCGCTGGCGGAGGCGGCGTCGTGGGACGGCCCGCTCGCCTGGAGCGACGTCGTCGCCCCACCCGAGCTGATCGTGCGCTGGGTGCTGTCGGAGATGGAGCTGCTCGGCCTGGCGGTCGAGGGAGCTCCGAGCCCGCTCGCGCAGGCCCTCGTGGACGACGAGCTGGAGAGCGCCCGCCGGCTGCTCGCCAACCCCGCCGCCGACGCGTGGGAGCTGGTCCTCCAGGCCGACCTCACCGCGCTCGTCACCGGTCGGGTCCCGTCCCAGGTGCGGGCCGAGCTCACATTGCTGGCCGACGTCGAGGGCCGCGGCGCGGCGACCGTCTACCGCTTCAGCGAGGGCTCGGTGCGACGGGCGTTCGACGCCGGCCGCAGCGGCGAGGAGATCCTGGGGCTCCTCGAAGCGCACGCCGCCAAGGGCGTGCCGCAGGCGCTCACGTACCTGGTCGGCGACGTCGAGCGGCGTCACGGCCACATGCGGCTGGGCAAGGCGGCGTGCTACGTCCGCTTCGACGACGCGGCACTGGCGGCCGAGGTCCTCAGAGCGAAGAAGCTGGGCAAGTTCGGGCTCCGGCAGATCGCCCCGACGGTCCTCGTCTCCGACAGTGCGCTGCACGCGTTGCTGAGCGCGCTGCGCACGAGCGGGTACCTCCCGGTCGCGGAGTCCGAAGACGGGACGGTGGTGCGCGCCGCCGTTACCCGCGAGCGCGCCCAGCCGGGACGCACCCCGTCGGGAACGCTGGCGGCACGGCTCGACCACGTCGCCGAGCCCGTGGTCGACGGCTGGGGGCTGGGGTCGGAGGCGGAGGGCGCCGGGCGCTGCCGAGCGTTGGCCGCCGCGCTCCTCGAGTCGGCGGGCACGACGTCTCGACTGTCCGCCCGGCGCGGCCCGGAAGCCGTCCGGTCGCACTCGCCGCACGTCGAGCTCCCGACGGTGCTCCGGCGGCCGAGGGACGCGTCGCAACGTGTGACCGCAGCCGGCGGCCGGGCGATCTCCACAGGGCCGTCGACTCCGGGTCACGACCCCGAGGGGT
>JASHUY010000110.1 GCA_030039755.1 Acidimicrobiales bacterium
GCGCCTCCAGAACTCGGTGGGCGCGGTGCCCGGCCCCTTCGACTGCTTCCTCGTCCTGCGTGGCGTGAAGACGCTCGCGGTGCGCATGGACCGGCACTGCGCCAACGCGCAACGCGTCGCCGAGATGCTCGCGGGCCACGACGCCGTCGAGAGCGTCCACTATCCCGGGCTCCCCTCGCACCCCGGTCACGCGGTCGCGGCAGCGCAGATGCGCGGCTTCGGCGGCATGGTGTCGTTCACGGTCCTCGGCGGGGAGGCCGCCGCGTTGCGGGTGGCGGCGTCGACCCGGCTGTTCACGCTCGCCGAGTCGCTCGGCGCGGTCGAGTCGCTGATCGAGCAACCGAGCCGCATGACGCACGCGTCGGTCGCGGGGTCCCCGCTCGCCGTCGACCCGGCGCTGCTGCGGCTGTCGGTGGGGCTCGAAGCCGTCGACGACCTGCTGGAGGACCTCGACCGCGCGCTCTGCGCCGCCTGAGCGCGCGGTCAGCCGGCGCGCAGGCCCGCGGCCACCTCGAGCTGCTGGTCCAGCCAGTCCGCGGCCGTCTGGCCCAGGACCAGCTTGCGCAGCGCCCCGGCGCGCGCCGCCCGCTCGGTCTCGTCCATCGAGAGCGCGGCGTCGAGCGCCGCAGCCGTCTCGGAGACGTCGAAGGGGTTCACGCCGACGGCGGCCGGATGGAGCTCCTCCCAGGCGCCCGCCTCCCGCGAGAGCACGAGCACCCCGTGCGCGCGGTTCACCACCGGCCCCTCCTTCGCGACGAGGTTCATCCCGTCGCGGACCGGGTTGACCAACAGGACGTCGTAGGCGCTGAGCGCGGCCATGGAGCGGGCGCGGTCGTCGCCCACGTCGAGGACGATGGGGACCCAGCCGGGCGTGCCCCACCGTTCGTTCAGCCGGTCGACGGTGTGCTCCACCTCGGCGCGGTACGCGAGGTAGTCCGCGAGCGCCTCGCGCGAGGGGTAGGCGAGGGCGAGCATCGTGACGCGGCCGCGCCACCGTGGGCGCGTGTCGAGCAGCTCGTCGAAGGCCCAGAGCCCGCGCAGGATGTTCTTGGAGAGCTCCACCCGGTCCACCCGCACGACCAGACGCCGGCCACCGGTGAGCTCGTCGAGCAGCTCGCGGGCCCCGGTCACGGCGTCCGAGGCGGCTTCGGCCTCGAGAGCCGGGGGGTTCGGGCCGAGCGGCGTGGCGTAGGTGCGGGGCACCCCCTCCACCCCGGCGTCCGCGCGGCGCGCGGGGTCGGCGAAGGCGCCGAGGAAGCTCGCCTCCCAGCGCGCGGTGTGGAAGCCGCAGGCGCCCGAGCCGGCCATCCCCGCGAGGAGCTCACCGGCCGCGGCCGACGGGAGCACGCGGAGGATCCCCGGATCGGCGAACGGCGTGTGCGAGAAGTGGGTCGTAGACAGGTCCGGCCGAAGAGAAGCGAGCATCCCCCCGACGAGCGAGAGGTGGTAGTCCTGCACGAGCACGCGCGCCGCCTCCGGCGCGTGCTCCGCAACCGTGTCGGCGAAGGCACGGTTCACGTCGCGGTACGCGGCCCACGCCTCCTCCCAGCGCCGGTCGAGGCGCGGCCGGCGGGGGAGGTCCCAGAGGTGGTGGTGGCAGTACCACAGGGTCGCGTTCGACACGACGTTGTACGCCATGTCGTAGGTCGCGACGTCCGGCTCGACCGTCACGATCCGGATCCCCTCGTCCCGCATCAGCCCGAGCGCCGCCGCGCGGCGGTCGGCGTCGCTCATCGCGGCCGCCACCCAGGTCGCGCCGGTTCCCCGGAACAGCGGGTGGAGCGTCGCCGCCAGCCCTCCGCCGCTCCCCGTCGGGACCGGCTCCCCGTCGTCACCCTCCCGGAAGGAGACCGGCCCCCTGTTCGAGACGACGACGACGTCCTGCACGCCGACGACGCTACCGGGCCGGTTTCCCGGCCCGCTCCAGCGCCGCCCGCAGCACCTCGACCGCCTGCGGGCGCAGCTCGGCGAGGGAGCGGTTCCGGTGGACCCGGGTGCCGAGGTCGACCTGGGCGACGGCGCCGGCGCCGAACCGGGTGACGACGTCGACGAGGAGGCCGATCTCGACCCCGTAGCCGGGGGCGAGGTCCAGCTTCTCCAGCACCCATCGCGGCGCGGCCGTCTCGCCCGCGAGCGGCTGCAGCACGTCGGAGAGCTCGGGGACGTCGGGGAAGAGGACCTCGAGGGCGGGCCGCGCCACCAGCTCGGTCACGCGGCCTCCGCCCGTCGGGGAGTCGCCGATCGGCCGCTCGTAGTACCCCTTCACGAGCGCGAACTCGCCCGGGGTGGTGAGCAGCGGGCCGAGCAGGCTCGTCACGAACGCCCCGGTCGTGTTCTCGACGTCGGCGTCGAGGAAGACGATGACGTCGCCGGCGGCCGAGTCCACGGCGGCGGCCATGGCCCCTCCCTTGCCGGTCCGGCGGTCGAGACGCACCACCCGGGCCCCGGCGGCTGCCGCGGCCTCCGCGGTGCCGTCGGTCGAGCCGTCGTCGACGACGAGCACCTCGTCGACGAGCCCCGAGCCGCCCACCTCCCGGAGGTGGGGGAGCCGGACGGCGGTGAGGACCTGGGCGACGGTGGCGACCTCGTTGTGGGCGGGGATGCAGACCGACACGGTCCTGTCGGCCTTGCCGGCGACGACGCGGTCGAGATCGAGGTCGAAGGCGTGCAGGGCGTACGTTCGCACGGACTCGCGGGGCACGTCGCGATCATCGTCCATCCACGGGGCGGCCGTGGTCGTCGCACCTCGCCGGTCGGTCCGCGCGCCCGACCCGCAGAGCCGGTCCGCCGGGCCGACTTGCGCGCGGGCGGCGTCCCGGGAGATCATGTCTCCATTCATCAAGAGCGGCTGAGGGACGGGCCCTTCGACGCCGCGGCAACCAGCGCACACCGCGCCAGGTGCCAATGCCCGAGCGATGAGGAGGTACTCACGTGGATCCTGTGTTCGTGACCGCACTCACCTGCCGTGAATGCGGTCGGACGTACCCGCTCGACGCGCTGCACGTGTGCGACTGGTGCTTCGGCCCGCTCGAGGCGGCCTACGACTACGAGGCGATCGCCGCCGCGCTGAGCCCGGAGGAGATCGCCGCGGGCCCCCGCACGATCTGGCGCTACCGTGCGCTCCTCCCGGTCCAGGACACCCGACCGGTCGAGCTGGGGGGCGGCTGGACGCCGCTCGTGCGCGCGGAACGGCTCGCAGCCGAGCTGGGCCTCGGAGAGCTCTGGCTGAAGGACGACACGGCCAACCCGACGGGGTCGTTCAAGGACCGTGTCGTGTCCGTCGCCCTCACCAAGGCGCGCCAGCTCGGGTTCAAGGTGGCGGCCTGCGCGTCGACCGGCAACCTCGCGGGATCGATCGCCGCGCACGCCGCACGTGCGGGCATGGCGTCGGTGGTGATCGTGCCGAAGGACCTCGAGCGGGCGAAGATCGCCATGGCCGCGGTGTACGGCGGCACCGTGGTGGCCGTCGACGGGGACTACGACGACGTGAACCGCCTCTGCGCCGAGCTCGTCGCCGAGCACCCGTCGTGGGGGTTCGCGAACGTGAACCTGCGCGCCTACTACGCCGAGGGGTCCAAGACGCTCGCGTTCGAGATCGCCGAGCAGCTCGGCTGGCGTGCGCCCGACCACGTGGTCGTGCCGGTCGGGTCCGGGAGCCAGCTGAACAAGGTCGCGAAGGGCTTCACGGAGCTGAGCAAGGTCGGGCTGCTGCACGCCGACGAGGGCCCCGCGGTGCGGATCTCGGGCGCCCAGGCCGCCGGGTGCGCGCCGGTCGCGACGGCCTTCGAGACGGGGTCCGACGACATCCGGCCGGTCCGGCCGTCGACGATCGCCCGGTCGGTCGCCATCGGCAACCCGGCGGACGGCTACTACGCCCTCCAGGCGGTGCGGCGGTCGGGCGGCGCCGTGGGCTCGGTGAGCGACTCCGAGGTCCTCGACGCCATCGGGCTTCTCGCACGGACCGAGGGCATCTTCGCCGAGACGGCCGGCGGCGTCACGATCGCGACGCTCGCCAAGCTGGCGGCGGCGGGAGTCGTGGGGCGGGACGAGCGGGTCGTTGCGATCGTGTCGGGGCACGGGCTGAAGACGGTCGAGTCGCTCGGGACCGCAGCAGGCCCGGGGGTGACCGTGCCGCCGTCGCTCGAGGCGTTCGAGGAGGCAGTCGGCGAGACGGGGGAGGTGCTCCTGTGCCGGTGACCGTCCGTGTCCCCACCCAGCTTCGCTCCCTGACCGGCGGCGCCGGGGAGGTCGCCGTCGAGGCGTCCACCGCGGGCGAGGCGCTGAAGGCCCTCGACGCCCTCCACCCCGGCCTCGCCGAGCGGCTCTTCGACGAGAAGGGCGTCCTCCGGCGCTTCGTCAACGTCTTCGTCGCCGACGAGGACATCAGGTTCGCCGCAGGCCTCGAGACCCCCGTCGCCGAAGGCGAGACGGTCTCGATCGTGCCCGCGGTGGCCGGGGGCGCGTAGGGAGTCCGGCGGGCACCGGTCGTGCCGGTTGACGCGTCCGGGCGGGCGTGGTTTGCTGTTGGCACTCGGCGTACGAGAGTGCTAACCGCTCTGGTATTCTCCCGCTGAACGAACCGGATCAGAAACACGGAGGACCTGACCACATGGCCAAGTTGATCGCCTTCGACGAAGACGCCCGGCGAAGGCTCGAGACCGGCATGAACAAGCTGGCCGACGCCGTACGGGTGACCCTGGGCCCCAAGGGTCGAAACGTCGTGCTCGACAAGAAGTGGGGGGCGCCCACGATCACCAACGACGGTGTCTCGATCGCCAAGGAGATCGAGCTCGAGGACCCCTACGAGAAGATCGGGGCCGAGCTCGTCAAGGAAGTGGCGAAGAAGACCGACGACGTCGCGGGTGACGGCACCACCACCGCGACCGTGCTCGCATGGGCCATGGTCCGCGAGGGGTTGCGCAACGTCGCCGCCGGCGCCAACCCGATGTCCCTCAAGAAGGGCATCGAGGCGGGTGTCGACGAGGCCGTGAGCGCGATCCACGGCATCGCCAAGGAGACCGAGTCGAAGAGCCAGATCTCGCAGGTCGCCGCGATCTCCGCGGCCGACACCGAGATCGGCGAGATGATCGCCGAGGCCATCGACAAGGTCGGCAAGGACGGCGTGATCACCGTCGAGGAGTCGCAGACCTTCGGCATGGAGATGGACCTCGTCGAGGGCATGCGCTTCGACAAGGGGTACATCTCGCCCTACTTCGTGACCGACCCCGAGCGGATGGAGGCCGTCCTCGAGGATGCCTACGTCCTGCTGGTCGGATCCAAGATCTCCGCGGTCCGCGACCTCCTCCCCGTGCTCGAGAAGGTCATCCAGAGCGGCAAGCCGCTCGCGATCGTCGCCGAGGACGTCGAAGGAGAGGCCCTCGCGACCCTCGTCGTGAACAAGATCCGCGGCACCTTCAAGAGCGCCGCGGTCAAGGCGCCCGGGTTCGGCGAGCGCCGCAAGGCGATGCTCCAGGACATGGCGATACTCACCGGCGGCCAGGTGGTCACCGAGGAGGTCGGGCTGAAGCTGGAGAACGTGGGCCTCGACCTGTTGGGCCGCGCCCGCAAGGTGGTCGTGACCAAGGACGAGACGACCCTCGTGGAGGGCGCCGGTTCCGAGGCCGACATCAAGGGCCGCATCAACCAGATCAAGGCCGAGATCGACAACACGGACTCCGACTACGACCGTGAGAAGCTCCAGGAGCGCCTGGCCAAGCTGTCCGGTGGCGTGGCGGTGATCAAGGTCGGCGCGGCCACCGAGGTCGAGCTGAAGGAGAAGAAGCACCGCATCGAGGACGCGGTCTCCACGACCAAGGCCGCGATCGAAGAGGGCGTCGTGCCCGGCGGTGGCGTGGC
>JASHUY010000111.1 GCA_030039755.1 Acidimicrobiales bacterium
GACCGGTGCCGGCGACGTCGCTCGCCGCGCACGCGGCGGCCCCGGTCGGGCGCGACGCGCTGCTCGATGCGATGCTCGGCAGTCTCGCCGCTCGTGCGACCTTGCTCGACACCGACGAGGGGCGGCGCGCGACGGTCGGCGAGCTGCGCGCCCGGAACGTGACCGTCGGGCGAGCCGTGCGGGTCGAAACGGGCTCCGCCGGCGTCCTCTACGGCGTCGCGCGGGAGCTGGACGGCGACGGCAGGCTCGTCGTCGCGACCGGTGCCGGCGATGTCGTCGTCGCGGCGGGCGACGTCGTCCACGTGCGGCCCGCCGTCGCGGAGCCCGAGTAGGCTTCGCCCGCCATGCGCCTTCTCGTAACCGGCGGTGCCGGGTTCATCGGGTCGAACTTCGTCCGCTATTGGGTCGACGAGCATCCGCGCGATCGCGTCGTGGTCTACGACGCCCTCACGTACGCGGGAACACGGTCGAACGTCGAGGGCTCGGGCGCCGGGTTCGTCCACGGCGACGTCTGCGACCTCGAGCTCGCCCTCGCGACGCTCGAGCGTGAGGAGATCGACACGGTCGTCCACTTCGCGGCGGAATCGCACAATTCGCTGGCGGTCCTCGACCCGGCGCGCTTCTTCCGCACGAACGTCCTCGGCACTCAGACCATGCTCGAGGCCGCACGGCGTCACGGAGTCGCGAGGTTCCACCACATCTCGACGTGCGAGGTCTACGGCGACCTCGACCTCGACACCGACGAGATGTTCACCGAGGAGAGCCCCTACCGGCCCCGCACGCCGTACAACGCGTCGAAAGCGGGGGCGGACCACGCGGTGCGCGCCTACTCGGAGACCTTCGAGGTCCCCGTCACGATCACGAACTGCTCGAACAACTACGGCCAGTACCAGTTCCCCGAGAAGGTGATCCCGCTGTTCACGACGCGGGCGCTCGACGACCTGCCCTTGCCGTTGTACGCCTCGACCCGGAACCGCAGGGAGTGGCTCCACGTGCTCGACCACTGCCGGGCGGTCGACGCCGTCCTCCAGCGCGGGAGGGTGGGCGAGACGTACCACGTGGGCAGCGGCGTCGAGGCGAGCATCGAGGAGATCGCCGACACCGTCCTCGAGTGCCTCGGGAAGCCGGCGTCGTTGAAGGAGATCGTGCCCGACCGCCCGGGCCACGACCGTCGCTACCTGCTCGACACCACGAAGATCCGCACCGAGCTCGGGTGGCGACCGCTCGTCGACTTCGAAGAAGGTGTGGCCGGCACGGTCGCGTGGTACGCGGCAAACCGCGCCTGGTGGGAGCCGCTGCAGGGCAGGGCGCCGGTCGTCGAGACCGCCTGGACGGGCTGACGGTGCGGGTCCTCGTCACCGGGGCGGGGGGCCAGCTCGGCAGCGACCTCGTGACCGCGCTCTCGGGGACGGTCCCTCCGGCGGGCCGCCGCCGCGCGCTGCTCGGTCCCGAGGGCGGAGGTCCCGGTGTCGACGTCACGGCAGCGGACCACGCCGCCCTCCCGGTCGAGGACCGCGCGATGGTGCTCGACGCCGTGCTCGCGCTCCGTCCCGACGTCGTGGTGCACGCCGCGGCGTGGACCGCGGTCGACGCGTGCGAGGGGGACCCCGATCGCGCGTTCCGCGTGAATGCGCTCGGCACGCGGAACGTCGCCGAGGCCGCACGGTCGGCCGGCGCCCACCTCGTCTACGTCTCGACGGACTACGTGTTCGACGGGGCTTCCACCCGCCCGTACGTCGAGTGGGACGAGCCGCACCCCGTCTCGGCGTACGGCAGGAGCAAGCTCGGCGGCGAACGTGAGTGCCCGCCGGAGGCGACCGTCGTGCGCACCTCGTGGGTCTGCGGGGCGTCGGGCCCCAACATGGTGAAGACCGCGCTCCGACTGGCCGCCGGCGACGGCCCGCTCCGCTTCGTCGACGACCAGCACGGCTCGCCGACCTTCACCGCGGACCTCGCGGCGGCGATCGTGACGCTCGGGCTCGACCGCCGGCCGGGCACCTACCACGTGACGAACGTCGGCTCGACCAGCTGGTTCGGCTTCGTCCAGGCTGTCCTGAAGGCGGCCGGGCACGACCCCGGGCGCGTCGAGCCGATCTCGACCGCAGCGCTCGACCCGCCCCGCGCCGCCCCGCGCCCCGCCAACTCGGTGCTCGACAACGCGGCTCTCCGGCTGAGCGGGCTGCCGCAGCTCCCGGACTGGCACGATGGGCTCGCCCGGCTCGTCGCAGTGCTCACATGACCACGGGCGCCCGCATCGCCGTCATCGGCGCCGGCCACGTCGGGCTGCCGACCGCGGCCGCGCTCGCGAGGTTCGGCCACACCGTGGTGTGCGCCGAGCGGGACGACGAGCGCTTCGGCGCGCTGGTGGCGGGCAAGGTGCCGATCGTCGAAGAAGGGCTCGGAGAATTGCTCGCGGAGGTCGTCGCAAAGGGTGGGCTCCGCTTCGTGCGCAGCGCCGCGGAGGCGGCGCGCGGCGCGCAGTTCGTCTTCCTGTGCGTCGCGACCCCTGAGCGCGACGACGGCTCCGTGGACTTGTCCTTCGTCGAGGGGGTGGCGACCGAGATCGCCCGCGAGCTCGAGCCCGGCGCGATCGTGGTGAACAAGTCCACGGTCCCGGTCGGCACCGCGCTGGACGTGGAGCGGATCACCGCCGCGACGGTCGTGTCGAACCCCGAGTTCCTGCGCGAGGGCAGTGCCGTGCGCGACAGCCTCCGCCCGGACCGCGTCGTCGTCGGTGCCGACGACCGGGGTGCGGCGAGGCGGGTGGGGGAGCTCTTCTCGGAATCGGGTGCACCGCTCATCGTGACCGACACCGTGACCGCCGAGACCATCAAGTACGCGTCGAACGCGTTCTTGGCGACGAAGCTCAGCTTCGTGAACGTGCTCGCGGGGCTGTGCGAGTCGGTCGGCGCGGACGTCCGTGATGTCGTGCTCGGCCTCGGCTACGACCGCCGGATCGGGTTCGACTTCCTGCGGCCCGGGCCCGGGTGGGGAGGGTCCTGCCTTCCGAAGGACACCGCTGCGCTGCTCCATATCGCCGAGGACGCAGGCTACGACTTCGCCCTGTTGCGCGCGGTCATCTCGGCCAACGAGGACGCGCGCGAGCGCGTGGTCCGGAAGGTCGAAGACGTGGCGGGCGGCGACCTGTCGGGGCGGACCGTGGGCGTGTGGGGACTCACCTTCAAGGCCGGGACCGACGACCGCCGCATCTCCCCGGCGACCGCCGTCGCCCGCCGGCTCGCCGAGCTGGGCGCGACGGTCCGCGCCTACGACCCGACGGTGCCGGCGGGCCCCGCCCCTGCGGACCTCGAAGGGGTCGTCGTGTGCGCGGACGCGTACGACGCGTGCCGTGGCGCGAGCGCGGTGGTGCTCCTCACGGAGTGGGACGAGTTCCGCAGCCTCGACTTCACGAAGGTCGCCGACGTGATGGCGTCGCCCGCCCTCGTCGACGCGCGCAACCTCCTCGACCCGGTCGCGTTGCGACGCGCAGGCTTCTCCTACGCGGGGATCGGCCGCCCGTGACCGCGCCGTGACGGGGGTGGCCGCCTGATGTCGAGGGTGGTCGTCGCCGGGGGAGCCGGCTTCCTCGGCTCGCACCTCTGCGAGCGCCTCGTCGCGCGCGGTGACGACGTCGTGTGCCTCGACGACCTGTCGACCGGCACCGAGACGAATTTGCTCCGTCTCGAGGGGGACCCGAGGTTCACGTTCGTCGTCGCCGACGTGAGCTCGGAGGTGCCGGTGGAACCGCCGGTGGACGCCGTCTTCGACCTTGCGAGCCCCGCGTCCCCGCCCGCGTACCTCGCCCGACCGCTCGAGACCCTCGCAGCCGGCAGCGAGGGGACGCGCCGGCTGCTCGAGCTCGCGAGACGGTCGGGCGCCCGCTTCGTGCTGGCGTCGACGAGTGAGGTGTACGGCGATCCCGAGGTCCACCCGCAGCCCGAGACCTACCGCGGCAACGTCGATCCCGTCGGCCCGCGCAGCGTCTACGACGAGGCGAAGCGGTTCGCCGAGGCGCTCACCATCGCGGCGCACCGCGCACGCGCCGTCGACGTCGGCATCGCACGGATCTTCAACACCTACGGTCCCCGGCTCTCGGCCGAAGACGGGCGCGTGGTCTCGAACTTCTGCGTGCAGGCGCTTCGCGGCGAGCCCCTCACCGTGTACGGCGACGGCACCCAGACGCGCAGCCTTTGCTACGTGGACGACCAGATCGACGGCCTCCTCGCGCTGCGCGACGCGTCGGTGACCGGTCCGGTGAACATCGGCAATCCCGACGAGCGCACGGTCGCAGAGCTGGCGGAGAAGGTGCTGTCGATCACCGGGTCGCGCTCGCAGGTCGTGCACCGGCCGCTCCCCGCCGACGACCCGCGCCGGAGGTGCCCGGACATCTCGCTCGCCCGCCGGGCGCTCGGCTGGGAGCCCAAGGTGACGCTCGACGACGGCCTCGCCCGTACGGTGGCGTGGTTTCGTGAGCGTCTTGCCACGTGAGCGCGACCGGCAAGGGCAGCGTCCGCGGACGCGCGGTTGCGGTCGTCGTCGACTACGAGGCGGGCGATCTCCTCGGGGCGTGCGTCCGCTCGCTCCTCGAAGACGGCGTGCGCCACGTGGTCGTCGTGGAGAACGGGGACCCCTCGACGGCGCGCCGGGCCCTCGACGGCCTGTCCGTGCCGCTCGTGGTGACCGGACGGAACCTCGGCTACGGCGCGGGCGCGAACCGGGGCATCGCCGCGAGCGGGGACTCCGAGTACGTGCTCGTGTGCAACCCGGACCTGCGCGTCCACCCGGGGGCCGTCGAACGGCTCGTCGCCGCGCTCGACGCGCACCCGTACTGGGCGATCGTCGGTCCGCGCATCGTCGACGTGTCCGGCGAGGAGTACCCCTCGGTCCGTCGCTTCCCCTCGATGACCGAAGCCGCCGGTCACGCGCTCTTTGCCCTGGTCCGGCCGGACAACAGGTTCACCAACCGCTACCGGGACCAGGTGGGGGAGGAGACGCGTGCCGTCGAGTGGGTGTCCGGCGCCTGCTTCCTGGCGCGCAGGGTCGCGCTCGAAGAGCTGGGTGGCTTCGACGAGGGCTACTTCATGTTCGCCGAGGACATCGACCTGTGCTGGCGCGCGCACCGGGCCGGCTGGGGCGTCGGCGTGGTGCCGCGCGCGGAGGTCACCCACGTCCAGGGGGTCTCGCGCCGGCGGCACCCGTACCGCATGATCGTGGCGCACCACCGATCCGCCCTCCGCTTCGAGTCGCGTCGCGCCGAGGGCGTCGAGCGGCTGGCCCTCCCTGCGGCGGCCGCGGTGCTCGGCGTGCGTCTCGGGATGGCGCTCGCCGAGGAGGCGCTGCGCCGGCGGAGGGACGCCGCCTAGGATGCGTGAGGCTGCGTGCGGGTCTGTGGTTGCAAGTCGATGCCAGTCGCAGGCGAAACGACCCACGTAAGGCAACTCGTGGTTGCCGAGCATGGTGCGGCTTAGGAGTAAGCCCTGCCCGCCCCGTTCCCCCGGTCCGCGGGGGAGGGCGGCGACGGGGGGATGCGTGCCGACGACGGTGCCGCAGGACCGCGATGGTCGCCGGTGCCGGGCCGCTACCCCTGCAGCAGGCGAGTGTGGGGCCAAAGACCAGGTCAGCCGCACGCAGCCCTTCGGTGTCCGGTTCGAGGCCGGTCCAGGCCGGTAGCATTGACAGGCCATGTCCGTGTTCACGAGGGTCCTGCGCGCCGGCGAGGGGAAGAAGGTCCGTCGCCTGGCCGAGCTCGTCCCGATGGTCAACGAGCTCGAAGCGACGGTCGAGGCGTTGCCCGACGACGAGCTCGCGCACAAGACGATCGAGTTCCGTGAACGCCTCGACCAGGGGGAGACACTCGACGACCTCCTGATCGACGCCTTCGCCGTCGTGCGTGAAGCGTCGTGGCGGGTCCTCGGGCAGCGCCACTTCGACGTCCAGGTCATGGGTGGGATGGCGCTCCACTTCGGCTGGATCGCGGAGATGAAGACCGGCGAGGGCAAGACCCTCGTGTCGACCTTGCCCGTGTACCTGAACGCCCTCGCGAAAAGGGGTGTCCACGTCGTCACCGTCAACGACTACCTGGCCACCCGGGACGCCGAGTGGATGGGCCGCGTCTACCGCTGGCTCGGTCTGACCGTGGGACGCGTCGGGCCCGACGTCACGGACCCGAAGGAGAAGCGCGCGGCCTATCACTCGGACGTGACCTACGGCACGAACACGGAGTTCGGCTTCGACTACCTGCGCGACAACATGCAGATCTCGCGCGCCACAATGGTGCAGCGGGGACACGTCTTCGGCATCGTCGACGAGGTCGACTCGATCCTCATCGACGAAGCGCGGACCCCGCTCATCATCTCGGGCCCGGCGGACGAGGCGGCCCGGCTCTACTACCAGTTCGCGAGCATCGCCCGGACCCTCGAGCGCGACGACGACTACGAGGTCGACGAGGAGAAGCGTCACGTGGTGCCCCTCGAGTCCGGGATCGAGAAGGTGGAGAGGGCGGTGGGCCTGGAGAACCTCTACGACGCCGTCTCGGTGAACTACGTCCACCAGCTCATCAAGGCGCTCGAGGCCAAGGAGCTGTACCACCGGGACAAGGAGTACCTCGTCGACCAGGGCGAGGTGAAGATCATCGACGAGTTCACCGGCCGCACGCTCGAGGGGCGCCGCTGGTCCGACGGCCTGCACCAGGCCGTCGAGGCGAAGGAGCGGGTGCGGATCAAAGAGGAGAACCACACCTGGGCGACCGTCACGCTCCAGAACTACTTCCGCCTCTACGAGAAGCTGGCCGGCATGACCGGCACGGCCGAGACCGAGGCCTCGGAGTTCGCCAACACGTACAACCTGCCGGTCGTCCCGATCCCGACGAACAAGCCGATGGTCCGGTCCGACGAGCCGGACCTCATCTTCAAATCGGAGAGCGCGAAGTTCAACTCGGTCGTGGACGACATCGTGGAGCGCTACGACCGCGGCCAGCCGGTGCTCGTCGGCACCGCGTCGGTTGTGAAGTCCGAGCTCCTGTCGCGCCTGTTGGAGAAGCGCGGGATCCCGCACAACGTGCTGAACGCGAAGCAGCATTTCCGTGAGGCGGAGATCGTCGCGCAGGCAGGGAGGCCGGGCGCGGTGACGGTCGCGACGAACATGGCCGGCCGTGGCGTCGACATCATCCTGGGCGGCAACCCCGAGCTCCTTGCGGTCCACCATGCGCTCGCCGACGGGCTCGATCTCGAGACCGACGAAGGCCGCGGGGCCTACGCGCGGATGCGCGCCGAGATCGAGTCCCTGTGCGCGGCCGACGCAGAGAAGGTCGTCGACGCGGGAGGTCTCTACGTCCTCGGGAGCGAACGTCACGAGAGCCGCCGGATCGACAACCAGCTGCGAGGACGTTCCGGCCGCCAGGGCGATCCGGGTGAGAGCCGGTTCTACCTGTCGCTGGAGGACGACCTGATGCGGCTGTTCGCCACCGGGGCGATGAGCTG